>CAUGNQ010000024.1 GCA_959600835.1 uncultured Collinsella sp. | reverse complement strand
GATGTTTTGGCGCGGACAGCGAAAGCCCGCCAGAGCGAGCAAGGTGCCTTGAAACGAGGCGGCATTGACCTTCTGGTCATGCCGCCCTCTTTGAATGACAAGTTGTCGCTCTGGCGCTCGCGCAGCGTCGAGCCGTTACGCGGTTTGGTAAAACCGCGTAACTATCTAGCCGCCCAGGTAGGCTTTGCGGACGTTGTCGTCGTGGAGCAGCTCTTGGCCGCTGCCGGTCATGGTGATCTTGCCGGTCTCGAGCACGTAGCCGCGCGTGGCGATTGAAAGCGCCATCTGGGCGTTCTGCTCGACCAGAAGCACCGTGGTGCCGGCCTTGTGCAGGTCCTCGACAATCTGGAAGATCTGCTCAATCAGAATCGGCGCCAGACCCATGGAAGGCTCATCGAGCATGAGCAGCTTGGGGTTGCTCATAAGGGCGCGCCCCATAACGAGCATCTGCTGTTCGCCGCCCGAAAGGGTGCCGGCGACCTGGCGACGGCGCTCCTTAAGGCGCGGGAACTGCTCGTAGACGCGCTCAAGGCCCGGAGCCACCGTGGACTTGGGCTGCGTGTAGGCGCCCATCTCCAGGTTCTCCTCGACCGTCATCTGCAAAAAGGCGCGACGGCCCTCGGGAACCTGGGCCAGGCCCTTGCCCACCAGTTTATCGGCAGGCGTATGGGTAATGTCCTCGCCCATAAACTTGATGGAGCCGGTCTTGGAACGCAGCAGGCCCGAGATGGTTTTAAGCGTCGTGGACTTACCGGCGCCGTTCGCGCCGATCAGGGCCACGATCTCGCCCTCGTTGACGTTAAAGGAGATGTCCTTGATGGCGTGGATAGCGCCGTACCAGACGTTGATGTTGTAGACGGAAAGCATCGGCTCTGCCATTTAGTTCTCCCCCTTATCCTGCTTGCCCAGATATGCCTCAATTACGGCATCGTTGTTCTGGATCTCCTCGGCCGTGCCCTTGGCGATGACCTTACCAAAGTTGAGCACGCAGATGCCCTCGCAGATGTTCATGACGAGCGACATATCATGCTCGATAAGCATAATGGCGATGCCAAAGGTGTCGCGGATCTTGACGATGTTCTCCATGAGCTCCGCGGTCTCGGACGGGTTCATGCCGGCGGCAGGCTCGTCGAGCAGCAGCAGTTTGGGGTTGGTGGCAAGCGCGCGGACGATCTCCAGACGACGCTGGGCGCCGTAAGGCAGCGAGCCGGCCTGCTCGTTTGCCAGGTGCTCCATATCAAAAATGGACAGCAGCTCCATGGCGCGCTCGTGGGCGGCCTTCTCGTGCTTCCAATACGTCGGCAGGCGCAGCACGCCCTCAAAGCCGGAGTAGCGCTCCTGGTTGTGCAGACCGACCTTGACGTTGTCCTCCACCGTCATGGTGTTGAACAGGCGAATGTTCTGGAAGGTACGGGCAATACCCATGCGGTTGACCTGATAGACCGACTTGCCCGAGGTGTCCTCACCGTCGAGCAGGATGGTACCGTGCGTGGGCTGGTACACCTTGGTGAGCAGGTTGAAGACCGTGGTCTTACCGGCACCGTTGGGACCGATCAGACCGGCGATCTCGGTCTTACCGATGGTCAGGCTAAAGTCGTCGACTGCCTTAAGGCCGCCAAATTCAATGCCCAAGTGGATGCACTCGAGCGCCGGGCGCTGGCCCAGGTCGCGGTCGGGAACGATGGCGCCAGAAGGATACGGGACCATCTTGCCCTTGTTGAACTCAAACTTACTGGGCATCGGCTGCCACCTCCTTCTTGGAAGCAAAGCGGTCCTTAATGCGTGCGAAGAACGACTTGAGCTGCGGGTTGTTGGTAAAGATCATGACCAGGATCAGCACGATGGCGTAGATGAGCATGCGGTAGTCCGAGAACTGACGGAGCAGCTCGGGAAGCACCGTAAGCAACGCCGCCGCGATGACGGAGCCGCGCATGTTGCCCAGACCGCCCAGGACCACGAACACCAGAATGAGGATGGACGTGTTGAAGTCGAACTTGGTGGCGGAGAGCTGCGAGAAGTTACCGCCGAAGAGGGCTCCGGCAGCGCCGGCGAGGGCAGCGGAAACCACGAAGGCGATCATGCGGTACTGGGTGACGGAGATACCCACGGACTCGGCAGCGATCTTGTTGTCACGCACGGCCATAATGGCACGGCCGGTACGGCTGCGAACCAGGTTGAGCACGATCACGAGTGCGACCATGACCAGGATGGCGCCGGCAAGGAAAGTCGAATAGGTCGACACGCCCGATGCGCCCTGCGCGCCCTTGATGATGGCGGTGCCGTCCTCGAGCAGGTGCAGGTCGTCGATCGTGGAGTTACCCGTGATGTTAAAGATCACATGCAGGCCGCGGGAGTCGACGCCCACAATGAGGCAGGTGACGATCTCTTTGATGATCTCGCCAAAAGCCAGGGTCACGATGGCCAGATAGTCGCCGCTCAGGCGCAGGACCGGGATGCCGATCAAGAAGCCCAGGATGGCGGCAGCGATGGCGCCGACCACGATACTGATGATAAGGCGCACCGGATCGGAGGGAACGGCGCTCTCCAGCGCGACCGCGGTAACGATTCCCGTATAGGCACCGACACTCATAAAGCCCGCGTGGCCCAGCGACAAGTCGCCCGCGATGCCGACGACGAGGTTAAGGGAGATGGCCATGACGATATAGGCCGTGATGGGAACCAGCTGACCGGCGATCATGCGCGGAATCATGTGGTTGGACTGCATAAAGAACACGATGGCGAACGCCACAAGGCACATGGCGTACGTAACAAAGTCGTGACGCGTCTGCTTGTCTTTAAGAAACTTCATAACGCTCACCTACACCTTCTCGGGGACGTACTTGCCCAAGAGGCCGGCAGGCTTGACGAGCAGGACGATGATCAGAACACCAAAGACGATGGAGTTGGCAAGGCTCGTGGAAATGTAGGCCTGCGCCATCGCCTCGATGATGCCGATGAGAATGCCACCGACAAAGGCGCCGGGGATGGAGCCGATACCGCCGAAGACGGCGGCGTCGAAGGCCTTGATGCCAGGCATGGCACCCGTCGTGGGCTGCAGCACCGGCGAGTAGGAGCACAGCAGCACACCGGCGATGGCGGCAAGGGCAGAGCCGATGGCAAACGTCATCGAGATGGTGCGGTTGACGTTGATGCCCATGAGCTGAGCGGCGGCCTTGTCCTCGGACACGGCGCGCATGGCTTTGCCCATCTTGGTCTTACCTGTAAAGAACATCAGGCCGGCCATGATAACCAGACAGGCGACGATGGTGACGAGCGATACGGCGCTCACGTTGAACTTGGCCAAGAACTCCGGCACCGGGAAGGTGACGAGCGAAGTGAAGTTCTTGGGCGTGGCGCCCCACAGAAGCTGCGCGGCATTCTGCAGGAAGTAGGACACGCCGATGGCCGTGATCAAAACGGCCAGCGGGCCTGCTTGGCGCAGCGGCTTATAGGCCAGACCCTCAATGAGAACACCGAGAACCGTGCAGACCGCGCAAGAGAGAATTACAGATGCCCAGCCCGGGAGGCCGAGATACGACGTGGCGCAGAACGAGACATAGGCACCGACCATGATGACGTCGCCGTGAGCGAAGTTCAGCATCTTGGCGATACCATAGACCATGGTGTAGCCCAACGCGATGATGGCGTAGACACTGCCCATGGACAGGCCGTTGACCAGGTATTGAATAAAGACCGTCATGTTCCACATCCCCCTTTCGAATAGGTTTCCAGTTGATGTATGAAACAGGGACGCTACGTTGTCCCTAGATACCAAGCAAGCAGGGAAGGCCAAAACCTCCCCTGCTTGAGACCAAACCCGCTCTATGTAAGGCGGCCAATTAGGCCTGTACGTACTTGCCGTCGGTGATGACGTACGCAGTCGGGTCCTTCTGGACCTGGCCCTTGTCGTTCCAGGAGAGCTTGCCGGTCAGGCCGTCAACGGTAATATTGCACATGGCCTCGGGCAGTTTCTCGGCGACTTCGGTTGGATCAGCGTCGACGCCAAGGCCGGCCTCCTTGAGGGCCTCGGCCACAGCATGCACGCCGTCATAGGCGTCGGCGGCAAACTGGTCGGGAGTATCGCCGTACTTATCCTTGTAGGCGTTGACGAAGTCGGCGTTCTTCTCGTCGTCGGCGGAAAACGGGGTCATGAGCAGCAGGCCCTCGGCAAGAGAGGTGTCGAAGCCCTCCACGCCCAGGATGCCGTCCATGCCGTCGCAGCCCATCATCTTGACGTCATAACCCATATCCTTGGCATTCTTGAGCAGGACGGAGGCCGGAGTGTAGTAGATCGGCGCAAAGATCATGGTAGCGCCGGCCTGCTTGGCCTTGGTGAGCTGGTTGGTAAAGCTCGTGGCGGAGTCGTCCTTAAAGGTCTCCTCGTCAACAATCTCGAGCTTGGATTTAGCGGCCTGAACCTTAAAGGAATCTGCGATGCCCGAAGAATAGGCGTCGCCGGAGTTATAGAACAGTACGAACTTCTCGTCCGCATACTTCTGCGCCAGGAACTTGGCAGCGTTGACGCCCTGGTTGGGATCGGTAAAGCAAACCTGGAAGACGCAATCCTTGCCCTTGGTGACGTCCTCGGAGGACGCGGACGGAGTGATCATGAACGTCTCGGGGTCGTTACCGCACTCGGCGGCAACGGCAACCGACGCACCCGTGGTGGTCGGGCCGACGAGGGCCTGCATGCCCCAGTCGAGCAGGGTGTTGTAGGCGTTGACGGCCTTCTCGCCGTCGGCCTGGTCATCCTCGGCCTTGCTGGCAAGCGGCAGCTCCTTGGTCGAGAAATCCTTGCAGCCAAGCTCGACACCCTGGGTAACGGACTTGCCGTAGGACGCGTTGGCGCCGGTCAGCGGGCCGATGGTGCCGATCTTAAACGAAGCGTCGCCCGAAGCGGAACCGCTGTCGCCGCCGTTGGAGGAGCAGCCAGCTAGAATAGACATCGCCCCCAGACCTGCTGCGCTCGCGATAACGCTCCTGCGATTCATAACAGGGTTCAATGACTTACCGGTGAGGCTCGACATGCGGCTCTCCTCTCAAATCTCGTCGGGTTTCGGTTACCCAACAGGCCATCCTTCGCCGTGTTCGGCGTTCGCAAAATAGTAGACGCTTTAGTTGAGAAAAGTGGCGATTATTTCAACTTTTCTTTTGTTTTGTCCGTTTATCCATAATTATGCGTATTTCTATTGGTTTATGCAGTTTAGCCACTTTATTGTGTGAAAGTAATGTTTCCATTCCGTTACAAGCGTCCCTGCCCTGAATAAAACGGCCTCACCGGTCGCACTTTTGCGCACTTAGGCGGCGATGTACTTGCCGTCCTGGATCACATAGGCTGTGGCGCGCTTCTCGACTTGGCCCTCGTCGTTCCACGTGAGCTCGCCCGTCAGGCCCTCGATCTTGATCTTGCGCATGGCCTTGGCAAGATCGCCGGCAATGTCGGCGCCGTCGGCCGTGATGTCGATGTCTGCCTTATCGATAGCCTCGACAATCGCATGGACGCAGTCATAGGCATCGGCGGCAAACTGGTTAGGCGTCTCGTCGTAGGCGTCCTTATATGCCTTGACGAAGTCGGCGTTCTTCTCATCGTCGGCAGAGAACGGGGTCATGAGCAGCACGCCCTCGGCAAGGGAGGTGTCGAAGCCCTCAACGGAGAGCAGGCCGTCCATGCCGTCGGTACCCATGAGGGTCATGTCGTATCCCATGTCCTTGGCGTTCTTGAGCAAAACGGACGCCGGCGTGTAGTAGATCGGCGCAAAGATGAGCGTGGCGCCGGCCTCCTTGGCCTTGGTGAGCTGGTTGGTAAAGCTCGTGGCGGAGTCGTCCTTAAAGGTCTCGGTATCGACGACATCAAGTTTGGACTCCTTGGCCTGCTCGGCAAAGGCATCGGCAACACCCGAGCTGTACGTATCGCCGGAGTTGTAGAACAGGGCGATCTTGGCGTCTGCATACTTCTCGGCCAAGAACTTCGCGGCGCTGGCACCCATGGTGGGATCGGTGAAGCAAACCTGAAAGACCGTTGTCTTATCCTTGGTCACGTCGAGCGACGAGGCCGAAGGCGTGACCATGAGCATATCGTCGGCGATCTCGCCCGAGACAGCGACGGCGGCACCAGTCGTGACGGGGCCGACGAGCGCCTGCATGCCCCAGTCGCACAGGGTATTGAAGGCGTTGATAGCCTTCTCGCCGTCGGCGACGTCATCCTCGGACTTAAGCGAGAGTTTGAGGTCCTTGGTCGAGAAATCCTTGGCGGCAAGCTTGGCACCCTTCTCGGCCGAAACGCCATAGGTTGCCGCGGCGCCGGTCAGAGGGCCGATGACACCGATCTTGAAGGTCTTGCCGTCATCGGCGGTGCCGCCGTCCGAGCCACCCGACGAGCAACCAGCGAGTGCTGCGGTGCTGCCGAGCGCCGCAGCGCCGGCGAGAAAGTTCCTACGGCTGAGCGTGCTGTTGATGTTGAACATGGTGTCCCCCTTTTTTCGCTGGCCGCGGTGCGGCCGTCTTGCGGTACAGGGCAAACCTTATGGCGCAAACGTTGACAGTTTGTTACGGAAGTCCGTTTGTAGCGAGCGTGTTTCCAATGTTTCCGCAGCGTTTCGGGGGTGCCGTTTTGTGCGGCTCCTGTTGCCTGGCGAGCACGCGCCCCCGGTTCACGCTAGAATGCACTCAACCTTTAAGCGGTTTATCCATCCATAAGATGCACGAAGGAGTTATCTATGAGCGAACCCCTGCGCACCGTGAACGTCGGTCTGATCGGTCTGGGAACCGTCGGCGGCGGCGTGGCCCGTCTGATCAAGAGCCACCACGATGAGTACCTGGCAGCCTACGGCATCGACCTTAAGCTGACCCGCGCCTGCGCGCTTGCTTGGGAGCAGGCCGAGGCGGCAGGCATTGAGCGCGAGGCCTTTACGAGCGACTGGCACGATGTCGTCACCGACCCCGCCGTCGACATCGTCGTCGAGCTGATTGGCGGCGAGCATCCCGCAACCGAGATCTTCACCACTGCCTTCGAGAACGGCAAGCATGTCGTCTCCGCCAACAAGGCCCTGCTGGGCCGCCATGTCGAGACGCTTGCCGAGAAGGCACGTGCGTGCGGCGTGCAGATTAAGTGCGAGGCCAGCTGCGGTGGCGGCATCCCCATTGTCAGCACGCTCGAGCACGACCTGGTGGGTAACAAGATCCTGACCATCGCCGGCATCCTCAACGGCACCACCAACTACATCCTGTCGCGCATGGACGCCGAGGGCGCCGATTACGCTGACGTGCTCGCCGACGCCCAGGCTAAGGGCTATGCCGAGGCCGACCCGTCCGCCGACGTCGACGGCTTCGACGCCGCCAGCAAGACGGCCATCCTCGCTTCCATCGGCTTTGGCACCCGCGTGACCACCGACGATGTCTACCAGCAGGGTATCCGTACCATCGGCGCCGAGGACATCGCCCAGGCCCGCGAGCTCGGCTACACCATCAAGCTGCTGGGCATCGCACGCAACACCGACGCCGGCGTCGACGTCCGCGTGCATCCCACGCTGATCCCCGCCGACCACATGCTCGCCAAGGTCAACGGCGCCATGAACGCTGTCTACGTGGTAGGCGACGCCGTGGGCGAGACCATGTTCTACGGTGCCGGCGCAGGCTCCTTCCCCACCGCGAGTGCCGTCGTGGGCGACATCCTGTCGCTCTCCGAGCAGATCAGCCGCGGCGTTGCTCCGCTGCCCGAGATTGAGCCCTATGGTCACAACCTCGCCTTTAAGCCCATGGACGAGCTCCAGACCAAGTACTATGTGCGCCTGAAAGTCGCCGACCGCGTGGGCGCCCTGTCCGAGACGGTCGACATCTTTGCCAAGCACAACATCTCGATCTCGCTCATCAACCAGGTCGAGGACGGCAAATCGGGCGTCAGCGATGCCTGCTCGGTCATCTTCCTAACGCACCGCGCGCTCGAGAAGGACGTCCAGGCTGCCGCCGCCGAGCTTGCCAGCGTCGACTGCGTGGCCGAGGTCGCCAACGTCCTGCGCATCGAGGACGTTGAAGCTTGGACCGAAGGCGTCATGGCGAACTAGCCCAACGCTCGCCTAGCAATACGCGCCTTGAGGGCTCCCGTCCGATGTGGGACGGGAGCCCTTTTGTCACCTGCCCTAAGCACAACGGCAGAGCACATTTGCGCGAGCCGCTCATCGGTAACGCGGGCTACCGTTCACCGATATGCAAACACGGCCGATTCCGGTTACGGCTACGCTGTGTTGCGAATGTCCGCCCGCGATGAGAGGAAGCACCATGTTGCTCGAGGGCAAGAAAGCAATCATCACCGGAGGCACACGCGGTATCGGCTATGCCATCGCCTGCCGTTTTATCGAGGAAGGCGCTGCCGTCACCGTCTTTGGCTCGCGCCAAGAGACTGCCGACACGGCCGTTGAGAAGCTGACAGCCGCCTATCCCGACGCCAAGGTCTGGGGTCGCTCCTGCGATCTCACCTCGCTCGAGGCCGTGACTGAGGCCTTTACGCAGACTGCAGCCGACATGGGCGGCTTGGACACGGTCGTCAACAATGCCGGTATCTCCCAGCGTTCACCCCTCTTGGACTACACGGCCGAGGAGTTCGCAAAGGTCATGGACCTTAACGTCGTCGCCGTCTTTAATGGCCACCAGGCTGCCGCCAAGATCATGACCGAGGCCGGCCACGGCGGCACCATCACTACCACAAGCTCGATGGTCGCCAAGTACGGCCAGCCCTCCGGCGTCGGTTACCCCACGTCCAAGTTTGCCGTCAACGGTATGGTCCAGTCGCTCTCGCGCGAGCTCGCTCCCATGGGCATCCGCGTCAACGCCGTCGCCCCCGGCGTGACTAAGACCGACATGGTCGCCAACCTGCCCGAAGAGGTCATCAAGCCCATCATCGCCACCATTCCGCTGGGTCGCATGGGCGAGCCCGAGGATGTCGCCAACGCCTTTGTTTTCCTGGCGAGCGACATGTCCTCCTACGTCACGGGCGCCGTGCTCCCCGTCGACGGAGCCGCCCGCTCCTAAGGAGCCACAAGCTTTGGCTTCAAGCTTCAACATAGCTCAACCAAAAAGGCGCGCCGTCTGAATCAACTGCAGACAGCGCGCCTTCTCCTGTTATGAAAGGGAAACTATGTCCCAGTATTTCGGATCAGAACGGGGCACGGTTTCCCCCAGGACCTCCTTGCGGAAACTGCATCCCACTCTGAGCGCCCATTCCGGGACACAGCTTCCCGAAGGGCGGCTGAGTCGTGCCATCCTAATCAAAACGCGACCGCATAGCGCCCCTAAGATAACCAGTTCTCATGCTGGAGCAAACGCATCAGGTGGCGTGACCGCTCACCGACATGCAATTTGTTGCACAGTAAAATCGGCTAGTGGCACCCTTATCCTTTATTTAGCGAATAAGTTCAAGGAAGGGAGAATGTCATGCCAAGACGGCAAACACCGCTCGAGGTCATGTTCTCCCTGTTCAAGACTTCATTTACCCTGAGCCATCGCGCATTTGCCGAACTGTTACTATCCGATCTGCCGTTAACAAATGGACAGCCTACCGCCCAAATGGCACAGGACACCAGCTGGCTTTCGCGCACGATTGTGCACTCGCAGCCGGGCTCCCTAGAAGATCGCTACTTTGCCGACTGGTCCTGCGCATCGAATCAAATCCTGCACAAGCTACGGGAAAAAGGGTATTCGAACGCCGACATCTATACCATGATTGCGGCAGCGACTGACACGATGGCTCAAGCGCTCGGTGCCTGTGGGCGTAATGGGCTCCTTTACCGGAACGCCGCCTCGCGCCTCGTCAGCAGCCAGCCAGACAAAGATGACAGGGCTCTTATCTCAATCACGCTCGTTGTTTCGACCGCCTGTTGGTGCGATCCGGCCCGTGCTATCGCGTACATCAGGGACCGCTTTGAATTCGCAGAGAACGTCAGGTCGTTTACCCCCTCAAGTATTTCTTTCTGTCCATGCGATTTAAAACAAACGGGCACCGAACGTGCGATCGGCCTTATCAGGATCGACAACGAACTCGTCGTCGGGGGCCCTTATGTCATTGAGCCTTCTACCATGGGCTCCATCATCGGAGCGCTCGCACTCGAAGACGGCGCTGTCACCGATGTTGGGCTGGATGTCTCCGCCAAGCATCTCCGCATCTTCGCCGAGAACAATGCTTGGTACGCACAAGACCTCGGTTCGACCAACGGCACGCATCTGATTCGAACAGCCGATAACAGCGAACTCGACATCAGCTCCGGCGCACCCGCCCAGCTGTACCCCGGCGACATCCTGCGCCTGGGTCTCAGCACTTCTTTTGCCGTCGTAGCAACGGCGGCTATCTTAGCAAATCCACATCACTAACCATGGAAGCAGGAGGACTATGAGCATCACGGATGTCATCAAATATGAGGGCAATAACCAAACTTTTATCTGGAAACACCCCTCAGAAGACTTCAATACGGGCTCGCAACTCATTGTTCACGAGACCCAAGAAGCAATTTTCTTCCTTAATGGACAGGCCCTGGATTCGTTTGGACCAGGCAGGCATGAACTTGAGACTCAAAATCTACCGTTACTGAACGGCATTTCGAAGATAACGACCGGTGGTGTCAGCCCGTTTCACTCAGAAGTCTACTTTGTTAACCTCATCGAGCAGATGGGCATACGCTGGGGAACCAATTCCAAGATTCAGTTCATGGAACCGACTTATGGATTTCCGCTCTCGCTCGGGGCGTCCGGAGAGATGGCTCTTGCTGTAAAAGAGCCCCGCAGGCTCCTTCTCAAGCTTGTTGGAACCGAAGCTTTGCTCTCCCAGGACAAGCTGATCAGCTATTTCAAAGCTTTCCTGCAAACTCGAGTAAAAACTCATCTGGCACAAGTAATTACCGAACAAAAACTCTCCATTTTCGAACTTGATGCACACCTTGAAGAGTTATCCGACTCGCTTAAGAACAAGCTGCTTCCCGACTTTGCCGCATACGGCCTCTCATTAACGCAAATGCTGGTCACCGCCATCGTCAAACCCGAAGGTGATCCGGTATACGAGAAGTTTAAGGACCTCCATTTCAAGCAATATGCCGACGTACGCGAAGCACAGATAAAACAACAGGTCAGCATTATCGAACAAGAAACTGCGGCGCAGCGCACCGTAATCTCCGCAAAAGCGCGCGCAGAAAAACGGCAAATCGAAGGCTATACCTATCAACAGGAACGCAGCTTCGATGTTGCCGAAAAGATGGCCCAAAACGAAGCGACTGGCGAATACGCAAACATGGGAATTGGTCTGGGCGTAATGGCCGGTGTCGGCGGGACCATGGGGTCAGTTATGACCGATGCACTCTCACAAGCCACCGGCACGTCCGCGACGCAGCCCATCCCTGCGGATACCAATTCGCAGCAAAGTGCTGCAAAGTTCTGTTCCGAATGTGGATATCGCTTCTCTGGAACCGAGAAGTTCTGTCCCGAGTGCGGAGCACGGAGGTCATAATGAAGAACACACAGGCATATATTGCAGCAATCCCCGTAGCCCTCTTCATAGCTATCGAAAGCGTGACAATACTTTTATTTGGACCCTCAACCACTTTTTGGATTGAGAGCGCATTCTCTTTGGTCATGCTCGCCCTGGTGGTTTCAACCTTGTTATTTGGACCCCAAAAGAATCTTAAGATATTTGGTATCTCAAAGATACTTGTTATTGGCGTATCGTTTGCAGTCCAATTGTTGCTAGGCATACTAGGGTCCGCGTTAAAAACAGAGGCGCTTCCAGCAATTCCAATTCTCAGTTTTCTGCTAGCAAGCGCTGCGACAGCCACGCTCTTCGCAACAGGCGCTTCCGAATCTCACGCATCTACCATTGAAAACCAAATTTCAAGCAAATCGCAATCCATGCAGAACCTTGAACTTCAGCTAAGACTGCTTCTAGATGAATCACCTTCAGAGTTGCGCGCATCAATGACCAGCTTCTTGGAAACTTCAAGCCTTGCCGACCCCGCCAGTTGTGAAGCAAGCGCTCAAGTTGAAGACGAAATATCGAGCGCACTTCGTGATCTATCGCAATCAATCGAATCAAACGATATCGAAGGCGCGAACTCGAAAATATTGCGCATGACTTCATTGATAAGGCAAAGAGCAGCACTGGTTAAAGCAAGCAAGGACAGCTAATGATCGATAAGGATAAATTAATCTCGCTTCTTATTTCAAAAGAAATTCCAGTAAAAACGACCCGGAGATACAAAACTATTGGCTATCGAATAAAGCTCGAGAGTGGAACAGCCGTATATGTCTACGACAGCGGCGGCTTCTTTTGTCAAGGAAATAACGCTGATCAGGTCCGAAAAGCCATCGAAGATGAAATCATTGATGAACCAAACAACAAAGTTTTCGTTGTTTACGGCCACGATAAAACCGCACGAAACCAACTCCAACGTCTTCTCGAAGAGTTAAATCTCGAGCCTATTTTTCTCGATAATCAGCCTATAGGGGGCCGAACAGTAATCGAACAACTAATGGA
Organism: uncultured Collinsella sp.; assembly: GCA_959600835.1. Classification (GTDB taxonomy): domain Bacteria; phylum Actinomycetota; class Coriobacteriia; order Coriobacteriales; family Coriobacteriaceae; genus Collinsella. The sequence goes on along the minus strand of CAUGNQ010000024.1, from coordinate 14,959 downwards.
ATACATCCCTTGCGCTAATTTCGGGATAGTACTTATGACCCCGGACGATATAGGCTATCCAAAGAATAAACAGGATCGACCGCAGCCAAGAGCTCGCCAGAACGTAGTTTTGGAGCTTGGGATGCTACTGATGAAATTCGGCAGGTCTAGGACCGCGATCCTTCTCAAAGAAGCCGACCCACCAATAGAAAAACCGTCCGATATAAACGGCATCTTATATCTCCCTTACAAGGAAGACGTTTTTGAGATAAAGCAGAAACTAATACGGGAAATGAACAGCAAGGGGTATGAAATGGAGCAATCGAAATGAAAGCGCTACAATGCGAGCTCTGCGGTAGCACAGAGATTATCAAGGATGGAGACTTTTTCGTCTGTCAAAGCTGTGGAATGAAATATACGCTTGAAACCGCAAAGAAAATGATGGTCGAAGGTGTTGTCCAAGTCGAAGGCACAGTGAAAACAGACCGCACTGAAGATGTCGATCGATATCTCGCCTTGGCCAGAACCGCTCAAAAAGCCGGTAACAACGCTGATGCTGAGAAATATGCCTCCATGGCCCTCGAGATTGATCTTAAGAACGCCGAGGCATGGTCAATAAAGGCAAAAGCGATAGACTGGCAGCTCACGTTTGACAACGATCGCTTGTCGGAATCAAATGCAGCATGCATTAATATGCTAAAGCTGCTAAATCGAGCCCCATCAGATTTTGATGAGATAAACACCGCGCTAAACATAGCGATAGGTTTCATTGAGCATTTGCGAGCTATCGCAAACTCTGAGATAGACTATTTCTGCCAGGAACTTGCAAATCTACCGAATGCGAAGAATCTAGAGTTAATTCAATCGGGGCTCATTCGTCACCTACAGTCGCGTGAACTCCAATGGAAAAATATAGAGGCCGTGTGCGAATTACAAACGGCTGCCGTAAAGAGGCTCAGCAAAGAGCAGGGGGAGAGTGCCAAGATACCCGAGAATATCGAAGATCTCCTCGGCGCCCTTACCGAAGACCTTTCCGGTCTTGCAGCGCGCAACATTTCATCAATGTATTACAATGCTGCAATCACGATCCTAAAGTCTGCGGTCAACGGCTGCTCCACATGGTCGGAACGGTGGAACAAGGTCCGTGTATTTGATTACTACGCGACAGATGATTTCGACTATGACAACGAAAAAGAAGCTTTTGATCTATGCATAGATGCGTACGATAGTTGCATAAAAGCGGCTCGCTTAGCTATCGACCTCTTTGACAATAAAGTCACTAAACAAGGTACTGCCACAGACGAGATGCTCTTAAGATGCTGGGGCATATTGTGCAGTCTCGAGGAGCTATGTATCAAAGTTCGAACAAATCGCCGATACTACGGATACTACGAGCACTCCAGCGAACAAATAACAAACGACGGCTTTTTCCTTAGCGATGAGGCAAAGCAGCTTCGGAGAGAACAGTTAGAAAAGGACATGGCAAAGCGTGACGAATACGACCCCGAGAAGAAGAAGGAACGTGAGCGCGCTGAAAAAGAAGCAGAGCTCCAAGCCAAATATTGGTTAGATAATCCTGTTAAAAAGTCGCAAAAACAAGCGCTCGAAGATGAATTTGACCGTTTGGGGAACGAACTTCGAGAGCTTAAGAGCAGACGTTCTTTCTTCAGTCCATTCGAATTCAAAGCGAAACGAGAATGTGACACAAAAATAGAACAGGCCCGCGCGCGCAGGCGGGAAATCAAAGACTCTTTGAAGGCCTTAGACGATGAACTCATGGCGTACGTGTCGAACGAAATTGAATCATAGCTTTCACCGCTTGCCGCAACAGTCCATTGGCGACCTCAAAGGCGCCTCAATGGGATAAGAGCGATTTCACACCATGGAGGAATGGCGGGCAAACGCTCGGAGTGTTCATTTGTCTGATAACCGATGTTCACTCTAGCCCGAGCAGATTAAGTCCCGCCACCGTCATCTTGCACACGAGCGGCCTTGCGGACACCTTTTCTAAATATCCGGCAGCGATTAGGCTCGACAATGACCTACTCGCTGTCGGCTTTGTCACATCGAGATAGCCCGACACACCATCAAGCGTAGATTCACCAAAGGCACCGAAGATATGCATCTGTGCCGCATAAAACAGAATATCTTTTGCCCTTTCGGTAAACGTATCGTCGAGTTCATCGATCGCCCGCTTGAGATCATCGAGTTGTACGCGCTTTTCGGCCAAATCGCTCAGAACGGCATCTTGCGCTTGCTCGACCAAATCAAGCATCATTGCAACAAACGGAGTAGCCTCGCTACCGTTAAGGGGCCTCTCCACCACGTCAAACGCCTTGTAATATGCGGTTTTATTCTCAGCAATCGTCCTAGAGAGCGACAACACCGTAGGCTGCGACAACGTCTCGTTCAGGCTCAACGCGAGAAGATACCTCCCCGTTCTCCCGTTACCGTCATAGAAGGGGTGAATATACTCAAAGAGAAAATGGCAGATTGAGGCTGCATAGAGGCTTGGGACATCTTCGCGATTGCCCAACTCTATCATCTTGCCAAGGAGGTCAATGATTTCGGGCTCCGAGGAAACACCCTGATGGAGAATCTTGCCCCGACTGTTCTCAATCACAACGGGACCCAAACGGAACATCTTGCCATCCGGACGGTCCTTCGGGTCAAGCACGCCCTTAGTGACGGCATCGAAAATCTCGCGAATATCCTCGGGTTTGCCGGGACGACTTGAACCATCCACCAGCTGAAGGTAGAGGCGAGCGAATTCAATAAAAGGAGTGTGCTCCTTTTCGGCGGCACCGCAAAGTTCGGCCGCAGCATCCTCCGCAGACTCCAGCGCCGCTTCAATCTGGCGCCGCGTGCTGTGCACACCCTCCATCTCGTTGCTGAAAACAACCTCCTCAAGCACCAGCGAACGAATCGAGGCCCCCAAAGCCACATAAGGCAAGCTGTTCCACAGGTTGGAAATCTTTCGCTCTTTTCTGAGGATCCGCTCGCTAGCAACGGACAGGTTCAAAGGAACACAAGCGAACAGTTCACCATGCTCAAGGTGAATTCCAGTCCGCACCGTGCCGTCGGCAGTAAGGCGCTCGCGCAGCAGCTCGTCATGGCAAGCATAACGATCGGAGCTTGGATCTGCATAAAAGAGTTTTTCGAGCGTCTTGTACGCCATCGCTTCATCGCTCCTTTGAAATCAAATAGCTTAATCGTCTTTCATTATTTCGAATATATCCGATATTTGCAATTAAGACTCAAGAAATGCATTGTCTAATTTCAGAATTTGAAGTATTGGGAATTAAGGGTTCTTTTTTACATAGCGAGCTAATTTCAAACCTCAGCAGAGCTTTATGCAAGAAGGCACGCTGTCTGCATCAACCGCAGGCAGCGCACCTCCTTCTATTCGAAAAGGAAACTGCGTCCCATAATTCCGGCTCAGAATGGGATGCGCTTTCCCTAACGAGCCTCTCGCGGAAACTGCATCCCACTCTGAGCGCCCATTCCGGGACACAGCTTCCCAACGGCCCCCGTTTCGGAAACCACATCCCGTTCCGAGCCTTCAAAGCGGGACGCGGCTTCCCCGAGAAAGTATCGACTACTTACCGTCGTCGTCTTCGGCTTCTTCGCGCGCATAGAGCTCCAGCATGCGGCGGCGGTATTCGCGCACAGCGAGCTTGGCGCGCTCCAGGCGGCGGCGCTCACGCGGAGTCAGCTCGGACGGGTCGACCTCGTCTCCATAGGTCTTATCGGCAAGCAGGTGCGCCGCGTCCACGATGCGGGCATCGATGTGGCCGCTCGCTGCCTCGGCGGAAAGACGCTCGGCAATCGTATCGAGCGTAGGCAGGCCCTCGAATACGCGACCATGGCCATGCGAAGTCAGTAGCTCATGCTCGCGCGCGAGCAAGCTCGCTAGGTCGTGGTGGGCGCGCAAGATGTCGAGCGCATCGGATGGATGCTCGGCAACCTCTGCCACGGCGGCGACCGGTGCGGCATCCACCACGCGGTAGAAGAGCTGCGCGAGCAATGGCATCAAGAACACCGTGATGGCACCGGCGGCAACCATGACCGACGCAATATCTTGCGACAGCGCGCCCGCGTTGACGGCAACGCTCGTAACGGCAACGATGATCGGCAGCGCCGTGGTGCAGTACAGGGCCACGGTAATGCGACCATACGCCGACACATCGCGCGTCGCAGGACAAATGCTCATGGAAATAAGAATGGGCACGGCACGAATAATCAACAACGCCACGATAAAGCCCACGAGCAGACCCGGGCGCGACGCCACGGCCGTCAGATCGATCTTTGCGCCCGATACGGTAAAGAACACCGGAATCAAAAAACCGTAGGCCAGACCGTCGAGCTTGGTCTCGAGCGTATGGTTGCCCTCGGGGATGATATAGCGCAGGACAAAGCCGGCGGCAAAAGAACCCAACACGATGTCGAGATCAAAGACAGCCGAGAACGCCACGAGCGTGACCAGGATGAGCACCGTCAGGCGCACGAAGGTCTGCGACGTGGTATCGGCGCGCTCCTCAACAAATGCAAAGAAGCGGCTGCCGACGCGCTTGGAGCGGCTCGGGACCACGGCCAGCAACACGCAAACCACCGCAAACAAGCCAAGGATAACGAGCGTTTGGATGCCAGTGCGGGCAGACAACAGCACCGACATGGCGAGCACGGGACCGAGCTCGCCCCAAGTGCCATACGCGAGAATCGAGTCGCCCACGCGCGTGCCGGTGAGCGAGCGCTCACGCATGATGGGCACAAGCGTACCGAGCGCCGTCGAAGTGAGGGCAAGCGTCACGGCGATACCGTCGAAATGACTGACTGAGAACCACGGGGTAAAGCGCACGGCAAGCCAGGCGATACCAAACGTGACGACCCACGTCGCCAAGCCGTAGCGCCCCTCGACGCCCGTGATGCTCTTGGGGTCGATCTCAAAGCCGGCAAGCAGGAACAAAAAGGCCAGGCCCAGCTCGGACACAAGCGAGACCTCAGCATCTACATGGATGACGCCGAGCATATGGGGTCCCAGTACCGCGCCGAGCACGAGCAAAAAGACCGTCTCGGGAACGGGTTTTCCGGGAATCGCGGAGGCGATAAAAGGACTCGCAAAGGCCACGAGTGCGATGATGGCGAGCGAAACGAATGCCATGTGATGCCTTTCTCTTGTTTGCGCTTCACTGTAGCACCCTCGCCGTCCTCAACGCGCCGCGAGCTGTCGTATCATAGTGAGGTTTACAAACATGTGGCTCAAGGCGACCGCAGGGCAGACCCCGCAAACCGACCGCTGCCGCATACCGTACCGTACGCCCAACCGATCAGGAAGGCAGGAACCAATGGTCTCTCGTATCTACGTGGAGAAGAAACCCGGGTTCGACGTCGAGGCTCAGCAGCTCAAGGGCGAGCTGACCGAAATTCTCGGCATCAAGGGCATCGAGGCCCTGAGGATTATCAACCGCTACGACGTCGAGGGCATCGACAAGGAGCTTTTCCGGTCCTGCGTGCCGACCGTCTTTAGCGAGCCCCAGGTCGATGTGACCTACGACGAGCTCCCCGCAAGCGATGGCGCCGTCTTTGCCGTCGAATTCCTGCCTGGCCAGTTTGACCAGCGCGCCGACTCCGCCAGCGAGTGCGTGCAGCTCATCAGCCAGGGCGAGCGCCCCGCCGTGCGCTCCGCCAAGGTCTATATGATCTCGGGCGCTCTGGACGAGGCCGCCATTGATGCCATCAAGCACTACGTGGTGAACCCCGTCGAGGCGCGCATCGCCTCGCTCGACCTGCCCGAGACGCTGTACATGGAGACCCCCGAGCCCCAGCCCGTCGAGGTGCTCGACGGTTTCCGCGAGCTCGACGAAGCCGGCCTTGCCGCCTTTATTTCCGAGCGCGGCCTTGCCATGGACGAGGCGGACATCGCCTTCTGCCAGCAGTACTTCCGCGATGAGGATCGCGACCCCACCATCACCGAGATCCGCGTGATCGACACCTACTGGTCCGATCACTGCCGCCACACCACCTTCGGCACCGTCCTGGACGACGTGACGATCGACGACGCCGTGGTGCAGCAGGCCTTCGACCGCTACATGGAGATGCGCCACGAACTCGGTCGCGACACCAAGCCCGTCTGCCTCATGGACATGGGCACCATCGGCGCCAAGTACCTCAAGAAGACCGGCGTCATGACCGATGTCGACGAGTCCGAGGAGATCAACGCCTGCACCGTCAAGGTGAAGGTCGATGTCGACGGCGAGGACCAGGACTGGCTGTTCCTCTTTAAGAACGAGACCCACAACCACCCGACCGAGATCGAGCCCTTCGGCGGTGCCGCCACCTGCGTGGGCGGTGCCATCCGCGACCCGCTGTCGGGCCGCAGCTACGTGTACCAGGCCATGCGTGTCACCGGCGCCGGCGACCCCACCGTCCCCGTGTCCGAGACGCTCGAGGGCAAGCTGCCGCAGCGTAAGCTCGTGACCACTGCTGCCGCCGGCTACTCCAGCTACGGCAACCAGATCGGCCTTGCCACCGGTCAGGTCAACGAACTCTATCACCCCGGCTACGTCGCCAAGCGCATGGAGGTCGGCGCCGTCGTGGGCGCTACCCCGGCAAACCACGTGCGTCGCGAGTGCCCCGCCCCCACCGACAAGATCATCCTGTTGGGCGGCCGCACCGGCCGTGACGGCATCGGCGGTGCCACCGGCTCCTCCAAGACCCAGAACACCGAGTCCATCGAGACATCGGGCGCCGAGGTCCAGAAGGGCAACGCCCCGGTCGAGCGCAAGCTGCAGCGCCTGTTCCGCCGCGGCGATGCCTGCCGTCTGATCAAGCGCTGCAACGACTTTGGCGCCGGCGGTGTCTCGGTCTCTGTAGGCGAGCTTGCCGACGGCCTGTATGTCGACCTTGATACCGTGACCAAGAAGTACGACGGTCTTGACGGCACCGAGCTCGCCATCTCTGAATCCCAGGAGCGCATGGCCTGCGCCGTCGCCGACGGTGACGTCGAGGAGTTCATGGGCTACGCCGCCGAGGAGAACCTGGAGGCGACCGTTATCGCCGAGGTTACCGCCGAGCCGCGCATGCGCATGGCCTGGAACGGCGTCGCCATCGTCGATCTGTCCCGCGAGTTCCTCAACTCCAACGGTGCGCCCAAGCACCAGGTCGCCCACGTCTGCGCCCGCAGTGTGTGGCAGCCCAGCTGGGCCGGTACCACGCTCGCCGAGCGCATGACCTCGCTCGTCACCGACCTCAACGTCGCTTCCAACAAGGGCCTTTCCGAGCGCTTCGACTCCACCATCGGCGCCGCGACCGTGCTCATGCCCTTTGGCGGCAAGACGCAGCTCACCCCGAGCTCGGCCATGGTCGCCAAGTTCCCCGTGGACGGCGAGACCACCACAGCGAGTGCCATGGCATGGGGCTTCAACCCCTATTTGATGGAGGCCGACCAGTTTGCGGGCGCCTACCTGTCCGTGGTCGAGTCCATCGCCAAGCTCGTTGCCGCCGGCTTTGAGCACAAGCGCGCCTACCTCTCCTTCCAGGAGTACTTCGAGCGCCTGCGCACCGAAGCAGAGCGCTGGGGCAAGCCCATGGCTGCCGTCCTGGGTGCCCTTATGGCTCAGGTCGACCTGGGTGCCGGTGCCATCGGCGGCAAGGACTCCATGAGCGGTTCGTTTGAGGACGAGACCGGCGAGCTCAACGTTCCGCCGACCCTGATCAGCTTCGCCGTCGCCGTGGGCAAGGCCGCCCGCGCCGTCTCGCCCGAGTTCAAGGGCCTCACGCACCGCGTCGTCCGCATCGCCCCCGCCACCTACGGCGAGGATTACCGCCCCGACGCCCAGCAGCTGCTCGCCGCGTTTGACGCCGTCGAGGCGCTCACCGCCAACGGCAACGCCCTGGCCATCTCCACGCCCGGCTACGGCTGCGGCGCCGAGAGCCTCTTTAAAATGTGCGTCGGCAACCAGATCGGTATCGAGCTTGCCGAGGATGTGGACGTGGAGAGCCTCTTCACCCCGCTCTACGGTAGCTTTATCGTCGAGCTCGCCGAGGATGCCGAGCTGCCCGAGGTCGCCGACGGCGTTGTCGTCGAGCCCCTGGGCACCACCGTCGAGGGCTATGTCATCGACACCGGCTCCGAGGTCATCGAGCTCGCCGAGCTCCAGGAGGCCTGGGAGAGCGGCATCGAGGGCGTCTTCGCCTACCGCAGCGCCGGCGAGACCCCCGAGGTCGAGACCATCGACTTCCGCGCCAAGGATATCCACGTGTACGGCGGCGCCAAGATCGCCCGCCCGCGCGTGATCATCCCCGTGTTCCCCGGCAACAACTGCGAGTACGACAGCGCCCGCGCCTTCCGTGCCGCCGGTGCCGAGGCCGACACCTTCGTGATCAACAACCTCACGCCCGAGGCCGTCGCCGAGAGCACCCGCGAGCTTGCCCGCCGCATCCGTGCAAGCCAGATCGTTATGATCCCCGGCGGCTTCTCGGGCGGCGACGAGCCCGACGGCTCTGCCAAGTTCATCACGGCGTTCTTCCGCGCTCCCGAGGTCACCGAGGCAGTCCGCGACCTGCTCAAGGCCCGCGATGGCCTGATGCTGGGCATCTGCAACGGCTTCCAGGCCCTGATCAAGCTCGGCCTGGTGCCCTACGGCGACATCGTCGACGCCACGCCCGATGCGCCCACGTTGACGTTCAACACCATCGGTCGCCACCAGAGCCGTCTGGTGCGCACCCGCATCTCGTCCAACTTGTCCCCGTGGCTGTCGCAGTGCAGCCTGGACGACCCCTACACCGTCGCCATCAGCCACGGCGAGGGCCGCTTTGTCGCCAATGACGAAGTGCTCGCCCAGCTGATCGCCAACGGCCAGGTCGCCACGCAGTACGTGGGCGAGAACGGCAAGCCCAGCATGGATCTCTCTGTCAACCCCAACGGCTCCGCACTCGCCATCGAGGGCATCACGAGCCCCGACGGCCGCGTCCTGGGCAAGATGGGCCATGCCGAGCGTCGCGGCGACAACCTGTACCGCAACGTGCCCGAGCATGTCCCCGGCGATAAGTTCATGCCGATCTTTGAGAGCGGCGTGGCCTACTTCGCTTAAACCTTTCCCATCGGGTACAATCCCCTCGGGTAACAACACCCGCCACCGACACATCCGGTGGCGGGTTCTTTTTTGCTTCGCGCATGCAGGAAGGACATCATGGAAAGCCGCAAGCCGTATCTCGCCACCCTGCCCGGACTCATCCTGGGTTGTCTTGTTTGCTGTGCACTCTGGGGATCGGCGTTTCCCTGCATCAAGATCGGCTACGCACTCTTTGGTATCCCGGCGCACGATAGCGCCTCGCAGCTGCTCTTTGCGGGCTTGCGCTTCACGCTTGCCGGCGCCCTGGTTATCGTTGGGATGAGTGCGGCCCAACGCCGCCCCCTCATTCCGCAGGCTCGCGACATCAAGCCCATCTTTGTCTTGTCGCTCTTCCAGACTATCGGGCAGTACTTCTTTTTCTATCTGGGCCTCTCGTGCGCCAGCGCCATGTCGAGCTCCATCATCGAGGCCAGCGCCAACTTCCTCGCAATCCTCTTTGCCGCCCTGGCATTTCACACCGAGAAGCTCAATACGGCCAAGGTGCTTGGCTGTGCGCTGGGCTTTGCCGGCGTCGCGCTCGTCAACCTCTCGGGCGCAGATGGCACCTTTGGCTTCAGGCTCGATGGCGAGGGCTTTATCCTAGCCTCCACTGTCGCGGGTGCTCTTTCGACCTGCCTGATCGGCATCTTCTCGCGCAAGCACGACGGCGTCTTGCTTGCCGGGTGGCAGTTCTTGGTCGGCGGCCTGGTCCTCACCGCCATCGGCTTTTTGATGGGTGGCGCGCTCTCCCCCACGGCGATTGTCCCCGCCATCGTGCTCATCATCTACATGGCGCTTATCTCCGCGGTCGCCTACTCGCTGTGGTCGCGCCTGCTTGCCGTCAACCCCGTCAGCCGCGTCTCGGTCTTTGGGTTTATGAACCCGGTCTTTGGCGTACTGCTGAGCGCACTGCTGCTTGGCGAGGGCGCCGGCACGAGCCCCGTTACTGTCATCGTTGCCCTGCTCTTGGTCTGCAGCGGCATCATCATCGTCAACAAACCCAAAAAAGCCTAGAGAGCTCACCTTTTTAGGGAGAGCCTTCACACACTTTAGCTTAATGGAATGCACTGGTTCTCGTTGATTTCGCACCGAGTCGCGGCGGCAGACGCCCGTCTTGCCGCACCGCGCCTGGGCATTATGACCGGTGGCCCCCACAAACGCAAAAGGGGCGCACGACCATCGCAACGGTCGTGTGCCCCTTTTCCTAGCGTATCTGAACGCCGGCTTTCTTCTTCTCGCGCTTTACGCGGTAGAGCTCCGCGTCGGCAGCACGAAGCAAGTCTTGCCAGGTATCGACGCCATCACCAACCCGTGCGTAGCCGATGGACATCCGCAACAGATACGGAACCTCGGCGCGCGCGAGCTCATCGTTGATTGTCGCGCACAGATGCATGATATCCTGTTCCGCCACTGCCTTTTGGAGCACCACGAACTCATCGCCACCATAACGTGCGATAAAGCCGCCAGACGCCGAGCAGACTTCTTTGAGCGCAGCGGATATGACCTGAAGAGCGTGGTCGCCCTCCACATGCCCATAGCGATCGTTAATCTGCTTAAAGCCGTCGGCGTCCATCATAAGCAGATATACATCTTCGGCCTGATCCACATTTGAGAAGAGCGACAGCATATAGGTCTCAAAACGGTTGCGATTGTTAAGTCCAGTCAACGGGTCGGTCGAGATGAGCTGCTCCTGGTAGATGATGTAGAGCAGCAACATGCTAATCATTATGCCGACACAAAGGCCGGGCACCGAGTATACGACCTGAAAGGTACCGCCCACCAGGGCCGGAATGGCGAAAAATGCCAAGGTTCGATAGATGGCCTTCGTCTGCAGGCTCTCGACCCTGCGAGATTGCACAAATGCATGCAGGGACGTATGTATAACGTAACAGTAGCTGACGATGGGCTGGATCATATAGGCAAAGCCGCGACGATACACGCCCTGCGAATCGATATAGAACAGGGCGTGCGTCCAGTAACTGGTAAACGCCAGCACGACCACCAGAGCCGTAGGCAACGCAACAAGCACCACCCTATAGCGCGAGGTCAAAAGGCGAGAACCCTGCACCGTCTCGGAATAGATAAACCAAATGAGACACGCGATAGCAAAGAGCGAAAACGAAACCGCGTTGGAAATCCAGTTGGCAGCAATGCCCAACGTGCCGTCCACACCGTCCGAAAGCGTCCAGATCATATCGAATAATATGTACGCGGCAGAGGTGTAGCCCAGCATGCTAAACAATAGCTGCTGGGTGCTCGAGAACAAGGAGCGACGACTTCGCACGGCAAGCCCGATAAGAACAATCATGCATAGCACGAATATCTCAATCTTGAGTGCCTTAACCACTAGCGCCATCCCTTCAATACCCAAGTGGTCAGAATCGCCCAATTCGAATCAGGGCAATAAACACCCCTTTACTCCGCAGGGGTAAAGGGGATAATAGCAGAGCGCCCGAACATCACTGCAAAACAGTTTCTGTTCGGGCGCCCATACGGCGCGAATTGCACACGCCGGCATCATTGATGGGTATCGATTGCTACTCGCCATCGATGTCAGCCGCGACGGCCTCCTCGATGGCCTCGACACCGACAGGCGACAGATCCTCCTTGCCTTGGCAGAACTTCTTGTCGACCCAGCCAGTCAGAATCGGAGCCATGATCGCCGTGATGATAACGGCGGTGGCGATCTGAGCGTACGCGGTGGGCGCAAGCTCGGCGTAGCGCGGTGCGACCTCGGCGAGGGCAACCGGTGTGGTCATAGCCGTGCCGGCAATGGTGGAGCAAGCCACAGCGGCCTTGCCATTGCCGCCGCACAGACGCTCGAACGCAAAGGTGATGGGACCGACGACAAACAGCGTGACAAGGCCCAGCAAGATGCCGGAAATACCGCCGGTGATAAAGCTCGACAGGCTCATGGACGCACCGAGCTGAAATCCGATGACGGCAATCGCGGGATTGGCACCGGGAACCAGCAGGTTCTTGATAAACGGGAACAGGTTGCCCAGAACCATGCCAATAACGAGTGGCAAGATGGAGCCGATAATGGTGCCAATGGGAATGTTGGCGAGGCCGGAAACACCGAGGATGATCATCGTGACGGCGGGGCCGGCCGTAAAGAACAGGATACCGACGGCGCCCTGCTCAGACTCATCACCGAACTCGCCCATGATGCCCGTATAGAGCGCCATGTTGCAAAACGTGATGCCGCCGATGATAGACACGGAGCTCAGACCCAGGAAGTTGTCGTTAAAGAAATATGCCACGCCCAGGCCGAGAGCCGCTGCGACGACCAGCTTGGGAATCAGCACGACGATGCCGGTCTTGATAGCGCCCGGCGTGGACTTAAAGCTGATGCCGGCGCCCACAAACAGCAGGATCGCGGCGACGATGGTATTGGAGCCACCGCGGCAGGCAGCCGTAAAGAATCCGCCGATCTCAAAAACCTGCGGGCAGAAGGTGTTGAGCAAAAGACCGACGATCATCGGATAAATCATGATGTCGCCCGGGATGCGCGGGACCTTGAATTTCTTTTGCTCGTTGGCGGTTGCTTCCTGTGCCATGAAACCCCCATTTCCGCTGACGGGGTACAAAAGCCCACGTCACGCTTTGCTACAGTAAAGTTTGACCATGGTACCAGAAGAAATAGACCAGCTCGGTGAAAAACTCGACAAGTTGGGATGGAACGAGATTCGGCGCCCGCGACGCCACCCCTATATAAGGCTCAAGACGATATAGAGTACGATGCCCGAGACGCAGCACCACAGCATCGATTTTGTCTTGACCGCCACGACCACGACGCCGGCGGCCGCAATCCAGGGAACCAAGGCAGGCCAGGGTCCCGCGTCGAACGCGCCGGGGCTCACCAAGTCGTTGGCGACCAGCGCGGCAAAGGCAGCGGGCGGGATATAACCCAGGGCCTCGGTAATGCGGGGCGACAGCGTTCTCCCGCGCAAGGCAAACGCCGGCGCGATGCGAAAGAACGCGATAGCAGCCCACGACGACAGCCACAGAACCAAGAACTCGTTAACGGGCATCGCGGGCACCTCTTCCGTCTAATACAGCATCGCACGCCAGCGCAATGGCAATGCCGACCACGACGCTTGCCGGCACGGCAATATTCGTGAGGCCCAAGAACTTGCATACGGCGACGGACACCGCGCCCGAAACCGCCGCGACAACGTTGCCGCGCGACAGCCGCTGCGAAAAGAGTAGACAGATAAAGAGTGACGTGCAGACGAAACTCGCAATAGCGGTGGGAACATCGACAACGGCACCGACGATGGCACCCATCGTGCACGAAGCGCCCCATGTCGCGATGAGGATCACGTTGAGCACGAAGGATTCGCGCGGGCCCCAATCCTCCCCCTCAACCAGCCTGGCAAGCGAGATGCCGTATGCCTCCTCGGTGAGCGTCGCGGCAACAGCCAGCGTCTGACGCTTCGAGGCGCCCGCCAGATGGGGTGCGATCGATGCCGAGTAAAGAGCGAAGCGCGAGGAGATGGCGGCGACGCTCGCGATAATCGAAGGTGCCGGTACGCCCGCCAGCCAAAGATTGCAGATCATAAACTGGCCGCTGCCCGTCACAAACGTGCTGCTCAGAGCAAAGACCATCCAGGGCTCCATTCCCGTCTGCCCCATGATCATTCCGCACGGCGCGCCTATTGCAACATAGGTAAGCATCACTGGCCAGACGATTTTAAAGAACCTAAGGACCATGCCACTCCCATTCTGGTAAGTCGTCTGCAGCGCGCCTTGCAACGCAGCAGAAATATCAACCGGTGGCAATAAAGTTCGCCTACAATTGCCACCGGATCGAAAGACACAACTTTTTAGGAAGTCATTATGACAGCTATCGATCGAGACCGGGCGCGCGCGGCCTTCAAAAGCTACACCGATGCCTACGACGCCACCAACCCACGCATCGCGCTCAAAATCGAGCATACGTACCACGTGGCCGAGGCATGCGATGCCGTAGCGCGCGAGCAGGGCTGGTCGTCAGAAGATATTGACCTGGCATGGCTTTGCGGCCTGCTACACGATATGGGCCGCTTTGAGCAGTTGCGGCGCTGGGACACCTTTAAGGACGCCGAGAGCATGAGCCATGCAGCGCTGGGCATCGAGGTCCTCTTTGGCGAGAATCCCGCCGATGCACCCGCCGTAACGAGCATCCGCGACTTTATCGATGACCCGGCAGAAGATGAGCTCATCCGAGCGAGCATTGCCTATCACAGCGATTTTCGTCTACCCGCGCAGCTCGACGAGCGTACGCGGCGCTTCTGCGATATCGTGCGCGATGGTGACAAGATCGACATTATGCGCACCATCGCCGACAGCACCGTCGAGACCATCCTTAAGGTGGATGAGGACGCATTTCTCGCCAGCCACTTCTCGGCACCGGCGCTTACCGCCTTTGACGAGCACCGCTGCGTCGCACGCGATGAGCGCGATGAGCCCGCAGACTACCTGGTGGGACTCATCTGCTTTATGTTTGAGCTCGTCTATCCAGCGAGCCGCGCGCTGGCGCGCGAGCAAGGCGATATCTACCGCCTGCTCGACGCGCCCTTTGGCATTACGCGGCCCTTTACCGACCCCGCCACGCAGGCAACCTGGAGCCGCCTAAAGGACGAGATGCGCGACTGGCTGACGCGCGCTTAGCGCTCAAGCTGAGCCAGCAGCTCCTCAACGATCTCAACGGCATCGCCGACGACCTTGTACTGGGCGGCACCAAAGATGGGGGCATCCGGGTCCTCATTGATGGCGACAATGCACTCCGCCCCACCGATGCCGGCGAGATGCTGGATAGCGCCCGAGACACCGATGCTCACGAGGAGCTTGGGCGAGACCGATACGCCCGTCTGGCCAATTTG
>CAUGNQ010000023.1 GCA_959600835.1 uncultured Collinsella sp. | reverse complement strand
CCTTATGCGCCATTTTGGCTCGATGAAGCGTTTGCGCGCGGCGAGCGAGCAAGAGATCGCGGAAGTTCGAGGCATTCCTGCCGATGTCGCCAAAGCGGTTCACGAGGCGCTCGTTGCATGGAATGCCGAGCGCGCCGAGGCGGCGGCAAAGCAATCCGAAAACTAAACACGCCTCTAAACAACTGATATACATGATTGCGTGATTTTCAATCATTTATTTCACGGCGATTACCAGCCGATTTCGGGTTTAATTGACGCTAAAACGTTTGACTAGCCATGGTGAACAACCCTGCTATCCTGCGGGTTGACGAAGACTGATATCTCACCTCGTCGATACATACTGTCTGGCGAATCGTTTGTCAATGAATTCGGTGAACGGTAGCAAATACCGTTCAAGCGTATGTATGTATCGGTCGCCGAGCGCGGCACCTCAGTTGGGTTCGTCGGTAGGTAAGGTATATATCGTCCGCAAGTTGCGCGGGGGCACGTCTAGGCGCTCCCGGGTAAGATTCTCTATTGATAGGAGAAGACATGGCCATCATCAACAAGGGTATGTCCAGGCGTTCGTTCCTCGGCCTCACCGGCAGCGTCGCTGCTGTCGCAGGGCTTGGTCTCACCGGCTGCGGTGGCAGCTCTAGCGACGAGGGTTCCGCTTCCGGTTCCACCGATTCCGCCAACCGTGGCGGCGGCGTGATCACCGCTGGTTCCGCTTACGCTCCGTCCAGCTTCGATCCCGCCAGCACCGGCTCCGCTGTGGGCCTGGGTGCTAACTGGCACGTCGTCGAGGGCCTCTACGGCATCGATTACCACGACTACAGCACCTTCAAAGAGCTCGCCACCGACGATCCCAAGTCTGTGGACGACACCACTTTCGAGGTCACCATCCGCAAGGGCGCCAAGTTCTCCGATGGCACCGAGGTCACCGCTGACGATGTCGTTGCCTCCTACACCGCTTGCGCCGCTTCCGCTACCTATGCTCCGTTCTTCCAGCCCTTCGAGTCCATCGAGGCCAAGGACGCCAGCACCGTGACGGTCAAGACCAAGGTCCCCAACTTCTCCCTGCTCAAGGATCGTCTGGCCATCGTCCGCGTTACCCCGGCCACCCAGACCGAGGAGGATCGCGCCAAGCAGCCGATCGGCTCCGGCCCCTGGATGTACGACTCTATCTCCGATACCGAGATCACCCTGGTTCCCAACCCCGAGTACAACGGTGAGTATGCTGCCGAGGATAAGAAGATCCAGTACAGCATCCTGACCGACCCCACCGCTCGCGTTACCGCTCAGCAGGAGGGCTCCACGCTCGTTATGGAGCTCGTTACCGCTGACGCCGTCGACCAGCTCGAGAGCGCCGGCTGCAAGATCGATAACGTTCAGGGTTTCGGCACCCGCTTCATCATGTTCAACGTCGCCAAGGAGCCTTGGAACAACGTCAAGGTCCGTCAGGCTGTCATGTATGCGCTCGACACCGAGAAGATGGTCAGCAACACCTTCGCCGGCCTTGCCACCGCTGCCAGCTGCTACCTGCCCAAGAGCTTCACCAACTATCATGAGGCTTCCACGGTGTACAAGACCGACGCCAAGAAGGCCAAGAAGCTCATCGAGGAGTCTGGCATCACCCCGGGTGCCATCACCCTGCGCACCACCGACAACGAGCAGATTAAGGGCATGGCCGCCCAGGTCAAGAATGACCTCGACGCTCTCGGCTTCGATGTGACCATCCAGACCGATACCTCGCCGGCCACCTACGCTGCCATCGACGGCGGCGAGGCCTACGATATCCTCCTTGCCCCTGGCGATCCTTCCTGCTTCGGCGCCGACCCCGACCTGCTGCTCAACTGGTGGTACGGCGACAACGTCTGGATGCAGACCCGTTGCCCGTGGAAGGAGTCCGCTGAGTGGCAGAAGCTCCACGGTCTCATGGACGAGGCTCTTGCCGCCGAGGGCGATGAGCAGCAGAAGAAGTGGAACGAGTGCTTCGACATCATTGCCGACAACGCCGTTCTGTACCCCGTTGTCCACGTCAAGACCGTCTCCGCTTCCTGGGACGATCCGTCCACTGCGCCCAACGGCGAGGCCCTCGATGGCTTCAAGGGCATCGGCACGACGAGCATGTCCTTCAGGGGCGTTGCGACCGTCAAGGCGTAAGACTCGCTTGAGTCTGTATGCAGGATGTCGGTCGTTGGGACCGTATCCTCATAGTTGAAACAAAGACCCGGGCGACCTCGATGTCGCTCGGGTCTTGTAATGAGTATCCGTACTCATATACCAGTTGGTCCTACCGACAAAAGAAAGGGGAGAGAACGTGAACAACTTGCTACGTTTGATTGGAAGGCGTCTTGTGGCGCTGCCGATCATGGCATTGGGCGTCACCGTCCTGGTGTTCTTCCTTATGTCGTTCTCCAAGACCGACCCCGCCTACACGGCGTTGGGTGACGGTGCCTCGCCCGAGGCGGTTGCCGAGTACCATGAGAAGTATGGTCTGGACGACCCCTGGCCTGTGCGCTACGTGCGCTATATGGGCGATTTGATCCATGGTGACATGGGCACCTATGGTGCTGCTCGCAACTCCGTTGCCAAGCGCATCTCCACGGCCCTGCCCGTCACGATGCAGCTGACCTTCATCGGCCTTGCCATCGGTGCGGTCGTTTCGTTTTTACTCGGCGTCATCGCGGCACTGTATCGCGACAAATGGCCGGACCAAGTGATCCGCGTCTTTTCCATCGCCGGCTTGGCAACCCCGTCGTTCTGGCTTGCCGTTCTGTTGATCCTGCTGTTCTCTTCCTACCTTAAGGTGCTTCCGGCATCGGGTGCTCTGCCTCACTTCACCACGAATCCGGCTGGCTATCTGGGACGTATGATCATGCCCGCTATCGCCTTGGCATTTCCGCTGACGGGCCAGATGACTCGTATCGTGCGTACCGCCATGGTCGAGGAGCTCGATAAGGATTATGTCCGTATGGCTCGCGGCGCCGGCGTTCCCGAGAAGGTCGTCGTCGGCATCAACGTTCTTCGCAATGCGCTGATCACCCCGGTCACCACCCTCGGTCTTAAGATCGGTTACCTCATGGGCGGCGCCGTCGTCATCGAGGTTATCTTCAACCTCCCCGGCATGGGCACCGCGATTCTGCAGGGCGTTCAGGGCAACGAGGCGAACCTGGTTCAGGGCGTCGTTATCGTCGTTGCTCTTGCCTTCATCATCATCAACATCGTGGTTGACATGCTCTACCTGCTCATCAACCCGCGCATCAGGACGGTGTAGATTATGGTAAAGATTCGAGAGAAGCAAACCGAGCAGCTCGAGAAGGCTGCCTCCAAGGGGCTCAAGCTCGGTGGCTGGAAGAAGATGACGCTGTCTTCTAAGATTGCCGCCGTCGTGTTGGTGCTGGTCGCCCTGACTGCGATTCTGGCGCCCCTTCTTGCCCCCTATAGCCCGGTCGAGATTTTTACGGCTCGCCAGGCTCCCGGCAACGGATTTATCTTCGGTACCGACGATAAGGGTCGCGACATTCTGTCGCGCATGCTCTACGGTGGTCGTTACTCGCTGATTATCGGCTTTGGCGCCACTGCCATGGCTCTGGTCTGCGGCTCGGTCGTGGGCGCCCTTGCGGCGGTTTCGCGCAAGGCCGTTTCCGAGACGATCATGCGTATCCTGGACATCATCATGTCCATCCCGGGCATCGCCCTCGCGGCCGTCTTCGTCTCCATCCTGGGCAACTCCGTGCCGTCGATCATCTTCGCCATCGGCTTTATGTACACTCCGCAGATTGCCCGTATCGTGCGCGCCAACATCGTGTCCGAGTACGGCGAGGACTATGTCCGCGCGGTCATCGTTTCCGGCGCCAAGGCTCCGTGGATTTTGATCAAGCATGTTCTGCGTAACTGCATCGCCCCGATCATGGTCTTCACCGTTACCCTGGTCGCCGACGCCATCATCTTCGAGGCCTCGCTGACCTTCATCGGCGCTGGTATCCAGGAGCCCACCGCTACCTGGGGCAACATCCTCGCCGACGCCCGCGGCGGCGTGCTCGCCGGCCGTTGGTGGCAGGCGCTGTTCCCGGGCCTGGCCATCATGATCACCTGCCTGGCGCTCAACATCCTCTCCGAGGGCATTACCGACGCCATGGCCGCTGCTCCCTCCGCCGCCCTGGATCCGACCGATTCCTCCAAGCGTCGCGAGGCCGACCTGCTGGTCTCCGACCCCGTTCGCGCCTACAAGGAGCAGGCCCAGTCCCTCTCCGCTCGCCTTGGCGCCCTGCGCGATGTCGAGCTCAAGCGTGACGATCGCCATGTGCCCGACGAGTCTGTCGAACCGATTCTCTCGGTCCGTGACTTCTGCATTCAGTTTGAGCATCACGGCGATATCAACGTCGTCGACCATGTCAACTTTGACGTCCGTCCTGGTCAGACCATGGGCCTGGTGGGCGAGTCCGGTTGCGGTAAGTCCATCACCACGCTGGCCATCATGGGCCTGACCGACGATGACGAGCACCTTTCCGGCGAGGTCCTCTGGGAGGGCCGCGACCTGCTCAAGATGAGCAAGAAGGAGTGGTTCGGCCTGCGCGGTACCGATATCGCTATGGTCTATCAGGACGCCCTGTCCTCGCTCAACCCCTCCATGCTCATCTCTGCCCAGATGAAGCAGCTCACCAAGCGCGGCGGCACCCGCAGCGCCGAGGAACTCCTGGAGCTCGTGGGCCTCGACCCCAAGCGTACGCTCGAGAGCTACCCGCATGAGCTTTCCGGTGGCCAGCGTCAGCGTGTCCTGATCGCTATGGCCCTTACCCGCGACCCCAAGCTGGTCATCTGCGACGAGCCCACGACCGCTCTGGACGTTACCGTCCAGAAGCAGGTCATCAAGCTGCTCAACGACCTTCAGGCCAAGCTCGGCTTTGCCATGATCTTCGTCTCGCATGACTTGGCGCTGGTCGCCGAGGTCGCCCATAACATCACGGTTATGTACGCCGGTCAGGTTATCGAGCAGGCGCCCACCAAGGAGCTGCTCACTAACCCGATCCACGAGTACACCCGCGGTCTTCTGGGCTCCGTTCTGTCCATCGAGAGCGGTTCGGGCCGTCTGCACCAGGTGCCCGGCGCCGTTCCGAGCCCGCGCGATTTCCCCAAGGGCGATCGCTTCGCGCCCCGCTCGAGCCATCCGCGCATTGGCCTGGACACCCGTCCGGTCTTCAAGCGCGTGCCCGGCACCGAGCACTTCTATTCCGAGCTCCCCGACGAGGTGCTCAAGGCAAATGGTTTGACCCCTCACGCGGAGGTGATGTAGATGAGCGAGACCGCAGTCAACGGCGTCGAGCCGATCATCTTCCTTGATGACGTCCACGTCACCTTTAGGACCCGTACCGGCTCGATTCTGCACCCCAACCTGGTTCACGCCGTCCAGGGTGTAACGATTAGGCTCATGCCCGGTCAGACGATCGGCATCGTCGGCGAGTCCGGTTGCGGTAAGTCCACCACCGCCAACGTCATGTGCGGCCTGCAGGCCCCCACGAGCGGCAAGGTCTACTTTAAGGGCAAGGACGTAACCAAGCGTACCGCCGAGGACCGTCGCCACATGGGCCGTGTCATCTCGGTCGTGTTCCAGAATCCGGCTACGGCGCTCAATCCCCGCATGGTCGTTCGCGAGCAGCTGCTCGACCCCATGCGCGTCCACAACCTGGGTACCGAGGCCGAGCAGGAGAAGCGCGTCAAGGAGCTCCTGGAGCTCACCGGTCTGCCCAGCTCCGCCGCCGAGGTT
Organism: uncultured Collinsella sp.; assembly: GCA_959600835.1. Classification (GTDB taxonomy): domain Bacteria; phylum Actinomycetota; class Coriobacteriia; order Coriobacteriales; family Coriobacteriaceae; genus Collinsella. The sequence goes on along the minus strand of CAUGNQ010000023.1, from coordinate 23,178 downwards.
CTTCCCGGCCAGCTTTCGGGCGGCCAGCGCCAGCGCGTCGCAATTGCCCGTGCCCTGTCGTTGAACCCCGATGCCATCATCGCCGACGAGCCCACCTCGGCTCTGGACGTTTCGGTCCGCGCGCAGATTCTGAACCTGCTGACCGACCTTAAGAAGGAGCTCGGCCTGGCCATGGTGTTCATCAGCCATGACATCCAGACGGTCCGCTATATCTCTGACGACATCATCGTTATGAATGGCGGCAAGATCGTCGAGCAGGGCGAGGCCAAGCAGGTCTTCCAGCACCCTCAGGACCCCTACACCAAGATGCTGCTCGGTGCTGCGCCGTCGCTGCTGCATCCCAAGCTCGGCGAGTAGCCTCGCTTTCCCTCCCGTGCGCCCGGTTCCCTTGCCGGGCGCACCTCCGTTGCGATTTCGAAAGGTTGGGTTCACGAGCCATGCCAAGTGCTCAGGAGCTACAACAGCAATTTGGTGGGTATCGGGGCGCCATGCCCCGTCCATCAGATTTCGATCTCTTTTGGAAGGACCGCATGGCCGAGGCCGACGCCGTCGGGCTTGACTATGCGATCGAGACGGCATCGGTCACCGATGCCGTGACCTGCCAGCTTTTCGACCTCTGGTATACCGGCATGTGTGGCGCTCGCCTGCATGCCAAGTACCTTAAACCCGTCTCGGACGAGCCCGTGCCATTGGTACTTCAGTTCCATGGGTATCCGGGTGCAAGCCGCAGCTGGTTTGAGCAGGCGTCGTTTGCGGGCATGGGCATGGCACTCATCGCCCTCGACTGCCCCGGCCAAGGAGGTCCCTCCGAGGACATTGGTGGATTTGAGGGCACAACGGTCGCGGGCCATATCGTCGCCGGTATCGACGGCGATCCGGCCAACCTCTACTATGTCCGCTTGCACCAAGATATTCGCATCCTGTGCCGCATCGTTCGCGAGCTCGAGGGCATCGATCTTGCCCGTGTGTTTGTGAACGGCGCGTCGCAGGGCGGCGGTTTGGGCATTGCGACCTGTGCACTTAACAGCGAGCTTATCAATCGCGCCGCCATCCTCTATCCCTTCCTGTCGGATTTCCGCCTGGTCTGGGATTTGGATGCCGACGACATTGCCTACGAGGGCCTGCGCTATTGGTCTCGCTGGTTTGACGAGGACTCGACTCGTATCGACGAAGCCTATGCCAAGCTGGCGTACTTCGATTCCAAGAACTTTGCCCCTATGGTCAAATGCCCCGTGCTGTTTGGCACCGGCACAGCCGATACCGTCTGTCCGCCAGCGACGCAGTTTGCGGTCTATAACAACCTGACCTGTGAAAAGCGTCATGAGTTCTTTGAAGGCTTTGGCCACGAGGAGATTCAGGATTTTGACGATCTGATCATTCCGTTTTTCTGCAAGGGAGGGGAGGCTCATGTCTAAGTGCGAGAGCAATGTCAATGAGCTGATTGTCTCCGACCTTGTGGGGATTCCCGGAACGGTCTCGTCAAGGCTCGCTGATTTCCGGGATTGGCGCGGTGATGCTTCTGCGGATGTTTCCGAATTAGAGATAGCCGCTTCGGACCTTGAGGTTTGCGGGCCGAGTATTACGGCGATCGATTTCGCCAATCCGTATGCCCGCTACTCCGAGGTTTCCTTTGAGCTTGGTGGCGATGTGGTCCACGCACGTTTGATCGAGCCTGCCGGTCGCGCCCGAGCATCCGAGCTTGTGCCGCTATGTCTGATGTTTCACGACATCGACCGACCCGTGCGGGGATGGCATCACATGACGAGGTTTGCGGCCATGGGATATGCCGTGCTTGCGCTGGACGATGAGGCGATTGGATCCAGCGAGCTGCAGCAGGGGATTGCCTCTCCTGCTTTTGTCAAGCGCGTCCGTTGGGGTTGCGCGATGGCGAAGGTGGCGCGCAATCTTGATGGCGTGGACCCCGACCGCATCTTTGCATGGGGCGAGGGCCTTGGCGGCGGAGTCGCGCTGGCGGTTTCTGCTCTGGACGAGCGGGGCCTCGCCTGCACGGCGGTTGCCAATCCAATTCCCGGTGGCCTCGAGGCGTTGTCGTCTCGGGTGCGTGGATCGGTGCTCATGGGCACATCGCTCATGGATGCCGTGAGTGATCCCAAGGGCCAGTTTGCCGTATTCAACGGTCTTGAGTGTGACCGGAGGCATATCATCTATGCCAAATACGCTCATGAGCGCATCAACGCGTTTGAAAACGAAGTCATCGACTTTTTTAACCAAACGTTCTACCCGTGTTCTTTGGCCTAGACGGCCTGGACACTGCCAACAAGAGTGGGTGGCATAGGGCCGCCCGCCAGACAACTAAGGAGATTCTTGTGGCAACTCAGAAATTCACCGGCGTTATCCCTCCCGTCGTTGTTCCCGATACCGAAGACCACCAGCTCGACGTTGCCTCCTTTGAGCGCAGCATCAACCGCATGATCGATGCCGGCGTCGATGGCCTGTTCTTCCTGGGCTCTTCGGGCGAGGTCGTTTTCTCCACCGATGAGCGTCGTCGCCAGATCATCGCCGAGGCCGTTCGTATCGTCGACCACCGCGTGCCCGTCCTGGTCGGCATCATCGATACCGAGACCGAGCGCATGATCGAGCACGGTAAGGTCGCTCAGGAGCTGGGCGCCGATGCGCTTGTCGCCACCTGCCCGTTCTATGCCCTGCAGGGCATGACCGAGGTCGAGGAGCACTTCCGCATCCTGCACGAGGAGCTCGACCTGCCCATCTTTGCCTATGACATTCCCGTCTGCGTTCACACCAAGCTCCCCTGGAAGCTCCTTGCCAAGCTCGGCGCCGAGGGCGTCCTTGCTGGCGTCAAGGATTCCTCGGGTGATGACATCTCGTTCCGCTATCTCGTTCAGGAGAACGAGAAGAACGGCCATCCGATGAGCATCCTCACCGGTCACGAGGTTGTTGTCGACGGCGCTTACCTCGGTGGCGCCGACGGTTCTGTCCCGGGCCTTGCCAACGTTGAGCCCGAGGGCTACGTGCGCCAGTGGAAGGCCGCTCAGGCCGGCGACTGGGCTACCGTCAAGGCCGAGCAGGATCGCCTCAATGAGATTTCGCACATCTGGGACGTCACCTCGGGCGTCCAGGGCTATGCCGGTGGCGTCGGCGCCTTCAAGACCGCTATGAACCTCATGGGCATCTTCGACAGCCCGACCATGCCGCGCCCGGTGAAGGCCATGACCGGCGAGAACGTCGAGGCGATTAGGAAGGTCCTTCAGGACAACGGTCTCCTGTAAAGCTTCCCAGGCACCCGACCTCGCCGTTCAACCGTGTGGCCATGACCCATTAGGTCAATGGCCACACGGTTTCTCGGCGATCTCGGACACCTGGAAAACCTTTACTGCGCTGTGACGGCTAGCCTGACGGCGCATTTCCTGTAGTTGTTTTTATCTCCGAAGGAGAGCGACATGGAGAACAAGTACGTCTGCTCTGTCGATATCGGCGGAACTAAAATTGCGACTGCCATCATGGAGTACCCGGCTGACGGTAGTGTGCCCCATCCCGTTTTTGAGGCCGAGATTCCTACCGAGGCCCAGGAGGGCGGCGAGGCCGTCTTCCAGCGTATCGAGGCGTCTATCAAGGCCGCTCTTGAGGCGAATCCCGATGTCGAGGTTCTCGGTGTCGGTATCGGTGCCGCAGGCGTCGTCGATCCCAAGACGGGCGCCATTGCTTATGCCAATGAGATCATGCCCGGCTGGTCCGGCGTTCAGTTGGGGCCGCGTCTGCGCGAGGACCTTGGTCTTCCCGTTGCCGTTGTGGGCGACGTGCAGGCTCATGCTCTGGGCGAGGCCCACTGGGGCGTCGGCAAGGGCAAGTTCTCCGTCTTGTGCCTGGGAATCGGTACGGGCATCGGTGGCGCATATGTCGAGAACGGCCGCGTGATGCAGGGCTTCCATGGTGCTGCCGGTCATATGGGCCACATCGAGTGCTCGGCTGCCGCCGGCATTCCCTGCGCCTGCGGGCGTTCCGGCCATCTTGAGTCTGTTGCTTCGGGCACCTCGATTGGCCGTATGTACGACGAACGCTTCGGTCGAGTTGACCCCAGCCGTCCTTCGGTCGGTCGCGACGTGAACGACCTGTGCCGTGCTGGCGACGCAAAGGCGACCGAGGTCATCCATGACGCCGGCTTTGCGCTGGGCGCCAGCTTGGGCTCGCTTGCCAATATTCTGGATCCAGAGGTCATCGTGCTTTCGGGCGGCGTAATTCATCAGGGTCCCGATTGGCGTTCGCAGACGTGGAAGGATTCGGTGCACGAGGGCTATGCCAGCCAGGCGCTCGATCCGCTCCAGGACACGCCGATTCTCATCGGGTCTCTGGAGGGCGATGCTCCGCTCATCGGTGCCGCCGAGCATCTTCTCGCTTCGTTAAAGTAAACGTATCTGCTGTAGGAGCCTCCCGAGACAACACGCCTCGGGAGGCTGTTCTGAGAAAGGTTGCAGCCTTATGACCGTCGATCCTTTGATTCAATCCCTGAAGGGTAAGCTCGTCGTGAGCGTTCAGGCGTATATGGGCGAGCCGCTTCGTACGCCCGAGACCATGGCTCAAATGTCTCGCGCTTGCGAACTCGGCGGCGCCGCCGCCATTCGCTGCCAGGGCCTTGCCGACATTGCCGCCATTAAGGGTCGCTGTGAGGTTCCTGTTATTGGCCTATGGAAGGATGGACACGAGGGCGTTTACATCACGCCGACGCTGCGTCACGCCCGCGCCTGCGTTGCTGCTGGTGCCGATATCGTGGCGATCGACGCCACCGATCGTCCGCGCCCCGATGGCAAGACGGTCGAGGATACCTTCCGTCCGCTGCACGAGGAGGGTGTGCTCCTGATGGCGGATTGTGCCACCATCGAGGACATTCGCCGTGCGGTTGATATGGGCTTCGACCTGGTATCTACCACGCTCTCTCACGGTGTCGCCGCCATCGACTGCACCATGGCCGATGGCCCCGACCTGCCGCTCCTGCGTCAGGCGACCGAGGAATTCCCCGGCCTTCCCATCATTTGCGAGGGTCGCGTGCATACGCCCGAGGAGGCTCGCGCCGCGATCGATGCTGGCGCCTGGGCCGTTGTCGTCGGCACCGCCATCACGCACCCCACGAGTATTACAAGTTGGTTCAAGGCTGCGCTTGAGGCGTAAGACAGGCCTCGTATCCGCTCGGGGCGGTATACTCAATAAAGGCAATTGACCGCGCGGGATCCGGGTTGCTGGGTCCCGCGCTTGTTTTCGGGAGGCAGCACATGCAAAAGGGAGATGCCATGGATGCGGCGGAGCGCTCGGAGCGCATCCCCGATATCGTCATCATCACCGGAATGTCCGGATCGGGCCGCACGCAGGCCATGCACGTGTTCGAGGACATGGGCTATTTTTGCATCGATAACCTGCCTCCGCGTCTGATCGCCCAGCTTGCCGAGCTCGTCGGCATTAATACGGGCGTGGGCAGGCATCTCGCCGTCACCTGCGATTTGCGTAGCCAGGGCTTGTTCGATGAGCTGCTCGATGCGGTCGCCGCGCTCGAAGAGCGTGAGATGAGCTGCGACATCGTGTTCCTGGAGGCTTCTGACGAGGTACTGATTCGTCGCTACAGCGAAAATCGCCGCCGTCATCCCATTGCCAAGCCGGGGGAGACTACGGCCGATGCGATTCAGCGCGAGCGCCTGCAGCTGCAGGGTGTGCGCGATCGAGCCGATATGATTATCGACACGAGCCGCCTACGCACCTCTGCGCTGCGCAACAAATTGCGCATGGCGTTCTCCGAGTTGTCCGACCAGCAGCTCATGGACGTTCACGTGTTCTCGTTTGGCTTTAAGCACGGTATGCCCGTCGAGGCGGACATTATGATTGACGTTCGCTTCCTGCCCAATCCGTTCTACGATCCCGAGATGCGCACCATGACCGGTCTCGATAAGAAAGTCTCCGACTTTGTTCTGGACCATCCCAAGACGCAGGAGTTCTGGAAGGCCTGGACGCAGCTGCTCGATACGGTCATGCCCGGTTATATCGCAGAGGGCAAGCCGCAGCTTTCTATTGCCATCGGTTGCACGGGCGGTCAGCACCGCAGCGTTGCCATCGCCGAGGCCACGGCGCGTTATTTGGAAGGCGCCCAGTATCACGTGAGCATTTCCCATCGCGACTTGTCGCGCGCCAACACGAAAGCATAGGCCTGCATGTCGTTTACCGCCGAGGTGCGTGACGAGCTTGCGCGCTGCGAACCCGAATGTGAATACTGCGATTTGTCGACGCTTGCCGCCCTGACGCGTGTGAGCGGTACGCTTTCGTTGGCCGGCTCCGGGCGGTATCGTTTGACGGTCGCGACCGAGACGGGAGCCGTCGCGCGCACGATGATCACGCTGACGCATCGCATTCTTAAGCTCAAAACGGAATTCACCGTTCGTAAATCGGTCTTGCATAAGGTCCGTAACTATCTCATTACCCTGCCCGATCAACCCGACCTGGACAAGGCTCTGGTGCTGCTGGGCATTCTAGACCGCAGGGGAGGGCTCGTTGCTGGTGTTCCCCGACACATCGTTGCCCGTCCCTGCTGCAGGCTTGCCTACATCCGCGGCGCGCTCATCGCGGGCGGCTTCGTGGCCGATCCACGCGGCGATTTTCATTTGGAGATCGCGGTGCAGGGCGAGCAATATGCTAAGGGGCTTTGCGACCTGTTGGGGCAGATTGGGGTCCATGCTCGTGTTAATGCACGGCGGGGGTCATATGCCGTGTACATTAAGAGCGCCGAGGAAATCGAGCATCTATTAAAGCTGATTGGTGCCAAGCGCAGCGTTGCCGAGATTGAGGAGGCGCGCGCGGTCAAGTTGGTTAAGAACGATGTGAACCGTCGCGTGAACGCCGAGCTCGCCAACCAGACCAGAAGCGCCGGTGCTGCCCAACATCAGCTTGCGCTTATCGATGAGCTCGAGCAGCGCGGCCTTCGCGATGCGCTTCCGGATGCCTTGGCGGTCTTTTGCGACCTGCGCGAGCGCTATCCCGATCTGTCGCTGCGTGATTTAGGGGAGATGGCTGACCCTCCCTTGTCGAAGTCGGCCCTCTACCATCGAGTTTTGAGGCTTGAAAAGCTCATTGAAGCAAACCGGTAGTTTAAAGTATCGACTTATATACGGATTTAGCTGCTATTTTATTCTTTAAAACGTTTTAACGTAAATTTGATTTTCAATTTCGACTATTCTCGTGAAATTCAAGTCAAAAAAAAGGTATATTAGGCGAGTGGTTAGTTTGTGGGCCTCAACGGCGGGCGCTGTAGCTTGCGGGGGCCTTACGAAAGGAGACACAATGGCAGTAAAGGTTGCTATTAACGGCTTCGGTCGCATCGGTCGTCTGGCTTTCCGTCAGATGTTCGGTCATGAGGGCTCCGAGATCGTCGCTATCAACGACCTCACCTCTCCCGATATGCTCGCTTACCTGCTGAAGTACGACTCCACGCAGGGCAACTACGCTCGCGATCACGAGGTCGTTGCTGGCGAGGATTCCATCACCGTTGACGGCAAGGAGATCAAGATCTACAAGGAGGCCGACGCCAACAACCTGCCTTGGGGCGACCTCGACGTCGACGTCGTTCTCGAGTGCACCGGCTTCTACACCAGCAAGGCTAAGGCTCAGGCCCACATCAACGCTGGCGCCAAGAAGGTCGTCATCTCCGCTCCGGCCGGCAGCGATCTGCCCACCATCGTGTACAACGTCAACCACGAGACGCTGACCGCTGAGGACAACATCATCTCCGCTGCTTCCTGCACCACCAACTGCCTCGCCCCGATGGCCAAGGGTCTGAACGACTTCGCTCCCATCGTGTCCGGCATCATGACCACCATTCACGCCTGGACCGGCGACCAGATGCCGCTCGACGGCCCGCAGCGCAAGGGCAACAAGCGTCGTAGCCGCGCCTGCGCCGTCAACATCGTCCCCAACACCACCGGTGCTGCCAAGGCTATCGGCCTGGTTCTCCCCGAGCTCAACGGTAAGCTCATCGGTGCCGCCCAGCGCGTCCCGACGCCGACCGGCTCCATCACCAACCTCTACGCTGTCGTTGACAAGAAGGTCACCGTCGACGAGGTCAACGCCGCTATGAAGGCCTACGCTTCCACCATCTCCGAGACCTTCGGTTACAACGAGGACGACATCGTCTCCACCGACATCATCGGCGAGACCCACGGCTCCATCTTCGACGCCACTCAGACCATGTGCTCTGACCTCGGCAACGGCCAGACCCTCGTTCAGGTCACCTCTTGGTACGACAACGAGAACTCCTACACCTCTCAGATGGTCCGCACCATCAAGTACTTCGAGAAGTTCGTTGCTTAATTTAGCTTTTAGCGAATAGCTCGTTGAGCGTCTAAAGAAGGGCGCGGCCTCATAGGGCTTACACCCTAGGGTCGCGCCCTTTTTATAGGAAATCGTCTGCCGTAATGGGAGGCAGACACGTACGAAAGGTAGAAGCAAACATGGCCTTTACCAAGAAGACCGTCCGCGACATCGATGTCGACGGCAAGCGCGTTCTCGTCCGCGTTGACTTCAACGTGCCTATCAAGGATGGCGTCGTTGGCGACACCACCCGCATCAAGGCTGCCCTGCCCACCATCAACTACCTCGTTGAGCACAACGCTCGCGTCATCCTCATGAGCCACCTCGGTCGTCCCGATGGCACCGGCTTCCAGCCCGAGCTCTCCCTTGAGCCTGTCGCCAAGAAGCTCGCTGAGCTCTCTGGTCTCGATGTTGCCTTTGTCGCCGACACCTACGGCGAGAAGGCCGCCGAGGCTGTTGCCGCCGTCGAGCCGGGCAAGGTCCTCGTTCTCGAGAACGTCCGTTTCGACAAGCGTGAGAAGAAGAACGATCCCGAGATCGCCAAGAAGCTCGCTTCCTATGGTGACGTCTTCGTTCTCGATGCTTTCGGCACCGCTCACCGCGCCCAGGGTTCCGTCGTGGGCCCCGCCGCTTACCTGCCTGCCGTCGCCGGCTTCCTGCTCGAGAAGGAGGTCGACACGCTGACCGGCATCTTCGCCGAGCCCGAGCGCCCCTTCGTCGCTATCGTCGGCGGTTCCAAGGTTTCCTCCAAGATCGGCGTTCTCGATCACCTCATCGACTCCGCTGATACCCTGATCATCGGTGGCGGCATGGCCTACACCTTCTTCCTGGCTCAGGGCCTGACCGTCGGTCAGTCCCTCAAGGAAGAGGACTGGGTCGAGCGTGCCGGCGAGATGCTCAAGAAGGCCGAGGAGAAGGGCGTCAAGATCCTGCTCCCCATCGACAACCGCGTTGCCGATCACTTTGGCGAGGACGCTGTCCCCGAGGTTGTCGCTTCCGACGCTATCCCCGACGATCGTGAGGGCATGGACATCGGCCCCAAGACCGAGGAGCTCTACGCCGAGGCTGTCAAGGGCGCCAAGACCGTGTTCTGGAACGGCCCCATGGGCGTCTTCGAGTTCGATAACTTCGCTCACGGCACCCAGGCTATCGCCGAGGCCGTCGCCGAGGCCGACTGCACCTCGATCATCGGCGGTGGCGACTCTGTCGCAGCTGTCAACAAGTTCAACCTGGCCGACAAGATGAGCTGGATCTCCACCGGTGGTGGCGCTTCCATGGAGCTCGTCGAGGGTAAGGCCCTGCCCGGAGTGGAGGCGCTTCTCGATGCCTAATCGCACCCTTCTTATCGCTGGTAACTGGAAGATGAACAACGACGTCGCCGAGGCCGCCAAGCTCGCCGACGAGCTGGCTCAGGCTCTGCCCGAGGTTCCGGCTGGCGTCGAGGTGCTCGTCTGCCCTCCGACCATCGACATCACCACGGTTCATGACCGCATTCAGGCTGCCCCCATCGCCCTCGGTGCACAGAACGTGTACTGGGAGGCCAAGGGTGCCTTCACCGGTGAGTCCTCTTGCGACATGCTCAAGTCCGCTGGCTGCACCTACTGCATCATCGGTCACTCCGAGCGTCGCGACTACTTCCACGAGACCGACGAGGATCAGAACAAGAAGGCCAAGGCTCTCGTTGCCGCCGGTCTTGTTCCCGTCTTCTGCTGCGGCGAGTCTCTCGAGGTCCGCGAGGCTGGCACCTATGTCGAGCACGTCGTGAACCAGGTCAAGGCTGGCCTTGCTGGTCTTGAGATCACCTGCCCCAAGCAGGTCGTCGTCGCCTACGAGCCCATCTGGGCCATCGGCACCGGCAAGACCGCTACCGCCGAGGACGCTCAGGAGGTCTGCGGCGCTATCCGTGAGACCCTCAAGGAGATGTTCGGCGAGGAGCTCGCTAACGGCATCCGCGTTCTCTATGGTGGCTCTGCCAAGCCCGGCAACATCGCTGAGCTCGTCGCCAAGCCCGACGTTGACGGCGCCCTCGTGGGCGGCGCTTCGCTCAAGGCTGCCGACTTCGCCTCTATGGTCGTCAAGGCAGGCGAGTAGGACATATGGCACAGCGTCATCTTCCTGCACTCCTGATCATCATGGACGGCTGTGGCCTGGCTCCGGCCGATGGCGAGAACGCCGTCGCCGCTGCCAAGACGCCCTTCCTTGATAGCCTGTACGAGAAATACCCCCACACCACGCTCGGCGCTTCGGGCGAGGACGTGGGCCTTCCCGATGGCCAGATGGGCAACTCCGAGGTGGGTCACCTCAATATCGGTGCCGGCCGCATCGTCTTCCAGGAGCTTTCGCGCATCAACAATGCCATCAAGGACGGCTCCATCGCCAAGAACAAGGTCTTCGTCAAGGCTATGGACGATGTCAAGGCCGAAGGCAAGACCCTTCACCTCATGGGCCTTATGAGCCCCGGCGGCGTTCATTCTCACATGAACCATGTCGAGGCCCTGGTCAAGATGGCTGCCCAGCATGGCGTCAAGACCGTTCGCGTCCACGCCTTTATGGATGGCCGCGACGTTGACCCGCAGTCCGGTGCTGGCTACATGAGCGAGTTCTGCGCTTTCTTGGCCAAGATTTCCGAGGAGACCGGTTGCGACGCTCGCGTTGCCACCGTCTCGGGTCGTTATTGGGCCATGGACCGCGATAACCGTTGGGAGCGCATCCAGCGTGCCTACGATGTCATGGTCAACGCGTCCGATGCCGATACCGACCCCGTGGCCGGTATCAAGGCCTACTACGAGAAGGATCCGCGCGGCGATGAGTTCGTCGAGCCCTTCGCTGCCCACAATGAGGGCATCCACGAGGGCGACGCGGCCATCTTCTTCAACTTCCGTCCCGACCGCGCTCGTCAGATGACCCGCGTGTTCACGGACAAGGAGTTCGACGGCTTTGAGCGCGAGCAGATCAAGCTGTCGCACTTTGTGACGATGACCGAGTACGATCCGACGTTTGACGTCGAGGTTGCCTTCCCCAAGACGTTCCCCGAGAACGTTCTGGCCGACGTTATCGCTGCCAATGGCCTGAAGCAGCTGCACACCGCCGAGACCGAGAAGTACGCCCACGTGACGTTCTTCCTCAACGGCGGCATCGAGGAGCCCAAGGAGGGCGAGGAGCGCGTGCTCGTCGCTTCCCCCAAGGTCGCTACCTACGATCTGCAGCCCGAGATGAGCGCTCCCGAGGTTACCGAGAAGCTCGTCGCCGCAATCAACGAGGATCGCGCTGATTTCTACATCGTGAACTTCGCGAACTGCGACATGGTTGGTCACACCGGTGTCTTCGACGCCGCCGTTAAGGCCGTCGAGGCTGTTGACGATGCTCTGTCCAAGGTTGTCCCGGCGATTCTCGCTAAGGGCGGCTTTGCGCTGATTACCGCCGACCATGGCAACGCCGATCACATGTTTGACGTTGCTTCCGACGGTTCCAAGCATCCGTTTACGGCTCACACCACCAACCGCGTGCCGTTCATCATCGTTGATGATAAGGCCAAGCTCACCGGTATCGAGGACGGCCGTCTTTCCGATATCGCTCCGACTATGCTCACCATGGCTGGTATTGAGCCTTCCGCCGAGATGACGGGTCGCGTGCTCGCCACCGAGGCCTAATAGAAAACAAATACCGTTTTCTAGTAAGGGGGTTGTCCACAACCGGACGACCCCCTTTTTGGTATTTCTGCCATTTCTAACCCGTCCCTAAATGGCAGGTGGGGGAGTGTTGGGGGTTGTGGTACAGTACTGGAGTTTGAATTGTTCTATTAAGGAGCTTATCTATGGGTCCGTTCCAGATTCTTCTGTTTGTCGTTTGGGCTATCTCTGCCGTGGCGCTGACGATTCTCGTCCTGATGCACTCCGGTAAGGGTACCGGCGTTTCGGATATGATCGCTAGCTCGCTGTATAACTCCAGCTCTGCCACGGGCGTCATGGAGCAGAACCTCGATCGCCTGACGGTAATTATGGCCGTCGTTTTTGCTGTGTGTGTCGTTCTGTGCATGTTCTTCTTCCCGCAGGGCATCGTCGGCTACTAAGCATCGGCGTATATACGTTTGTAAAGGGTCCCGCATGTGCGGGGCCCTTTTTGTTTACAGACTTGTAATAGAGTCAAAATATCCCCACATACTTCGCCTAACTAAAGAAATTCTCGACCGTTAACCGGAATTAGCGCCATATTGTGCATAAAATGCGCTACTGTATTGCGAAACGTTGGTCCGCACTGCATAACCAGCCATAACGGCGGACCGCGTTTGAATGGTTCGATCGGGCTGTCTCGACGTTGCCCGGCCGAATTCACTTTGTCCTATCTCATAAGGAGGATGGCATGGCTGATTCTATGTTCCACCAGCCCGTTATGGGTCGTCGCGCCTTTGTTGGCGGCACCCTCGCTGCGAGCTCCATGGCTTTTCTTGCCGCATGCGGCAAGAAGGGCGGCGACGCTTCCGGATCTGACTCCGGTTCGACGCTGAACTTCTACATCAACAACCCGGTCTGCATCGACCCCTACAACGTCCAGGAGGATCAGGGCACTCAGGTCGAGTACCAGCTCTTCGACGCTCTGACGGAGTACGATAACGAGAAGGGCGAGATCGTTCCGCTGGCTTGCGAGTCCTTCGAGGCTAACGACGACGCCACCGAGTTCACCTTCAAGATCAAGAAGGCCAAGTTCCACAACGGTGACGACGTTACTTCCAAGTCCTTCAAGCTCGGTTGGGAGCGCCTGGTCAACACTAAGTCGGCCATCGCTACCGAGTATGGTCCTTCCGAGGTCTCCTACCACCTTTCCATGGTCGAGGGCTATGACGATCTGCTTGCCGGTAATGCTACCGAGCTGTCCGGCGTTACCTGCCCGGATGACGAGACCCTCGTCGTCAAGCTGACTTCCGCCTACGCCGACTTCCCGTTCGTCGCCTCTCACCCGGCTCTGTCCCCGGTTCCCGAGTGCGCCGAGTCCGATGTCAAGAGCTTCTACCTTGCCCCGGTCGGTAACGGCCCGTTCATGATGGACGGCAAGTGGGAGGATGGTCAGGAGATCAACCTCAAGAAGTTTGACGATTACTATGGCGACAAGGCCAAGATCGACGCCATCCACTTCCAGGTCATCAAGGACGTGGAGACCGCTTACAAGGAGTTCCAGGCCGGCAACCTCGATGTCTGCGACGTTCCCGTTGCTCAGATCGACGCCGCCAAGAAGGACCGCGGCGAGTCCAAGGATGGCTACACCATGGGTGACGGCGAGCGCATGCTGCTCGGCTCCGAGCCTTCCACGTACTATCTGACGTGCAACACCACGGCCGAGCCGTTCAACAACGCTGACCTGCGCAGGGGCATCTCCCTGGCTATCAACCGTGAGGCCATCTGCAAGACCATCTTCAAGGGCACCCGTACCCCCGCTGACGGCATCGTTCCTCCGGGAATCGCCGGCTACAAGGAGGGCGCATGGGAGTTCTGCGCCTATGACGTCGACAAGGCTAACGAGTACCTCGACAAGGTCGCTCCCGCTGGCGCTAACGGCGATCGTGGCATCAATGTGACCCTGTCCTACAACCAGGACGGTGGCCACAAGGAGATCATGGAGTCCATCATCGGCGACCTCGCCAAGGTGGGCGTCACCGCCGTCTCCGATACTCCCGAGTGGTCTGCCCTGCTCGAGCAGTATCAGAACTTCAACTATCAGTTCGGCCGTCTGGGCTGGATCGCCGATTACCCGATCATGGACAACTTCCTGTACCCGCTGTTCCACTCCGACTCCCTCGGTGGCGACAACCGCTCTGGTTACAACAACCCCGAGTTCGATGCCAAGGTCGATGAGGCCCGTGCCACGGTTGACGACGACGAGCGCATCGCCAAGATGCAGGAGGCTGACGCTATGGTCGCCGCTGACTGCCCGGTTATCCCGGTGATGTTCTACACGCACACCATCGTCGGCTCCGATCGCGTCAAGTACCTCTATGTCGATCCGCAGAAGCACGCCGATCTGGGTACCGCTGAGCTCGCCTAAGAGTTTTGCAGCTTCCATGAGGGTCAAGTATTTACGTAGACCTCATGGGAAACATACAGTTCTCCCTAACCTGGGGTAAACTGGCTGATGGTAATTTTGGGATGCCGGTCTGGCGATCGGCATCCCATTTAGGTTAATCCCTAGATAGGGGAGTGGTATGGGTAAGTACATCGTTAAACGTGTGCTTCAGTTCATCCCGGTATTTTTGGGCGTTACGTTGATTCTGTTCGCCCTCCAGAATATTGTGCCGGGAGACCCGATCAAGCTGATCGGTGGAGACAAGGCTCTGTCCCCCGAGGTAGAGCTTCAACTTCGCGTGCGCTATCACCTGGTCCAGGCGGACGAGGACGGCAACGCGATCCTTGACGAGAACGGCGATCCCGTTCCAACGTCGCTTGTGGACCAATACTTGAATTACATGAATGGTCTGCTTCATGGCGATCTGGGCAATTCGTATCAGCGCAAGCTGCCGGTTGCGGAAATCTTTGCCCAGAAGTATCCGTATACGGTTAAACTCGCCGCGTGCGCCATTGTGCTCGAGGCAATCATGGGTATCGGTGCGGGTATCATTTCGGCGGTAAAGCGCTATTCCTTCTGGGATATTTTGGTAACGCTGACCACGTCGATCCTCGTTGCCGTTCCTGCATTCTGGCTCGGTATGCTGCTGCAGCTGTTCTTTGGCGTCATCCTTAAGGATGCCACCGGCGGCGCATTCTCCATGCCGATCTCGGGTGCCGGCGGCTCCAGCTCTCAGTATCAGGATTGGATGCACTATGTGCTTCCGACCATTACGCTGGCTTCGGTTTCGACCGCCTATGCTGCCCGCATCATGCGCTCGCAGCTACTCGACGTCATGAATCAGGATTACATCCGCACGGCAAAGGCCAAGGGTCTCTCCAATCGCGCGATCATCGTCAAGCATGCGCTTAAGAATGCACTCATCCCCGTTGTTACCTATATTGGTGTCGACTTCGGCGGCATGCTTTCGGGCGCCATCCTGACCGAGACGGTCTTTAACTGGCCCGGTATCGGCTCTGAGGTCTACCGCGCCATTAGCATGCGCGACTGGCCCATCGTTATGGGCGGCGTTACGCTCATCGTTGTCGTCGTTATGGTGATCAACCTGCTCGTCGACATTAGCTATGCATTCCTCGACCCGCGTATCCGCCTCGGCGGTCCGTCGGATAAGGCCTAAGGGAGGTACGTCTCATGCAGGAAACTGATTCTCAGTCTCAGGAGCAGGCTACCGCCACCAAGGCCGCATCTGCTCCCGCCAAGTCCCGCACGCTGTGGGGCGACGCTTTCAAGCGTCTTCGCAAGAATAAGCTCGCCGTTATCGGTATCTGCTGGATTATCATCGTCGTTTTGGTTGCCTTGACCGCAGACCTATGGGCTAAGCCCTGGCTCGGGTCGCCGACGGCTTCTGACTCGACGACCATGGCCGAGACTTCGCTGCTGGCTCCGTGTGCCGAGCACCCGTTTGGTACCGACGCCCTTGGCCGCGACATTCTCGTCCGAGTTATCTACGGCGCGCGCGTTTCGCTTTCCGTCGGTATTATGGCCACCGCCATCTCCACGGTGATCGGTCTGATCATGGGCGCCCTGGCCGGTTTCTATGGCGGCATCTGGGATACGATCATCATGCGCTTCGCGGATATCTTCCTCGCGTTCCCGTACGTGCTGTTCGTTGTCGCCATGATCGCCGTTATCGGCCGTGGTCTTCAGAATGTTTTCATCGCCATCGGTATTCTCGGCTGGCCCTCGATTGCCCGTGTCTTCCGATCCGCGATCCTGACAGTCAAGGAAAACGACTATGTTGACGCTGCGCGCGCGATGGGTGCATCCGATGCTCGTATCGTCGTGCGTCACATCTTCCCGAACTCCGTTGCTTCCATCGTAGTCTACGCGACCATGAACATCGGTGGCGCCATTCTGACCGAGTCCGCTCTGTCCTTCCTCGGCATGGGCGTTATTCCGCCTACGCCTTCGTGGGGCTCCATGATTCAGGACGGTCAGCAGTATCTTCTGACTGCTCCCTGGATGATGATCATGCCCGGTTTGGCAATTCTCTCGACGGTGCTCGCCTTTACCCTGCTGGGTGACGGTCTGCGCGACGCCCTCGACGTCAAGATGAAGGACGCATAAGGATGAAGAAGAACAAGAACTATGTGGACCTGAAGGACCAGCCGGTTCCCGAGGGCCAGCATCTGCTCGAGGTCGATGACCTTAAGATGTATTTCCACACCGAGGATGGCGTCGTTCGCGCTGTCGATGGCGTGTCCTACACGCTCGATCGCGGTGAGACCCTGGGTGTCGTCGGTGAGTCCGGCTCTGGTAAGTCCGTGACCGCCATGACCATCATGGGCCTCATCTCGATGCCTCCGGGAAAGATTGAGGGCGGCGACGTTCGCTACCGCGGTCGTTCGATCCTCGAGATGACCGAGGAAGAAATGCAGCATATTCGCGGCAACGATATCGCGATGATCTTCCAGGATCCTATGACCTCCCTGAACCCGGTCTATAAGATCGGCAAGCAGGTGGGCGAGGGACTTCGTCTGCACCGTGGCTACTCCAAGCAGGAGGCGCTCAAGCGCGCCACCGAGCTTTTGGACCTCGTTGGCATTCCCGAGCCCGAGAAGCGCGTCAACGAGTATCCGCACCAGTTCTCCGGCGGTATGCGTCAGCGCGTCATGATTGCCATGGCGCTTGCCTGCGATCCCGATATCCTGATTGCCGATGAGCCCACGACTGCCCTGGACGTTACCATTCAGGCTCAGATTATTGAGCTTATGCAGGAAATGCAGGAGAAGAACGGCAACGCCATCATCATGATTACCCATGACCTGGGCGTCGTCGCCGATATGGCCGATAAGATCATGGTTATGTACGCCGGCCGTCCTGTCGAGTTCGGTACTGCTGAGGAAATCTTCTACGAGAGCCGCCACCCCTACACCTGGGGCCTTATCCGCTCCATCCCGGAGCAGGCCATCGATGAGAAGAAGCCTCTTACGCCGATTCACGGCAACCCGCCTTCGCTCATGAACTTGCCTGAGGGCTGCGTTTTCTCTCCTCGTTGCCCCTATGCGACGGACAAGTGCCGCAAGCAGCGCCCCGAGCGCGTTGTCACCGAGTCTGGTCATTACTCTGCGTGCCACTACTCCGGTGACCCCGAGTTCCTCAAGAACGCTCCTGAGACGTCCCGTACGCGCAAGGATTCCAAGAAGGGAGGCGAGGCGTAATGGCAGATACCAACGAGCGTACTCCGCTGCTGAAGGTCGAGCACCTCTCTAAGGAGTTTCCCGCTGAGTCCGGCATGTTCGCCAAGCGCTTCTCTAAGCGTGTCGTCTCTGCTGTGAATGACATTTCGTTCGAGATTTATCCGGGCGAGACCTTTGGCCTGGTCGGCGAGTCTGGTTGCGGTAAGTCCACCACGGGCCGCACCATCATGCGCCTGACCAAGCCGACGGCCGGCAAAGTGTTCTTCCAGGGCAAAGATGTTGCCGAGATGAGCAAGCATGAGATCAAGGACATGCGTCGCGAGATGCAGTTCATCTTCCAGGACCCCTATGCTTCGCTCAATCCTCGTATGACCATAGGCGAGATCGTCTCCGAGCCCATGACCATTCATGGCGTGGGTACCAAGGAGGAGCGCATTGAGCGCGTCCGCGAGCTGCTGGACGTCGTCGGCCTGAACCCCGAGCACATCAACCGCTATCCGCACGAGTTCTCGGGCGGTCAGCGTCAGCGTGTCGGCATCGCCCGCGCGTTCGCTCTGAAGCCCAAGCTGATCATCTGCGACGAGCCCGTTTCCGCTCTGGATGTTTCCATTCAGGCCCAGGTTCTGAACCTGCTCAAGGAACTGCAGGACAAGTTCGGTACGGCGTATCTGTTTATTGCCCACGACCTTTCCGTCGTGCAGCACATCTCCGATCGCGTTGCCGTTATGTACCTGGGCAAGATGGTCGAGGTTTCGGACTGGAAAACGCTCTATAGCGAGCCTCACCATCCGTACACGCAGTCGCTGCTGTCTGCCGTGCCGGTTCCCGATCCTGATATCCAGAAGACCCGCAAGCGCATCATCCTCGCTGGCGATCCGCCGTCGCCGCTGGATCCGCCGACCGGTTGCCGTTTCCACACGCGCTGCCCGATCGCGCAGGGCATCTGCTCCGAGAAGCTTCCTGAGTTTAAGGAAGTTGCCCCGGGCCACTGCTGCGCCTGCCACTTCGCGGAGCCGTTCCCGATCAAGGAATCGCACATCGACCTGTAGCCGGTTGTTATCGTCCGGGCCCGTGCTGGACTTAGTTTTCAGAACGTCCTCGACCATGGAAACCCCCTTATCCTGCTCCTTCGGAGCTGCGGATAAGGGGGTTTCCTGGTCTGCGGAATGTTCTGAAAACTAAGTCCAGCACGGGCCCTGTGTTACCACTGTAGAGGGGTGAGATTCCTTGATCGCTCACTTAATCTAATAGGAAATTGAGCGAGGCCGGAGCTTTAGCTCCGGCCTCCCCATATAAGGGCTCGGCAAAGCCGAGCCACCAAATTTGCATCAGCCCCCAGAACATGTTTGAGAACTGTGCATGAAGCATGTGCCCCTAGGGCCGGAATGAGGTTGCTTTCCAACGCATTCCGCAGGGGCGGCATTATTTTGTAGCGCGAAGCGCGGATCAAAATAATGCCGCATGCCCGAGGACGCGTTGGAAAGCAACCTCATTCCTGCCCGAACAGGTCAGTCTACCTGCGCATTTACAAATTCATAAACTTTTTTCAAAAAAGTGCTTGCACAGCTCTCGAATCATAGGTTATTATCTTCCTCGTTGAACGCGCGGGTCCAAGAAAACGAACTGCGAATCAACAACATAGCATGTCGGAGTGGCGGAATTGGCAGACGCGCTAGCTTGAGGTGCTAGTGACCGCTTTTTGGTCATGCGGGTTCAAGTCCCGCCTCCGACACCATCGCATTTGAGAAGCCTCTTCGGAGGCTTTTTTGTTACCGATAGACGGTGAGGTCCACGATGGAAACGCTTGAGCGCAACGAGTGGGCAGACGTTGCCCAACTGGTCGAGATCACGAGCGATGCTGTCATCATTTGTGAGCTCGACGGAACCATTCTGCATGTGAATAATCGCTTACTTGGTTTGATGTGCGAGGAACGCGCCGACGTCATCGGTGGAGATGTTAAAGACGTCCTGTATTCGTCCGCTTTTGAACGTGCGACGGAACATCGTCTGCCATTTGAAACTGATGGCTCCGAGAACGAACTGATGCTCAAGCTGAGTGACGGCTCTTTTATTCCCGTCTTGGTTCGTGCGGGCTCCGTAACGCCTCCACGCATCTTTGGGCGCCGCGCACCACGTGTCCTGGTGGCGCTTCACAGTATCGAAGAGCAGTATTCCCACGATCGTCAGCTCAAACGTGCGCTATCGGAGCTTAGGGTGGCGAATAAGCGCCTCTCGGGCACCCTTTCGGTCATTATGAGTACCGTGGGCTCCGATGAGCTCCCCAGCTTGCTCGATACCGTTTTGAACCAGCTTGTAGGAACGCTCGATGCTTCGGGTGCCGCTATCTATTTTTCTGAGAGCGGCGGCTTTAAACTTCGCGGTGTTTCCAGGGAGCTGCATGACAGCTACCTGCCCGAGTTTTTGCCGTATGGCGCTGGCATTCCGACGTATGTTCTTCGCGAGTCGCGTGCCTGCCGCCTGTCGATTCAGCAGGACCTTGAGGGCGACCGGGTTGCTTCGGGTATGTTCATGGATTTGGACAATCGTTCCAAGCACTTGCTGCGCGTGCAGGATATGCCCCCGTATCGCAGCGAGATCTGTCTTCCCGTGTTTTACGGCACGCAGGTGCTCGGTGTGTTGGAGGTCGGTTGGAAACGTCCACAGGCGCCACTTGCCTATGACCTTAACGTGCTCGAGGTCATCTGCGATTACCTGTCTATTCAGATGGTCGGCATGGCGTCGAGCTTACGTTCGCGCCGCACGGCAGAACTTGGTCGTTCGCTCAACGTTCTGCGCGATGAGCTTTTTACCTATCTTGATGATCCGGTCGCTGCTTCGCACGCCGTCTCGTCCGAAATCTGTGCCGTGCTCAATTGCCATTTTTGCCCCGTTGAGTACGATGCGGGCCTCGAAGCCTATGTTATCGATTTTGAGGGCGGTAGCCGTGTGGCGTTGCCGGGCGATCCAGAGTCACTCTTCTTTTCCGTCACGACGCCGGCGGCGCGCCTGGGGACATCTTCTGATGGGTTCGAGACATCGGTGCTGGGCGGGACGAGTGCCGACGATCTCAGACACGTGCGCCTTACACGTGTGGACGAATCCACGTCTATGGGTGCATGGTTGAGGGCCCACGGCCTACCGTGTCAGGGACTTTATGTCGACTCCGGCATCGAAGCAGGGCGCTACCACTCGGAATCGGATGGCAAGCGAAGCAACGATGCAATTGTTCCCGCTGATATCGCCAAGGGGCCGACGAGGCGTGTTTTGCTGCTCCGCGATGGCAGCCAGGAGCCCATTGATGACCTCGAATACGACTACATGGTGCATTTGGCGCATGACTTTGAGTTGATTTATGAGGGCGAGTCTCAAAAGCGCGAAGAACGTCATATTGCTCAGACGCTTCAGATTGGCATGAGAAATTCGCTTGGTGACGTTCCGGGCATCGCGACCGATTCGGTATACCTGTCAGCCACGAACTCTGCATTGGTCGGTGGTGACTTCTATACGCTCATCCGTCTTCCCGACGACTGCGCCGTCATGATCCTGGGCGATGTGTCCGGCAAGGGCATCGAGGCGGCATCCATGTCTGCACTCGTCAAGACGGCGCTGACGGCCTATGCCTGGGAGGGTGCGGGGCCTGCCCGCATGGCCCGCTCGCTCAATAGCATGCTCATGGGCTTTTCGAGGGTCGAGACGTTCGTAACGGCCTTTATTGCCAAAATCGATCTTAAGGCGGGGCGCGCGACCTATTGCTCGGCTGGCCATCCTCCCACCATGGTCATCAGGCCGTCGTCGACGCCGCTTGGCGGCGGAGAAACCCGAGGGGGAGAAGTGGAGCTCCTTGGGTGCCAATCGGGCGTGATCGGTGCCTTTGAGAGCATGGTCTACGAGACGGGCGCCTTTACGTTCGCTCCTGGTGACATGCTATTTATGTATACCGACGGAACGATTGAAGCACGTGATCGCTCGGGTGCTTTCTTTGGCGAACAGCGCCTTCGCGACCTTCTGCTCTCTGTCTCGGGTGAGGGCGTATCGGGCATTTGCGGCAAGGTCTTGGGCGAGCTTGACCGATTTACCGATTCGGCGCTGGACGATGACATTGCATTGGTGTCCCTTGAGTTTTTACGGGGTCGTTCATAGACGACGCTGGGCGGGTTGAATCCGGACGGTTGGGGAAACGAATGCATCGAGTGGGCTTTTTTGGGGAACCATGGTCGTATGAATGAGTGGAATGACATAGCGGTTTTGACGCCACCGGGTGATGTCGACATCGCCTCGGTGCCCGTGCTGCGCCGACGGTTGGACAATTTGATCGACCGGGGCGTTCGTCGCGTTGTCATCAATTGCCAGGCCGTGGGCTTTATCGACTCGACGGGTTTGGCGTTTTTGCTTACACGTGCCAGAGAACTCATGAGGCGAGAGGGCCTGCTTTCGCTCGTTAACGCCTCCGATGAGGTCATCCGCTTTTTGGAGATTGCCCGACTTGTCGACATCCTCCATGTTGCGGGCTTCGCTCGGGAGTCGATTCCTGCCATTCCGGTGGGGGAATTGCCTCGCTGGAGCAAGAGTGTCGAGGTGCGCCAGGGTATCGAGAACCTTCCATACTATCGTCATCGTATTGCCGAGCTACTCGAACCGCTTCCCCTGAGGCGGGATGAGCGCTATGACGTCGCGTTGGCATCGGGCGAGGCGCTGGGCAACGCGTATGACCATGCGGGCGGTATCGGATGCATCCTGACGGTTCAGGCCTATGGCGATCGTGTCGTGATTGAGGTTGTCGACCGTGGGGCGGGCTATTCGATTGACGGGTCGAGTGAACCGGTTACGACTGAGGAGCGCGGGCGTGGGATCAAGCTCATGCGCATGCTAGTCGACAACGTGGAGGTTGCCCGTCGTACTGATGGTGCCGGTACGCGCGTTCGGATGGTAAAGCTGTTTAGCGGAACATTGGAATCGTGCGCCTAGTAAATCGTTTTGGCATGTATATCTGCCAAGAGCATGTGGCGAACAACTTTTTTGAAAAAAGTACTTGCGTCTTTTGGGCAACTCGCGTAAATTAATAACCCGCAAGCGGACATGGCTCAGTTGGTAGAGCACAACCTTGCCAAGGTTGGGGTCGCGGGTTCGAGCCCCGTTGTCCGCTCCATTGCATTTCCGGACCGTCTCAAGCGGTCCTTTTTCGGCGAAGTGGCCAAGTGGTAAGGCAGAGGCCTGCAAAGCCTTTACCCCCGGTTCGAATCCGGGCTTCGCCTCCAGGCAACATCCGGGCGCTCCGGCGCCCGTTTTGTTTTACATATGCGGACATGGCTCAGTTGGTAGAGCACAACCTTGCCAAGGTTGGGGTCGCGGGTTCGAGCCCCGTTGTCCGCTCCAAACGCAGCAGCCCGACTACTACGGTAGCCGGGCTTTTTCGTACCCATCGCTTGGGCTCGAACCCGAGAGGGAGCGAGCGTTAAGCAAACGCGGAGCGTTTGTAGCGAGCTGGCGAGGTCGCCGGCAGGCGGCCGAAGCCGGTGCGGATCCGCGAAGCGGATACGCGGACGCCCCGTTGTCCGCTCCAACTATCTTACGCGGTTCTAACGAACCGCGTGTTTTGTTGACGCTG
>CAUGNQ010000022.1 GCA_959600835.1 uncultured Collinsella sp. | reverse complement strand
AGGAGGCCACTTAATGTGGCCTCCGTCGTGAGCAGGACTGTAGAGCAGGAAACTTCATCAGTGCCCGCCCCACGGGAAACCGGCGGGATAGACCGGTTTGGATGGGGCTTTGATGCATGGGTGGTCTGTTGGTGGGCAAATGGGTATCATACTGTGGTTATTGCATCGACTCTGCGATGCATGTTTGTACGTTCCCGGCGGTCGGTTTGCCAGAAGCGCCCCGTCGGTTGTTCCAGACCCGTTTCGAAGAAAGGAAACCACACTAACCTATGGCAGCTAAAAAATCATCTCCCTTGAAGATCATCCCGCTTGGCGGCCTTGACGGCATCGGCAAGAACATGACGGTCTTCGAGTGCGGCGACGACATGGTGCTCGTCGACGCTGGCCTCATGTTCCCGGATGACTCCCAGCCCGGTATCGACCTGGTGCTTCCCGACTACACCTATGTTCTTGAGAACGAGGAGAAGCTCCGCGGCATCATCGTCACCCACGGCCACGAGGACCACACCGGTTCGCTTCCGTATCTGCTGCAGGACCTCAACAATAAGGTGCCCATCTTCTCGAGCAAGCTGACGCTCGGCTTTATCGAGGGCAAGCTCTCCGAGTTCCGCATCCGCGCACCCAAGTTCCGTGAGGTCAAGGGCGGCAGCCATGTCAACCTCGGCGGCATCTCGCTCGACTTCTTCTCGATGACGCACTCCATCCCCGGCGCTCTGGGCGTGTTCATTCGCACCAACCAGGGCACCGTTATGCACACCGGCGACTTTAAGCTCGACCAGACGCCCATCGACGGCGTCACGCCCGACTATGCCGCTATCAGCCGTTTTGCCAAGCAGGGCATCGACCTGCTGCTTTCCGACTCCACCAATGCCACGGTTCCCGGCTTTACCAAGTCCGAGGCCGAGGTTGGTCCCAACCTGTTGCACGCCATCAAGAACGCCCCGGGTCGCGTGTTCGTCGCGTCGTTCTCGAGCCACATCCATCGTCTGCAGCAGATCTGCGATGCCGCCCGCAAGTGCGGCCGTAAGGTCGTTGTGACCGGTCGCTCCATGCTCACGAACACCCGCGTGGCGCGTGAGCTGGGCTACCTCAACATCGATGACGCCGATATCATCGATGCCTTCGATATCGATAACCTGCCCGACGATAAGATTGTCGTCATGTGCACCGGTTCGCAGGGCGAGCCGCTGTCGGCCCTGTCCCGCATGGCCAATGGCGAGCACAAGACGCTCTCCATCCACGAGGGCGATACCGTTATCCTTTCGGCAACTCCCGTTCCTGGCAACGAGAAGGCCGTCCAGCAGGTCGTCAACAGCCTGGCCAAGCTCGGCTGCGACGTGTGGGATAAGAACCGCGCTCTCGTCCACGTCTCGGGTCACGGTAGCCAGGAGGAGCTCAAGCTCCTGATGGCCATGGCCAAGCCCACGTACTTTATGCCGGTTCACGGTGAGGCCGTGCATCTGCGCGCCCATGCGCAGCTGGCCCGCAAGATGGGCATCAAGGACGATCATATCTTTATCCTCGATAACGGCGACACGCTCGAGATGCGCGGTGGTATCGTCAAGCGCGGTACGCCCGTCGAGTCCGGTGTCGTTTACGTCGACGGCCTGCGTATCGGCGATACCGACCCCATCGTCCTGCGCGATCGCCAGAAGCTCGCCAACGACGGTATGGTCACGGCCGTTGCCATCGTCTCCCTCAAACACAAGAAGATCGAGGCCATCGAGTTCTCGGGCCGCGGCGTCTCGTTTGCCATCGACGACCAGTTCTCCGAGGATGCCTCCGCGTCCATTATGAAGACGATCGAGAAGGGTAAGTTTAGCTTTACCAGCAGCGGTTCCGATGCCATTCGCAAGGCCGTGCGCGATTCGCTCTCTAACTTTATCTGGAGCCGCACGCGCACCCGTCCGATGATCATCCCGGTCGTCATGGAGGTTTAGTTTGGCGCGCGGATCTGCAAAAAACGCCAAAGGCAATAAGGCCAATAACCAACCGGCATCTGCTAAGGGTGCCGGTTCCCATCTGCGTGCCAATAAGGGCCACGAGTCCGAGTTTGATGAGTTTGAGCCCCTGGTCGAGCCTTCGGCCAATCGCGATATCGCCGGTGTGGTCATCGCCGTTTTGGCGATCGCGTCCTTCATTGCCGTGATCTCTCCGGCAACAGCGCCCGTGACGGCTGCGGTTGCCGGTTTCTACCACCTGGGCTTTGGTCTGGGCGCCTACGTGCTGCCGATCGTCATCTTGCTGTTTGCCGCCACGCTCTTTTTGGGTGAGGACTCGCCGCTCAACGTGCGCTCTGTTGCGGGCGGCGCCTTGGTCTTTATCGCCGTCGTCTCCATTCTTTCGCTGATGGTGCCGGGCACGAGCGATTCGTGCGACCTTATGTTTACGCCGCAGAACCTTTCCGTGTCGGGCGGCTACATTGGCGCCTTTATCGCAAGTGCCTTGCAAAACGCCTTGGGTAAACCTATCGCCATGGTTGTCTTGCTGGGGCTTGTCGTCGTTGGTTTGGTCATTATCGGCTTTTCGGTGGGTGGCGTTTTGCGCTCCGCACGCGATCGCGCTGCCGATTTTGCCGAGCGTCGACGTGCCGATGTCAATGCGAGCCCGTGGGGCGATGAAGAGGCCCTGTCTGTTCCCGGCGTCGCTCGTCCGCACCTGAGCATTTTGCGCCAGAAGGGGACTGACGCCGCGGTGACCACGGTCATGGGTGGCGATGTCGACCCGGTTTTGGATGACGACGAGGACGATGACCCGTTTGTCGACGTATCCGAGTCGGTTGAAGCCGAGCGGGCCAAGACCACGCTGCTGCCGCGCCGTCATGCCAAGAAGGGCAAGACGGTTCCCAAGCTCAATACGAGTGAGCCCGACCCGTCTTGGTCCGATAGCGAGATTGAGCTCACCGAGGGCGATGACGAGGACGACGAGGCTCCGATTGAGACCGCAAAGACAACTTTGCTGCCGCGTCGCCATGCAAAGCGCGGCCAGGTCACCGGACAGCTTTCGATGGAGGACGATCTGGACAAGGTTGACGAGTCCGAGCCGCCGTTTTCCGTGAATCCCGTCTCGGCCGCCCCCCAGATCCCCGACTTCCTGAAGCACCCCAAGGTCGCTGACGCCTCAACCTCTACGGCCTCTGCCGCTCCTGCTGCGGCTGACAATGGGGGAGCGAGCGACACCGCAACTGACGCCGAGGGCGAAGAAGAGGACGGCCTCAAGCTTCCGCCGCTCGAAATCCTGCATGCCAACCCGCAGTCGGCTTCCGCTGCGTCTTCGGACAAGGAGCTGGAGCAGACCGCTGAGTCACTGCAATCCACCTTGCTTGAGTTTGGCCGCAGTGCCCGCGTGGTCGGCTGGATCGCCGGCCCCACGGTGACGACCTTTAAGCTGCAGCCCGGTGAGGGCGAGCGTGTGAGCAAAATCTCGAGCCTCGAGGACGATATCGCGCTTTCGCTCGCTGCCCAGTCGGTGCGTATCTTTGCCCCGATCCCCGGCACCTCGCTCGTGGGCATCGAGATTCCCAACCGCAAGCGCCAGAACGTCAATCTGGGCGACGTGCTGCCCTATGTGAAGGGCGGTCCGCTCGAGCTCGCTATCGGCCGTGACGCCGAGGGCACGCCGGTCGTCGCCGACCTCGCCAAGATGCCTCACCTGTTGATCGCCGGTACGACCGGTTCTGGTAAGTCGGTGATGATCAATTCCATCATCACGACCTTGCTCATGCGCGCCCTTCCCGAGGACGTTCGCCTGATCATGGTCGACCCCAAGCGCGTCGAGCTTGCGGGCTATAACGGTCTGCCGCATCTCTATGTGCCCGTGGTGACCGAGCCCAAGCAGGCCGCGAGCGCCCTGCAGTGGGCCGTGTCCGAAATGGAGCGCCGCCTGAAGGTCTTCGAGCGTCTCAACGTGCGTAAGATTTCGACCTATAACGAAAAGCAGGCCGCCGGCGAGTTTGAGCATTACGACAACCCGCCGCAAAAGATGCCCTACCTGGTCATTATCATTGACGAGCTCTCTGACCTGATGATGGTCGCCGGTAAGGATGTCGAGGCCTCGATCGTGCGTATTGCACAGCTGGGCCGCGCCGCCGGTATTCACCTTATCGTTGCCACGCAGCGCCCCAGCTCCAACGTGGTGACGGGCCTCATCAAGGCCAACATCACCAACCGCATCGCCTTTAACGTCGCCACGGGCATCGACTCGCGCGTCATCATCGACCAGATGGGTGCCGAGAAGCTCACCGGTTTGGGCGACATGCTGTTCTCCAAGGTCGACTGGGGCAAGCCCCGCCGTATCCAGGGCTGCTTTGTCTCGGACGACGAAATCAACGAGATTGTCGAGTTCGTCAAGTCGCAGAGCGAGCCCGACTACCACGAGGAGATTCTGTCCGCCGTGGCGCCCGCTTCCATGTCCATGGCTGGTGGCGGCGGCATTGTCCGCACCGGAGTCGCCGAGCCGCAAGACGATGATCCGCTCATTTGGGAAGCCGCCCATATTGTGGTGGAATCGCAGCTGGGCTCCACATCTGGCCTGCAACGCCGCCTGAAGGTTGGCTATGCGCGTGCCGGGCGTATTATGGATATGCTGGAAGAAAAGGGTGTCGTCGGCCCGCCCGACGGTTCCAAGCCGCGCGAGGTCCTGTTGGACGAGGAGGGGCTTGCCGCGCTGGAATCTGTCGATGCCGAGATGGCACGTGAAGATCGTGAGTTTGGAGGATTCTGATGGCTGCACGCTTTGGTGACATGCTGCTCGAGCAGCGTCGCCGAATGGGCCTTTCCATTCAGCAGGTCGCCAACACCATCAAAATCAGGCCGCAGATCATCGAGTTTTTCGAGACCGGTAACTTTGCTTCGATGCCGCCGCGCGGCTATGCGCAGGGCATGATTTCGAGCTATGCTCGTTTTTTGGGCCTCAATCCGCGCGAGGTCGTCAATGCCTACTTTGACGAACTGATGGCATACGAACGCGAGACGTCGCAGCAGGGCGGTCGTTTCCAGGACGCCGCCGGCTACGTCAATTCGCGTTCCTCTGTCGATAACGGGCGCTTCCTGATGGTTCAGGGCGGTCGTTCGACTCGCTATGGACAGCGTCCTCAGCAGGCCGGTTATATTACCGAGACGGGTTCGGGCGAGGAGATTCGCTCGCAGCGTGACCGGTTCCGCAGTACGCCTATGCCCGAGGACCGTGCACTTCCCGCTGCCCGCGGCGTGGCGCGTGACCCTCGTGCCGGCTACGGCGACGGCGGCTATTCCGATCGCGGTCACCGTGGTATCTCCACCGGACGCTCTCGCAGTGGCTATGCGGACGCCGATACCACGCAGGTGACGCCGCGTCTTCGCTCTCAACCACAGCCGTATGGCCAGCGCTCTTCGGCTCCGCGTGCGGGCCAGCGTGGCTATCAAGGCCGCGGTGAACTTGCGCCCCGCTCGGGTCAGCGCAGCCTTCAGGGCCAGGGTGGCTATTGCGGCCGTTCCGATAGCAATCGTGGCCGTATGCCTCAGGGAGGCGGCCGCAGCAGTTCCAGTCGTGGACGCGGCGGTTCCCGTGCTCCTCAAAACAACGGGCTCGATCCGCGTATCGTCTACGCCGGTATCGGTGCCGTGGCGTTGCTGCTGATCGTGCTCATCGTGGTACTTCTGCGCGGCTGCGCATCTTCGACGCCCGAGACCACGCCCGAGACGCCCACTGCTACCAAGACGACGACCAAGAAGTCTTCCAAGAAGACCGAAACGGTCGATGAGGACGAAGACACTGATGAGGCGACGGATGAGTCGACCGATTCGGACGCCACCAAGACGACGGCTAAAAAGGAAGAGAACGAGGTGACGAAGGTCAAGGTCTCCGTTGCCAAGGGAAAGACCGCGTGGATTGAGGTCAAGGTCGACGGAAAGTCGGTCTATGGCGCCCAGGCGACTGGCCCCTTTGAGCAGGAGTACACGCTCGAGTCCTCGATCGAGATCACCACGTCCAAGCCTTCCGATGTCACCGTTACCAAGAACGGCGAAAAGGTCCGTTACGATACCAAGACCTCGGGCGTGGCGCGTGTGACGATCACCGTTCCCAAGAAGGAGACGACTGATTCCGAGAATGGTGAAAGTTCTGATGGTGCCGACACCACCGACGGTACCGATACCACCGACGGCACCGATGCTCAGTCCACGGATGGCGCCGATGCCGCAACTGACGGTCAGACGCCCACCGATTCTACCGACTATTCGTACGATAGCTATTAAGCCGCTCGTACGCGAAAGGAAACATCATGGCTAAAGATTCCAGCTTCGACGTCGTGTCCGAGGTCAATATGCAAGAGGTCGACAACGCCTTCCAGCAGACCACGCGCGAGATTTCCCAGCGCTATGACCTGAAGGATTCCGGCGCCACGATTGAGCTTTCGAAGGGCGACAAGCTCTTTACGATCAACGCCCCGGCCGACTTTGTCTCCAAGCAGATCATCGATGTCCTGAGCTCCAAGCTCATCAAGCGCGGCATCGACCTCAAGGCTGTTTCGTGGGATGCTCCGCAGGCGGCATCGGGCGGCACCGTGCGCGTGCTCGGCCATATCGTCGAGGGTATCGACCAGGCGACCGCCAAGAAGATCAACAAGGACATCAAGGACCAAAAGCTCAAGGTCAAGGTGACCATCGAAGCTGACAAGCTGCGTGTTTCCTCTGCTTCGAAGGACGCGTTGCAGACCGTGATCCAGTTCCTGCGCGACCAGGACTACGGCCAGCCGCTGCAGTTCACCAACTACCGCTAATATCATTCGAAAGGACTGCTCTCCAACATGGATACACCGTTGGGCTCCGTGCTCTACATCACCCTCGGGTGCGCTAAGAACGAGGTTGACACCGACCGCATGCGTTCTCTTTTGACCGCCGCGGGCTACGAGGAGGCATTCGACCCACAGGATGCCGATATCGCCATCGTCAATACATGCTCGTTCCTCGCCTCCGCAACGTCCGAGAGCATCGAGACCACGCTCGAGCTCGCCAACGAGGTCCAGGACGGCGTTCGTTCTTGCCCCATCGTCATGTGCGGCTGTGTGCCGTCGCGCTATGGCGACGACCTGCCCGATGAGCTGCCCGAGGTCGCTGCCTTTGTGAAGGCCGACGAGGAGGATGGCATCGTGGCGGTCATCGATGGCGTGCTGGGCGTCGAGCGCGAGATTGCCGCCTATATTCCGCAAGTCAAGCGCACCGTCGAGGGCGCTGTCGCCTACGTCAAGATTTCCGATGGCTGCAACCGCTTCTGCAGCTTCTGCATGATTCCCTATATTCGCGGTCGCTATCATTCGCGAAATGCCGAGAGCATTATCTCCGAGGTGCGCGACTTGGTTGCCGGTGGCGTGCGAGAGGTCGTGCTGATCGGCCAGGACACTGGCATCTGGGGCACCGACTTTGCGGATGGTGACGTCGCCGAGGGCTCGCCGCGCAATCTGGCGCAGCTGCTGCGCGCCGTAGCCGAGGCCGTGCGCCCGCACAACGTCTGGGTCCGTGTTCTCTACCTGCAGCCCGAGGGCATGACTGACGAGCTTATCGAGACGATTCGTGATACGCCCGAGGTGCTGCCCTATATCGATATCCCCGTGCAGCACTGCGACGCGCGCATCCTCAAGGCTATGCGCCGTTCTGGTTCGCGCCAGGAGCTCGAGGACCTGTTCCGCGATCTGCGTGAGCGTATCCCCGGCATCGTGATCCGTTCCACGGCCATGGTCGGCTTCCCGACCGAGACCGACGACGAGTTCCGTGACCTTATCGACTTTATGGACACCGTCGGCTTTGACTACACGAGCGTCTTTGCCTACTCGCAGGAGGAGGGCAGCCTGGCCGCTAAGATGGAGGGTCAGGTCGATGAGGAGGTCAAGCTCGAGCGCGCCCAGGAGGCCATGGACCTGGCCGAGTCGCTCGGTTTTGCCGCCACCGCCGCACATGTGGGCGAGCGCGCCCAGGTGATCGTCGACGGCATCGAGGAGACCGAGGACGGCGCCGAGCTGATCGGCCATGCTTGGTTCCAGGCGCCCGATTCCGATGGCGCGGTGCACTTGGACGCCAGCGAGGCGTCCGTGGGCGATATTCTGACGGTCGAGTTTACCGATAGCTTCTGCTATGAGCTTATCGGCCATGTTGTGGAGTAGGAGAGCATCGTGGCAAACGAGAGCAATAAGGAACTGACGAGTGTTTGGACGCCCGCCAACATCGTGACGTGCGTTCGCATCGTCTTTATCCCGGTGTTCATGATCGTGTCGGCGCTTTCTCACACGAGTGTTGCCGGTACAGATTGGAGCACCTTCGACGGCCCGCTCGCCGCCGCTGCCTTCATTCTGTATGTTATCCTGTCGTGCACCGATAAGGTCGACGGTTATCTGGCGCGCTCGCGCAACGAGATTACCGATTTCGGTAAGTTCTTGGACCCCATCGCCGATAAGCTGCTGGTGTTCTCGGCTCTGCTGCTGTTCTTGGATTTTGGCGCTGTGACCGTGTGGTCCGTGTTCATTATCCTGTTCCGTGAGCTTCTGGTGAGCGCCCTTCGCATGGTCGCGAGTGCCGCCGGCGTGGTCGTTGCCGCCGATAAGCTTGGCAAGTACAAGACGGCGACCACGATGGTCTCCATCTGCGGTTACCTGTGCGTCTTTGCGATGGCCGGCTTGCACCTTGGCCCGCTGGCGCTGACGCTCGGCATCTACTCGGTGTCGCGCTTCCTGTACGCCGTTGCCGTTGTCCTGACCGTTATCTCGGGCGCCCAGTACTTCTGGAACTGCCGCAAGATCGTCTTTTCGGTCTAGGTCCTGGTGGGTATGACGGACTCTTTTGAGCAGATTTCCGCACATAACGAGGAGCTGGCGCGCGATATTGTCGAGCGCGCGAGCGCTCGGGGCGTGACGGTTTCGACGGCTGAGTCGCTGACAGCAGGTATGATTGCCTCGACGATTGCCGATATCCCGGGCGCCTCGGCGGTGCTGCGTGGCGGTGCGGTGACCTACTGCGATGAGATCAAGCATCGCGTTTTGGGTGTTGATCAGGAGACGCTCGACCGCTATACCGCGGTGTCGCATCAGACCGCGCGCGAGATGGCGGCGCGTTCGCTGGAGCTGTACCAGAGCGATATTGCAGTGAGCGCAACGGGTTATGCCGGCCCCGGCGGCGGCACTGAGGACGATCCGGCTGGCACTTTCTATATTGGCTGGGCGTATCGCGCGGCTGATGGGGAAGTGCCGGTCGTGGACTCTGTGCGCTGCCACTATGAGGGCGACCGTTCGTGTGTTCGTGCCCATGCGGTCGCGGAGGCATTGGGACGCATTGCCCTTGTGCTTAACTCTATGGAATAGACGTGTTTTAAGGGGCCTTCGGGCCCCTTAATTGTGAAGATAGGGACCCCTGACGAATTTAGCGTTTGCGCTGGTCATAGGTGTATTTTTGCCTTTCTTGTTCTTATTTGCCCCTTTGTGGTCAAGCATTTGGTCAGTGTTTGGTCGGCGTTTGGTTGGGTTTTGGAAAGACTGCCTGCATATGATTGGCCTGAACGGTTGACCACGAACAGCCGTTCGTTTATTATCGATGCAGGTTGTTAAGAGGAGGGCTTTTCATGGCCAAGAATTCAGGTCCCGTACGTACCGTTCATGCTCGCACGACGGGTAAAGAGCGCGATGAGATGATCGCCACCACCAAGGCCGAGATCGAGAAGAAATTCGGCCAGGGTTCCATCATGAGGTATGGTGACGGCGGCCCCGAGCTTGAGGTTGAGGCCATCCCCACGGGCGCTCTGGCACTCGATGCCGCTCTGGGTATCGGCGGTGTGCCGCGCGGCCGTATCGTCGAGATTTACGGTCCTGAGTCCTCCGGTAAGACGACGCTTTCGCTCGAGATCCTGGCCGAGGCCCAGGCAATGGGTGGCGTGGTGGCATTTATCGATGCCGAGCACGCGCTCGATCCCACGTATGCCGCGCGCATTGGCGTGGATATCGACGAGGTACTGATTTCCCAGCCCGATACGGGTGAGCAGGCGCTCGAGATTGTTGACATGCTCGTGCGTTCCGGCGCCATCGATGCCATCGTCGTCGACTCCGTCGCCGCGCTGACCCCGCGTGCCGAGATCGAGGGAGAGATCGGCGATACCACGGTCGGCTTGCAAGCTCGCCTGATGAGCCAGGCGCTCCGCAAGCTTGCCGGCTCGCTGTCCAAGTCCAACACGACGTGCATCTTCATTAACCAACTGCGTGAGAAGATCGGCGTCATGTTCGGCAACCCCGAGACCACGACGGGCGGCCGCGCCCTTAAGTTTTTCTCTTCGGTGCGTATCGACATTCGCCGCATCGACAGCATTAAGCTTAAGGATGAGGTTATCGGTAACCGCGTGCGCGCCAAGGTCGTTAAGAACAAGGTGGCAGCTCCGTTCCGTTCTGCTGAGTTTGACATCATGTACGGTACGGGCATCTCTAAGGAGGGCTCGATTCTGGACATGGCTGTCGAGTGCGGCATCTGCAAGAAGATGGGCTCCTGGTTTGCCTATGGCGAGGACAAGCTCGGCAACGGTCGCGAGGCCGCCAAGGCGTTCCTGCGCGAACACCCCGATTGCGCCGACGAGATTGAGCATAAGGTCCGCCTTGCCTGCGGGCTTGAGTTTGACGACGATGCTCCATCCGAGGTCGAGCTGACCGATCAGCCTGCGCCTGAGGAGTTTGACGAGCTTTACGCCATCGATGGTTCCGCCATGCTCGATGATGACGACGAGTAGCGGTTACGCTCATGTCGTATACGGTGACCGAGGCCACGGTCGTCTTTCCCGATAAGAAGGCGGCCTCCTCGTTCTCGAGCGGGTATGCGTCCAAAAAGCCTTGCGCACATATCGATTGTGAGCTTGAGGGCGGTTTTGAGCGGTCCATTTGGATTCCCGCGCGGGTCGCGCGCCTGTATGTCAAAAACCGCCCCGATCTTCCCTGTGATTGGGACAACTTTCGTGAGGCGGTGCAGCTCGTCGAGCGTAAATGTGCACTTACCATGGTGACCGAGATGCTATCGCGACGCGACCATGCGACGGGCGAGGTCCGTGACAAGCTGGCTCGCTACGGCTTTCACCAGACCGCGATCGATTTCGCCGTCGAGCGCGCCACCGAGTATCGCTTTTTAGACGAGAACCGCTTTTGCTCGTACTTTATCGAGGAACGCAAGCGGCGCGGTTGGGGACAGCGTAAAATCGAGACCGAGCTCAAGCGCCGTCATGTCGTGCTCGATGACATTCCCGGTTATCCCGAGGACTATTTTGCCGTCGAAGACGATTTGGCGCGTGCGTCAGCCCTGCTCGCCAAGCGGCGTGTTCCAGAGACGCGCGGATTCGAAAAACTGGTTCGGTTTTTGATGGGCAAGGGCTTCTCGTATCACATCGCCGCCGATGCCGTTAAGGCACGTCTCGATGCCGAACGTGAGGAATGTGCGGTTTAGGCGTATGCGTTTTGTGGCCCTGCCGTTCACCGCGTTTTAGCCGCCGTGCTGGGGCCATTTATTTGACAGTTGTTGTGGTTCAACGTACGATAAACACTGTCATTTGCTTTGTGATATGTGCTCATCTGTGATGAGTTTGTTTATATGTTTATCTGTATCCGACCCGCATAAGCTGCGCCCATATTACTCAAATGTCGCGAGCCGTTCGTAAGGACGGTTCGCTTTGTTGTGTAACGAATCCATAAAAAGGAGTGAGCATGCCTATCATCGCAGCGCTCGTTGGCATCGTTTTGGGTGCCATCGCCGCCATTGCCTACATGCGCACCGCCAAGCAGGGTAGTCTTCACGAGGCCGACGAAAAAATCCAGTCGGCACACGCACAGGCTGAGTCCCTGATCGGTGATGCCAAGCGTCAGGCCGAGACCCTCAAAAAAGAGGCTCTGCTCGAGGCTAAAGAGGAGATCATCAAGAACAAGCAGGCCGCCGAGGCCGAGGACAAGCAGCGTAAGAACGAGATTCGTACGCTCGAGAACCGCGTGATGCAGCGCGAGGAATCCCTTGATCGCCGCAACGACGCTCTCGACAAGCGCGAGCATCAGCTGTCCAGCCAGGCCGGTCAGGTCGAGAAGCGCTCCCGTGAGCTCGAGGAGCTCTGCGCAAAGCAGACCTCCGAGCTCGAGCGTATCGCCGACCTTACCCGCGAGGACGCCCACAAGGAGCTCCTCGATAAGGTTCGCGGCGAGGTCACCCACGAGGCCGCCACGATCATTCGCGAGTCCGAGCAGCAGGTTCGCGCCGAGTGCCACAAGACCGCCCAGGAGATTCTGTCTCTGGCGATTCAGCGCTGCGCTGCCGACCACACTGCCGAGGTCACCGTTACCTCCGTGCACCTCAAGGGCCGTATCATCGGTCGCGAGGGTCGCAACATCCGGACCTTCGAGCAGGTTTCCGGCGTCAACCTCGTGATCGACGACACGCCCGAGACCGTCGTTCTTTCGAGCTTCGACCCGGTCCGTCGTGAGACCGCCCGTGTCGCCCTCGAGAACCTCATCGCCGACGGCCGCATTCACCCTGCCCGTATCGAGGAGATGTATCACAAGGCCGCCGACCTGGTTCAGCAGCGCGTGCGCGAGGCTGGCGAGCAGGCTGCCTTCGATGCCGGCATCCACGACCTGCACCCCGAGATCGTCAAGACCCTTGGTGCCCTGCGCTACCGTACCTCGTTTGGTCAGAACGTGCTTCAGCATTCCCTCGAGGTCTCTGATCTGTGCGGCGTGATGGCTTCCGAGCTTGGCCTGGACGTTGTGACCGCCAAGCGCGCCGGCCTGCTTCATGACCTGGGCAAGGCAATCGACCACGACGTCGAGGGCCCGCATGCCGTCATCGGCGCCGAGCTTGCCCGCCGTTATGGCGAGAAGCCCGTTATCGTCCACGCTATTGAGGCTCACCATGCCGATGTCGACCCCAACACGGTGCTCGATGTCCTGGTGCAGGCCGCCGATGCTGTCTCTGCCTCTCGCCCCGGTGCCCGTCGCGAGTCTGCCGAGAACTACATCAAGCGTCTTGAGAAGCTCGAGGAGATCGCCAACTCTCATGACGGCGTCGAACGTACCTATGCCATGCAGGCCGGTCGCGAGGTCCACGTCATGGTCCAGCCAGACAAGATTTCCGATGCCCAGTCCACGGTTCTGGCTCACGATATCGCCCATCAGATCGAGGAAGAGATGGAGTATCCCGGTCAGGTGCGCGTCGTCGTGATTCGCGAGAGCCGCGCTGTCGATATCGCTAAATAACATGAGCGACGCGAACGAGCTCATCTCATTTATCGCGTCGATGTCGGGGGAGGGCAACCTTCGCGTCGAGGAGAACCTTGGCGAGGGGTATGTCCGCCTCCGCGTTTCGGAGGCCGAGCGGCGCCAGGCTAAGCACGACATTCAGCATGTCGAGGACATCGTCATCGAAATGCTCCGTAATGCTCGCGATGCCGGCGCCGACAAGGTCTATCTCGCCACGACCAAGGAAGATGGCGTCCGCACGCTTGTCTTTCTGGATAACGGTTCTGGCGTTCCGCAGGATATGCAAGAGCGAATCTTTGATGCCCGCGTTACCTCCAAGCTCGAGAGCATGAAGATGGACCGTTGGGGCGTTCACGGTCGTGGCATGGCATTGTTTTCGATCAAGCAGAACACCGACGAGGCCCGTGTGGTCACGTCCGGTGTCGATCTTGGTTCAGCCTTCAAGGTGAGCGTTGCGGCTAACCGCCTCAGTGAGCGTGCCGATCAGTCCAGCTGGCCCCAGGCCGTCAAGGATGAGGACGGACGTTATGTCTGTGCTCGCGGTCCGCATAATATTATTCGCGCTGCTTGTGAGTTTGCGCTCGAAGAGTTGCGTGGTTGCGATGTCTATCTTGGTTCTCCGTCTGAGATTGCCGCGACCCTTTATGCTCAGGCGTCAAGCCGGCTCGATACGTCTCGTCTCCTGTTCATTGATGACGAGAGCGAGCTTCCGGTTGTCGATCGTTTAGGCCTTGCTTCTGATGCCGAGGACTTTATCCGTATCTGTTCGGGTTTGGGTCTTGAGATGTCCGAGCGCACGGCCCATCGCATTTTGGTAGGGCAGATTAAGCCCGTTCGCGGTGTGACCGCGCGTCTGCTGCGCGAGCGTGATTCGTCCTCGCGTGCGCCGGCTCCTGTCGATCTCGCGAAGGATCGTCGCGGGCTACGTATTGCCAAGGATGACATTGCACAGTTTTCGCGTGCTGTGGAGCGCGACTTTAATGACCTTGCTGCCCGGTACTATCTCAACCTTTGCGGCGACCCAAAGATTCGTGTTTCGCGTGATCGAATCACCGTGACCTTTGATCTTGCCAAAGAGGAATAGTGCCTTTACCGAGTCCACTCGGTACGATACAGTTATTGCAGTTAAAACGTACTTTTAAATGCAGGAGTTTCTTCATGGATTGCCTGAAGGTATCAAGCAAATCATCGCCCGCGTCCGTTGCCGGCGCCATCGCCGGCATGGTCAAGGATGGTGTACCCGTCAACATCCAGTGTGTCGGCGCTGGTGCCGTCAACCAAGCCATTAAGGCCGTTGCTATCGCGCGCGGTTTTTTGATTCCAACCGGTTTTGATATTTCCTGCGCGCCCGTGTTCTCCGACATCCTCATTAACGGGGAGTCGCGCACGGCCATCCGCCTTTCTATCTACGTTCACCAGATCAATCGAGCTGCTATGGATAACGTCGTCATGGATGATGTTAAGCCTGTGGCATAGCTTCTGCTTGCCTCGTTCCGCTCCCCATCGTTAGGACTTATGCACATGGACCAGCGTTCCGTACGCGATATTCTTGCCGGTAAAACCTACTTTATCCGCACCTTTGGCTGCCAGATGAATCAGCACGACTCCGAGCGTGTGAGCGGTCTGCTTGATTCGTATGGCTGCCTCATGGCGCTCGATCCCGCGCATGCCGATATCGTTGTCTTCATGACGTGCTGCGTGCGCGAGGCCGCCGATACTCGCCTGTACGGTCAGTGCAATTCCTGTAAAAGCCTGCCGCCTTCGCCTTCGGGCAAGCGCGTGGTTGCCGTTGGCGGTTGCATCGCGCAGCGCGATGGCGAGGGCCTGCTCACCAACGTCGATAATGTCAATGTCATTTTTGGCACGCATTCCATCGCACATGTGGCCGAGCTCATTGCCGAGGCGTTCCTTGATGGTAAGCGTCATATCCGTGCCAATGAGCATGAGGATACGGACGCCATGAGCATGCCGTGGCATCGCGAGACCCAGTATCACGCTTGGGTGCCCATCATGACAGGCTGCAATAATTTCTGCACCTATTGCATCGTGCCGTATGTGCGTGGTCGCGAAAAGAGCCGCCCCTTCGAGGAGATTGTCGACGAGGTGACCGGTTTGGTACGCCAGGGCGTGCGTGAGATTACGCTGTTGGGCCAAAACGTTAACTCATATGGTCGCGATCTGTTTGGCAAGCCGCGTTTTGCCGATCTGCTGCGTGCCGTGGGCGATACGGGTGTGGAGCGTATCTTCTTTACGTCTTCACATCCCAAGGACCTGCTGCCCGAGACCATCGATGCCATGGCCGAGACGCCTGCCGTTATGCCGCAGCTGCATCTGGCCGTCCAGTCAGGTTCGACGCGGATCCTCAAAGAGATGAATCGCCGTTATACACGCGAGGACTATCTGGGCCTTGTCGATCGCATTCGCAACCGCATGCCCGACATCGCGCTCTCGACCGACATTATCGTTGGCTTCCCGGGTGAGACTGAAGAGGACTTTGAGCAGACGTTCTCACTTGCCGAGACGGTCCGCTATGCTCAGGCCTATACCTTCATCTATTCCAAGCGCGCCGGTACCCCGGCTGCCGAGATTGACGATCCTACGCCGCATGAGGTTATTCTCGAGCGTTTCAACCGCTTGGTTAAGGTTATCGAGACCACGGCATACGAGTATAACCAGGGTGAGCTTCATACTGTGGTTCCGGCGCTCATTGAGGGAACGAGTAAAAAGAACGACGCGGTCCTGCTGGGCAAGAGTCCCAAGAATCAGACTGTGCACGCGCCTATCCCCGAGGGTTACAGCATCGATCAGCTTGTTGGCAAGATCGTTGATGTTGACGTTGACGTTGCCAAGACCTGGTATTTGTCCGGCTCCGTTGTGGGCGAGCCTCGCTAATGGTTGCTCCCGGGGCAGGTCTTTCCGCCGTTGCGATCGTCGGTCCGACGGCGGTTGGTAAGAGCGATGTTGCCGACCGTTTGGCAGCCCGTCTTTCGTCCGAAGTGCTGTCGTGCGACGCGATGCAAATCTATCGCGGCATGGACATCGGTACCGCAAAGATGGCGCCCGATGAGTGTACGGCGCCGCTGCGTCTCGTCGACATTGTAGAGCCGGGTGTGGCATATTCTGCTGCGCTTTATCAGGCTGACGCTCGCGTGCATGTTGAACGTCTCCTTGGTTCGGGTTGCCTGCCGGTTTTTTGCGGAGGTACGGGGCTATATCTCAAGGCCGCCCTTGATGAGATGGACTTTCCCTCGGGTGAACTTGAGGACGATCGTCGTGCGGGCTATCAGGAGCTTGCCGAGCGTATTGGCGAGGAAGAACTGCATGCCCTGCTTGCCGAGCGTGATCCAGAATCAGCTGCTGTTATTCATCCCCATAATGTGCGCCGTGTGATTCGTGCGCTCGAGATGCATGATGATGGTATCTCCTATGCACAGCAAAAAAGTCAGTTTAGTGTTCCGCGCGAGCATTATCATGCTCTATGGTTTGGTCTGACGCGTAATCGCGAGGTGCTCTACGAGCGCATTAACCTGCGCGTCGATCTGATGTTTGAGCAGGGTCTTGTCGATGAGGTTCGCGGTCTTATGGACCAGGGGCTGGGAGATGCCCTGACTTCGATGCAGGCAATTGGCTATAAAGAGATCATTGATGCTTTCAATGGCGTGATTTCTATGGATGAGGCTCGCGAACTCATCAAGATGCGTTCGCGTCGCTATGCCAAACGTCAGCTTTCGTGGTTTAAGCGCGATGACCGTATCGTGTGGTTCGATATGGACGAGTTTACGATCGATGAGGTCGTTGAGGATATCCTGCATCGTATTGAGGCTGCCTAATGGCCCGTTTCCCCCTTGTTCCCACGGCACCCGAGCCCGAGTGTGCCATTTTAGTTGGTGTTGAGTGGCGCGACAATGCATGGCCGCTCGATCGCTCGCTTGATGAGCTGGAGCGTCTTGCCCACACAGCTGGTGCCCAGAGCGTGGCACGCTTGTCGCAGCGTTTGGTAAAGCCGTATCCTAAATCGTTTATCGGTTCCGGTAAGGTTGAAGAGCTGTGCGGCCTGGTGCATCGCATGGATGCCGATGTCGTTATTTTTGACGACGACCTGACCCCCTCGCAGCAATCCTATTTGGAGAAAGCCGTGGGCGAGCCGGTAAAGATTATCGATCGTACAGCACTGATCCTGGATATCTTTGGCCTGCATGCTCAGACGCGTGAGGGACGCCTGCAGGTACAGCTGGCACAGCTTCAATATTTGTTGCCTCGCTTGCGTGGCATGTGGAGCCATCTCGCCAAGGAGCAGACGCGCGGCGGCATCGGCTCACGTTTTGGTCAGGGCGAAAGTCAGCTCGAGGTCGACCGTCGCCTCATTCGTAATAAGATCGCTGCGCTTCGTCGTGAGCTCAAGCAGGTTGAACAGCGTCGCGATGTTCAATCCAAGAGCCGCATTGAGTCACCGGCGTTTCGCGTCGCGTTAGCCGGTTATACCAATGCCGGTAAATCGACGTTGCTTAATCGTCTGACCGGCTCTACGGTACTTTCGCAGGACAAGCTGTTTGCTACGCTCGACCCTACGACGCGTTCGTATCGCCTGCCCGGCGGTCGCGGCATGACGATTACCGATACCGTCGGCTTTATTCAAAAGCTGCCGCATGGTCTGGTCGATGCCTTTAAATCGACGCTGTCCGAGGTGTTGGGTGCCGATCTAATTCTCAAAGTCGTAGATGCGTCTGACGAGGACTATGAGCGGCAGCTGGAGGCTGTCGACCGCGTGCTTGATGAGATCGGCGCCGGAGAGCGTTTAACGCTGACCGTATTCAATAAAATCGATCTTCTCGATAGCGTCGATCGATTGAGTTTCCGTCGTCGTTATCCCGAAGCCGTTCTGTTCTCGGCCCAGACGGGTGAGGGACTCGACGATCTCGTCGACCGTATTGCTCGCGAGGCAGCTGCCACCGATGTGTTGCTCTCCGCTGATATTCCGTATCGCGAGGGCGCTCTCATCACGCTGGTGCATGAGCAGGGAACCCTTCTGCATGAGGAATATCTCGAGGACGGCGTTCGCATTGTGGCGAAACTGCCGGCTCGTATTGCACCGCGGCTTGAGCGTTATCGTACCGAGTAGATGAGCTTCAAAATGCCCAGAATGATGGGCTGATGCAGTAGATAAAAGGGGAGTGCATGGCGTCCAAGGCTGGCGAGCGCCGGCAGGGGGTTGGCGTAGGCCCAGCTAGGGACGGTCTTATCGATTCCCTGCGCTATGTGTGCGGCGAAGTATCCTGCAAGATACATAAAGATAAACGGGATGATGGGGTAGTAATCACCTGAGATAAACCCAGGGCTCGGAAATCCCAGCCACGCCAGGTAGGGGACAGGGTAGATCGTTTTGGGGATGCTCCAGGTGATTGCGAACAACATAAGGCATAGGGGCATGCCCCATCTCGCCGTTATCTTCTTAAGGACGGGATCGGTCAACGCTACGATGCCGGTGCATGCGGCCATGCAGTAGATGATGCCAAAATTAACCGAATCGTCGACTGAGACAAGTGTTGTTGCCAACCAGACAACGAGTGCTGCTAAGGCGTATTTGGCGGCACGTTTGATATTGTTGCGCGAAAGGGTGCACATCCAACCGGC
The DNA here is from genome assembly GCA_959600835.1 of uncultured Collinsella sp. GTDB lineage: Bacteria > Actinomycetota > Coriobacteriia > Coriobacteriales > Coriobacteriaceae > Collinsella. Next base: position 11,129 of record CAUGNQ010000022.1, on the reverse strand, counting down.
GATAAACAAAAATACCCAGCTGATGCTGGCGCGCCAGATGTCTTGAAAGACTGACTGGGTAAACCAGGGCATATCCCAGCCGTACAGGTAGGCGAGATCATAGCAAGCGTGAAAACCTGCCATAGAAATCATCGTAAACCCGCGGACGGTATCAAATATGGTTATGCGTTTTTGCATTACGAGAACCGGCGCATCAAGCCGACGACTTTGCCCAGGATAACGGGATTCGTTGCATAGATAGGTTCCATGGTGTCGTTCTCGGGCTGCAAGCGCACACGCCCCTGCTCCTTGTAGAACGTCTTGACGGTCGCCGAACCATCAATCATGGCCACGACAATTTCGCCGTTCATGGCACTCTTTTGTTCACGGACGATGATGTAATCGCCATTGAAGATGCCGACATTGATCATTGAGCTCCCATGCACCTCAAGGATAAAGGAACCCTGATCAGTGGCGATTTCGGTCGGGATAGTAAACGTGTCTTCGATATTCTGCTCGGCCAGAATGGGAATCCCAGCCGCGACGCGACCAACGAGCGGTAGCGAGACCGTTCCGCGAGGTGCGGTGGGCTCGTCAGATTTAGAAATTGAGACAGAGGAACCGTCTTCGTTAAAGAGTTCCAGGGCGCGCGGTTTGGTGGCATCGCGCTTGAGTAGCCCGCGCGCCTCCAGGGCAGAGAGATGGGCGTGCACGGTGCTGGGGGAGGAAAGGCCCACGGCAGAAGCCATTTCGCGCACGCTGGGCGGATAACCCTTCTCCTGCTGATATTCCTTGATGAAGTCGTAAATTTGCTGCTGACGCTTGGTAATTTTGCGAGCCATCAGGGCATCCTCTCTACCCATGCCAAACAAATGTTCGAATTTTGCTTGACAGGAACAACTGTTCGAAGATAATAATAACCGAACATTCGTTCTCGCGCTAGATATTTTTGTCCGCGCGGCTTGATAAAACTGTTCTCAGCAAAACACGCGAGAGGAGAACATGATGAACGCAACGAATATGGTCCAGGGTAACCTCGCCCTTAAGCTCGAGACGCCTGCAGAACCCACATTTACGGTTGTTCAGGGTGGCCGCTCCGGCATTCAGCCTTTGACCGTAAAGCCTGCTCGCAATCAGCAGGCTGTAGTCGCGCCGGCCCGCGCTGCCCTGAAGGTTTCGACGATTGTCGCCGTTGCCGTTGCGTTTACGCTCTTCTTTGTCCTCGCTACGTCGGTCTTTAACGCTCGTCACGCTGCGTATGCCGAGTCCGTTTCCAACATTACCTACGAGACTATTCGCGTTCAGCCTGGCGATTCTCTTTGGTCGCTTGCCGAGGAATATCCAATCGAAGGCCTTTCCACGCAAGAGACTTCCGATATGATCCGTAACGTCAATCATCTGGAGCATGGTTCGCTCGCCGCCGGTGCGCATCTTAAGGTTCCCGCTCGTTCGTAATCATTATCGCGCTGCGCATGGTACCCTTGTTATCGTTTAAGAGGAGGTACCATGCGCTGTCCCAAATGCGGCAAGGCACATACCCGCGTCGTTGATTCCCGTATGCAGGAGTCAAATAACACCATTAAGCGTCGTCGCGAATGTTGCTCGTGTAACTACCGCTTTACAACGTTTGAGCGATGTGAAGACCCAATCGAGGTCATTAAGTCAGACGGAACCAAGCAGCGGTTCGATCGCAATAAACTGCTCGTCGGCTTGATGCGCGCCACCATCAAGCGCGATATCGACACTAAGAAGCTCAATGAGATTATCGACGACATCGAGGTCGAGCTGCGCTCTCGCACACTGACGGCCGTCACGTCCCATGAGTTGGGTGACATGGTGCTCAAGCGCTTGGCCAAGATCGACAAGGTGGCCTACATTCGCTTTGCCTCGGTCTACCGCGATTTCAAAGACGTCGATGAGTTTCTGCAAGAGCTCGACAAGCTAAGGTGATTCCATGTCTAACATTACCGTCAACATAAAGCGTCTCGACCCCACCGTCGAGCTTCCCAAATACGCCCATCCCTCCGATGCCGGCTTGGATCTATGCTCCAACGAGGACTGCGTCCTGAAGCCCTTCGAACGCTGTCTGGTCTCTACGGGGCTGGCCATCGCCCTGCCCGATGGCTACGCCGGCTTCGTCCAGCCTCGCAGCGGCCTAGCTATTAAGCAGGGACTTTCTATAGTCAACACGCCTGGCCTCATCGACGCCCACTACCGAGGAGAACTCAAGGTCATCCTCATTAACCTAGACCCCACGAACAACATCCAAATCAAAAAAGGCGACCGCATAGCCCAACTCGTCATCCAAGAAGTCCCCACGGTCAACCTCATAGAGGTAGACGAACTAGACGAAACCGACCGAGGCAAAGGAGGCTTCGGCTCCAGCGGCATCGCCTAGGGCGCTCGTATCCCTCCCGCCCGGGGCTTACCTATATCATTCCATGCTCAAACATTCTCGCGTCGCTTCGCTCGCTGCGAAACTGCGCGTGGAACGATATGTGTGAGAGGCAGGCGGGCGGTTACTCGCTTGAAACAATATTTACTTTTCTAGTAAGTCGATGCGATAAAAGGACGCCTCCTTTGTCGCATCGACTTACTGTATTTATATTTTCTGGTTCCCCTTTGCAGATTCTACTGGAGGGGAATCTGGTATAGCTGCTAGTACGTAAACGCAGCTTACCTGCGGGAGGCCCCTATATATCGTCCCACGCGCAGTTTCGCAGCGAAGCGAGAATGTTTGAGCATGGGATGATATATAGGGGCCTCCCGCAGGTAAGCGGACATAAAGACGCTAGCGGATATGCGCGGGTTTTCCGCCCCAGTAGAAGCGGCAGAAGGCTCGTTTGCGCTTTTGGGGTTTGCCTACGAGCTCCATGGTTGCGATGGCTATGTCTTCGGCTGCGTGGGGGCGGCGTAGTACTTCGCCGTTGATGAGTAGGGCTTTGAGTGATTCGGGATGGTCGTGCAAGTGACGTAGGGTAACGATGAGCTCTCGTGCGGTGGTGACATGCATGCTGGCGCCCATGCCGGTGAGCATGGTGGTGTTGGCCTTTTCCTGGCCATAGGACTTGCCCAGCAGAATCATCGGCAGATGTGCGCATAGGCACTCGGTGACCGTGAGTCCGCCCGATTTGAGAATTGCCAGGTCGCAGCCGTGCATAAGCGCTGCCATATCATCGACATAGTCCAGAACCGTGACGTTTTCGAGCTTCATGGCGTCGAAGAGCGTTTTGAGGCGGGTGGCATATTCGGTGTCTTTGCCCGGCAAAAAGACAAAGTGCATGTCTTCGAAGCTGCGTAGGAAGGGGAGGGTGCGGTCCATCTCCGCGCGAAAGCGAACGTACGGTTGAGGCAAACTGGCACCGGCCATTACCAGCACGACGGTCTTCTCGGTGGGGAGGTTGAACTTAGCTAGCTCTTCCTCGCGATCGTAATCCGTGTCGAATCCGGCGCGAATAGGAATGCCGGTAATGCGAATCTTTGTCTCGAGCACCTTGCGCGGACGCAGCGTTTCGGCCATAAATTCGTTGGCAACACAGAATAAATCGGTGTCCTTGTGGGGCCACCATCCCTCGACTTCGTAGTCGGTCGGTACGCAGATGACCGGATAATCGATACCCGTAATTACGCGGGCGCCCACGGCAACATTGGCTGCTGTGATGTGCGTTGCAACCACGGCTATGGGCCTGCGGCTACGAATATATTCGTTGAAGGCGGGGAACATAATTCGCGACCATGCCGTTCCGCCACCCCAGAGAAGATGTCCCGTAAGCGTATATCGCCAGGTCAGGTCGTAAATGGGGCGCGTGGCTCCCGTAAAAGAAGCCGCGGTCTTATTGCCGTCGAATTTAATACGTCCAAAATCAAGGATATCGAGCACTTCAATCTCAATATCCTCGGGGATGCCATTGGTGCCGCGGATGAGGTCGAATGCCTGCGCTATCGCATTTGCGGCGGCCTTGTGGCCCGAGCCAACGGAGGCATGCACGATGGTCACGAGAGGTTTTTGCTGAGCCAGGAGCGTGGTTTGCTCCGATTGGGGAGTGCTGTGCGTGAGCAGGGGAGCGTCGTCACTCGTCTGCGCCTGGTCCATCGATAACTCCCCTTCAGCTTTGTAATACGGATTTATCATTGTAGTGCATGAGTGTCACGTTCACGTAAATTTGGGTACGAGCGCAAAGAACGACAACGTTTCGACGAAAGGACGCTTCATGACTACCGATAAGCCGATCGATGTTGCGATTATCGGTGGCGGCCCCGCGGGCTATGCTGCCGCCATTTATGCTGCGCGTGCCAACCTGACGACGACCGTGATTGAGCAGGGCATGTCGGGAGGGCAGATCGCCACAACCAATGAGGTCGAGAACTATCCGGGTTTCCCGCTCCTGAGTGGCGCCGAACTCGGCGAGCGTTTTCAGCAGCATGCAGAGGGCCTGGGAGCACAGGTTACATGGAGCATGGTTACGGGTATCGATTACGATGCCGATGCAGCGTTGTTTACGGTGCATCACGATATGGGCGATACGCTGGCCTCGAGCGTTATCGCTTGCATGGGTGCCACGCCGCGTCCGGCAGGTTTCGCAGGCGAGGATACGTATCGCGGTCGTGGCGTTTCATATTGCGCAACATGTGACGGCATGTTTTTCCGCGGCAAGCAGGTTTTTGTAATCGGTGGTGGCAATTCGGCATGCGAAGAGGCGCTGTTCCTGTCCGACATTGCCAGCAGTGTGACCATCGTGCTGCGCCGCGACCAGTTCCGTGCGCCCGATGGTGTTGTTCAGAAAGTACTCGCAAAGGACAATATTACAGTTAGGTACCAAACTAGTATTGTGGAGCTATCGGGCGAAGCCATGCCAACGACGATTACCTTTAAGGACAATGCATCTGGGGAAACTCATGCCGAGTCATTTGAGCCCGGCTCGTTTGGCATCTTTGTCTTTACGGGGACGCAGCCACATACCGAGCTTGTTGAGCATCTAGTCGATCTGGCTCCCGACGGCGGTATTGTTACCGATGATTCGATGGCCACCCGTACGCCCGGCTTATTCGCAGCTGGCGATATCCGTTCCAAGCGTTTACGCCAGGTTGTGACTGCCGTTTCTGACGGAGCCATAGCGGCAACCGGCGCATACGCTTTTCTACGCGGATAAGTACGATAATATATCTTATGTAAGGTTGCTATATTCAAACAAAGTGGTTGGACGATGCATCAATGTGTTGTCCAACCACTTTTACTTGCCGGCTATGTGGTATGCAAAACTAGATAACCTAGAATACAATATAGAAAATGAACGGAGGACCTTTATGAACCACGTTAAACACGTTATTCCGATGTCCGATTCGTCGGTCAGTATTAAGCCTGAGGATATTCAGCCCACTGTGCTGCCCGATGCATTTATTCAGTCCGAAATCGTGTGCAAACTCAATACGTTGAGTCTGTCGCGCTATGACCAGTTGCCCAATGTGACGCTCTACCGCGACCAGGTCATTGAGTATGTTGCGCTGTGGATGGAGCCGCTGTCCATTTGCGTTGAGCACCCTGTCATTACGCCATCGATGATCAATAACTACGTTAAGGTCGGCCTGGTGCCTGCTCCGGTCAAAAAGCAATATGGCCGCGAGCAGATTGCCCGCCTGATCGCTATCTGCCTCTTTAAACAGGTGCTACCTATTGCTGCGGTGCAGGCACTCTTCAACATTCAGCGTTTGAGCTACGATGCCCCGACTGCCTTCGATTATGTGGTCGATCAGCTCGAGGCATCGATTCGTTCGGCGTTTTCCGTTGAGCAGACGCCGGTTCCCGATACGGCGCATCAGGTAACGCGTGAGTCGCTGCTTGTGCGCAGTGCAGTTTCATCCTTCGTTTCGAAGGCGTACCTGATGAGCTATCTAAAGTTTAATGGGTTTAATAGCTAGCCGACGTGTAAAACGGGCGGGGCAAAGAGCCATCTGTCGCTTTGTCCCGCCCATATTTTTGCTTGGTTGGACTTTACTTGCCCGAAGCTACGCCCATGCCGTAGCCGATGATGAGGCCGTGCATCTCGGCGTAATAGGAATCCAGGCCGTTGCAGGGCATGATGATGGTCTTGGAGCCGGGCCAATGCTCGACTATGCGGTCAGTAAGCGCCTGGGCTCCAGCTTCGTTCTCAACGTGATCGATGATGACCTCGCCGCCCGTAAAACCCTCGGCTTCCATGGTGTCGATGATCTTGTTGAGCATCTTCTTTTCGCCACGCGTGTGCCCGACGAGTTCGATTTTACCGGCCTCGCTCGCCGTGCCCAAAATGCGGATATTGAGCTTGTTGGCAATGACGCCGGCTGCCTTAGGGATACGTCCGGCTTTGGCGAGGTTTTCGTAATTGCACAAACTGAAGAGGATTTTGCTGTTCTGTTCAAGGCTATCGAAGTATGCGCAAGCATCCTCGAATGAGACATCCGGGTTGCTTACAAGATAGCGGTCGAACAGCAAGAAAATGAGATCCATTTTGCCGCCAGCTGCGCGTGAATTGACTAGATGAATCTGTCGGTCGGGCTCCTCGGCAAGAACCATATCGCGAGCCGTGGCTGCCGCGTTGTAGCTGCCCGACACGCCCTCAGAGATCGGCATGCAGATGGTCTTGTCGGCCAATTTGAAGAGCTCGGCCCACTCCCCTACGCTGGGACAAGCGCTCGAAGAAGCGTTCGTCTCCGCCTGAACAGCGCAGTTGAGCTCATGTACATCAAGCGAAAGGTCATCGACGAATTCACGCTCCCCCACTCGAATTTTGAGGGGCGCAAATGCAAAGGTGGTATGGGGCGCGGTCGGTTGCCAATCGCGGAGGTTACAGCTTGAATCTGAGATAAGTGCCCAGCTCATAGAGGGTCCTTTCTAATTGTTCCTCAACAATTATAGCCTTCTTGCAAACCGAATGTACGGCTATCTAGTTTTGAATACTAGATAGCCGTACAAGATTAGAGACAAAAGAATAGACCTCGCGACTTTAAGCCACGAGGTCCACATTCACACGCTGTGTAAGATGACTTAGTAGCGCACGAAGATATAGTTGTTGTTCATGCCGGCGGCAACGGAGCTGATGATGACGCCCGTTTTGTAGTCGGAAGCATGGATCATCTGACCATTACCGATATAAATGCCGGTATGGTAGGAGTTAACCACAACATCGCCGGGTTGCGGATCGGACACACGGGTCCAACCCATGAAGTCGACCGTGGTGCCCAGACGGCAGTAGCGTCCCGTGAGGCAATAGCTTACAAAACCGGAGCAGTCAAAGCTGTTCGGTCCAATGCCGCCCCAAGAATACGCATAGCCGAGCTTGCTGTAGGCGCGCGAAACAACGGAGCCACCATCAACAGACTGACTCGGTGCCGAAGGCGTGGGAGCCGGAGCGGGCGTGGGGGCAGGCTGCGGTGCGGGAGCCGGCGTGTTGCCGCCCTGGTTGTTGTTATTGTTGGTCTGGCCGCCATTGTTGGTGTTCTCGGTCGTACCGGCGGTGTCGTTGCTCACCGTGGCCTTTTCGGCGGTGCTAGCATTAATGCCAGCCTGCAGCGCAGCGTTGGCCTCGGCCTCGGCAGCGAGCTCGGCCTGCAGCTGCGAATCCAGGGAGTTCACGACGCTCTGGGCCTCAGCCTGCTGGGCATTGAGCTCGTCGACCTTCTTCTGCGTCGCGGCTACGTTCTTCTCCTGCTCGGTCTGCTTATCGGTGAGCTGCTGCTTAAGGTCCTTGACATCCTGAATGGTCTGGGCCTGCTTGTCGGACACCTTGCCGTAGTAGAAGAGACGGTTGAGCATGTCGCCCAGATCGTCGACGCCCGTCAAAACCTGAAGCAGGCTCAGACCGCCGGTCTTGTACTCACCGGCAACGTAGTTAGAGAGCTTGGCCTGGCCTTCGGCGATCTCTTGCTGCTTTTGCGTGATCTCGCCTGCAGTCTGATCAAGCTCCTGCGTCTGTGCGGAGAGTTCTTCATGAATTTGCTGGGTTTGCGTGCCGATCTGCTCGAGCTTGGTACGAGCAGCGGCAAGGTCGGATGCGGTATCGGCGTAGGCCGGAGCCACGAGGCCCAGGCCCAAAACACAAGCGAGGGTTGCCGTAGCAGCGCAGCGTGCCATGTTTCTGTGCGTGTTTGCTGTGCGCATGGAGCTTCCTTTCCGGTATCTAAGGGTAGCGGCTAGTCCACCGTTACCAGGCTAAAGAGCTCAATGTCCTCGTTAGAAGGCGTGAGCTTCTTGCGCGGGTTGAGAAACGCAAGCTCAAGGATACAACCGTAACCCACAAGCTTCGCGCCCATATCTCGCACCAGTTTACCTGTTGCCTCGACGGTTCCGCCCGTCGCGACCAAGTCGTCCAGAATCAACACGGTATCTTTAGAGCTGATAGCATCGGCGTGAATCTCGATAGAATCCGTTCCATACTCGAGCTCGTAGCTCTCGCTGACCGTCTTGCGCGGCAGTTTACCCGGCTTACGTGCGGGAACAAAGCCGGCACCCAGGGCGACGGCCACGGGAACGCCGACCATAAAGCCGCGGGCCTCGGGTCCTACGACCTTGGTAATGCCCATGTCGGCAAAATGCTCGGCCAGGGCATCCACCATGGCCTTCAGGGCCTCGGGATTGCCAAAGAGCGGCGTGATGTCCTTAAAGACGACTCCGGGCTCGGGATAGTCGGGGATATCGACGATATGAGATTCGAAGTCGTACATGGCGTGACCTTTCATGGATTGCCGGGTGGACGGCGGTTATTTACCCGTGTTAGCAGACGAGCTATGCGAGGGGACGACGACCTTGGACGGCTGCACGAGCGACTCCTCGTGCGCGGCAACCGCGGGGACGCTTGCCCCATCGCTTTTGGCCTTGGTGGATTCGGAACGCGCGATCTCCTCATCGAGAGCATCGATATCGGCATCCTCGACCACGGCGTTGAGCGACTCAAAGACACGGTTCTTAAGGAGCGCGGTGTGCACACCCTCGGTCAGGTCGTGAAGCTTCTTAAACGCACGCTCGAGCTTGGCGTCGCGCTCGTCATCGGAGGTATCCATGCCGAGCATGCTCACGAGCACCTGCTCAAACATCGAGGACTCGCGGTTGGCGGAAGACACGTACTGACGCAGGTTGCGGGGCTCGATATGGAAGCGTGACAGCTCGGAGCAGTAGCGGATGATTGGAAAATCGCGACCATCGACGAGCTCACGATTCTGCGGACTCTTGATGATGCGAATGAGGTCGTTCTCGGCGAGCGAGCGGATAAACGAAATCTCGACGCCCAGCATATCGGGAATGGTCTCGATGGGATGCAGCTTTTGCTTAGTCTCCTTGGGCTCCGTCTTGAGCGGAACATCGGACAGCAAGCCCACCTCGTAGGCGAGCGTTGACAGGTCCGTGGCGTTTTCCAAGCGCTGCTTAATCACGTTGAGCGGCATGTAGCGGGTCTTCTGCAAGTGCAGAATGACCTCCAGGCGATCAACGTCCTCCTTAGAGTACTGACGGTATCCCTTAGGCGTACGATGAGGGGTAATGAGCCCCTCATCTTCTAGAAATCTAATTTTTGAGTTCGAAAGATCGGGGTATGCGCCTCGAAGAAGGTTGACGACTTGGCCGATACTCAGATAGTTGCGTTCGGCCATGCCCTACTCACCGGTTTCGATGCGCTCCGGCGTGCTCTCGTGGTAGATGAGCGTAAACGTACCGATCTGGACGGAAGAACCATCGTGCAGCGGGGCCGCGTTGACAATGGCGCCGTCGACCCAGGTGCCATTGAGCGAGCCCAGGTCCTCAATGCGAGCGCCGAGGCCCTCGCGAATAATGCGCGCGTGGCTACGCGAAACGGTCATGTCATTGAGGAAGATGCCGTTCGCAGGATCGCGGCCGATGGTGGTCACGTCGTCCTCGAGCTCAAAGGCGGCACCAGTCTGCGGACCCTTGACGATGGACAGAACGGGTGCGGTGATGCGCACGTTGGCCATGAGGTCGGGAACGGTGACGTCGCTTGAAGGCACGCGGAATACGCAGGTAGCGTCAGCAGCCTTATCATTCTGAGGCATATTGTTAACCATGTTGTCCATGACAACCCCTAACTTATCGCGGACGTGCCGCAAATAATGAACCGTACGTAATCATACCCCAACGAATCAGTCTTCGATTTCAGGGTTCAGAAAGTCGATGTCCTCGTCCTCGGGATGCGCGAGAGCCTGTTTAATGGCCACTCCGCCCTTAATGGAATAGATGACAGCCGTGAGCATGGAGAAGATCACGCCGCCGTACACAAAGAAGATGCCGAGGGGCACCGAGCTTCCGTTGAGGCCCGGGAAGGCCGTAAGGGTTGAAGGTAAAAGATGCAGGCCGTCAATAACGGGGAACCCGAGCAGCATGAGCGAGAAGCCGGTCATGAGCAGTGCAGTGGCAATCTTTCCGGGAAAGACGACATCGATGGGGCGACGGTGATAATGACGCACGATAAGCGTGCCGATGCCCAGATAGATGTCGCGGCCAATAATGAGCACGCAGACCCAGATGGGCAGCTCTCCGCGGACCACCAGCCCAAGTACGCCGGTGAACAGCAGCGCACGGTCGCAGATGGGATCCATGACCTTGCCGAGCCACGAGACCGTCTTAGTCATGCGGGCGATCTGACCGTCCATCCAGTCGGTAGAGGCGGCAACGGCGTAGATAACGATGGCGATGACGCGGTTGTTATCCGTCACAAACAGGTACAGAAATACCAGGGTGAGGATCAGGCGCGTAAAGGTGATGAAATTGGAGATCGTAAAGATCTTATTCGACGGGTAATCGGAAGTGCCGATAAGCTCCTTTTTGATCTTCTTTTTGATGCCCACAGGACTCCCCCGCTGGTTAACGACAAAACTTTCGCTACTATACCCGTTCCGGCGATGTCTATCCAGCGTAAGCATAGAGAGTCCAGACATATGGAGGATGCTACTGGGTTGTGCGGGATTCTGCATTTGTGTACATCAGCCTCCAAATATGACATTTTTCGGCATCTTTGATGGCTGACGTACACGTTTTGATTCGGTGATTACATCGATCGGGAAAGTTGTTGCTTTAAGCAAATTAATCATGATGTGCGGGTCGAGAAGGGTTGGCACCAAAAGAACCCAACGGCCGTTACGGCTTCGTTAGAAACGCGCCCCACCATGGA
>CAUGNQ010000021.1 GCA_959600835.1 uncultured Collinsella sp. | reverse complement strand
CAACCAGCCTGCCTCCACAATGGGACGCGTGCAACCAAGCTCGGCACCCAGGGCACCGGCGAGCTTTCGCATCAGGGGCAGATTCTTCTTGGAGCCGATGCCGCGGCCCACCACGACCAGACGCTCGGCATCGGCAATTGAGGCCTGCTGTCCCCACTCCTCGGCGGGAATCGAGATCTCGACGCGGGCCTTAACGTCATCCGCAAGCACTACCTGGGTAATCGTGCCGGAGCGGCTATAGTCAAACTCGGGCGCCTTAAAGATGCCGGGGCGCACCGTTGCCATCTGAGGACGGTGGTTGGGGCAGATAATGGTGGCCATCAGGTTGCCGCCAAACGCCGGGCGCGTCTGCTGCAGCAGACCCGTCTCCGTATCCATAGAAAGCACCGTGCAATCGGCCGTAAGACCCGTCTGCAAGCGCACGGCCACACCGGGCGCCAGCTCGCGACCAAAGGCGGTCGCGCCGTACAGAATGGCCTCGGGCTTGCGCTCGGCTACCAAATCGCAGATCAAGCGAGCGTAGACCTCCGCGTCGTTCTGACGCAGGCGCTCGTCACGACAGACCAGAACTTCGTCCGCACCGGCGCAAATCAGATGCTCCAGGTCCCCGAGTGAGCCCTCGGGGCTCATGCCGACCAGTGCCACCAGACGGCAGCCGCGGGCATCGGCAAGCTCGCGCCCCTTGCCCATGAGCTCGAAGGCCACGGATGCAACGGCATCGTGCTCGTCAGTCTGCACGAAGATCCAGATGTCTCGATATGCGTCAAGGTCTGCCGCGCCGGCGGCCTCGTCGCGCTCAATCGAGATGGCGTTGACGGGGCAGGCGTCGACGCACCCACCGCACAGGATACAGCCGTCGGTTACGCGGGCACAGCGATTGGGGCGCTCACCCTCCACCACAATGCCGCCCGAGGCGCAGGCGCGAACGCAGCGACCGCAGCCGATACAGGCTTCGCTATCGATAATCAGCCCGCTCATCTATGCCATCCCCTCAATAATCTTGGCAAGTTTTACCGCCTGCTCGGACGCCGTTCCCTCGACGGCCTCGCACGTTTGGTCACGGTCGGGCACAAACGAGCGCACGACCTGCGTCGGTGATCCGGCAAGGCCGCAACGCGAGGGATCGGCGTTTACGTCGGCAGCGCTGGCCACACGCACGTCTGCATCCTCGGCCGCGCGAATACCGGCAATACTCGGCATGCGCAGCTGGCCAATCTCCTTGGCAGTCGTCATCGCACACGGCATCTCCAGGTACACCGTCTCCTCGCCGGCATCGCAGCCGTGGACGAGCGCCAGCGAGCCACACGTCGTAAATCCCGCGCTCTGCACACAGCTCACGTCGGTCACGCAGGGGACCCCAAAGGCGCCGGCCAGCTCGGGGCCGATCTGGGCCGTATCGCCGTCCACTGCCATCTTGCCGCAGATGAGCAGGTCAAAGTCCCCATCGAGTGCCTCGATGCCGCATTTGAGGGCATAGGTGGTGGCTAGGGTATCGGCGCCCGCAAAGGCTCGGTCGGTCAGCAGCAGAGCGTCGTCGGCACCGCGGGCGATGCAGTCGCGCAGCAGCGATTCGGTCGCGGGGATGCCCATCGACACCACCGTCACACGCACGTCCATGCCAAAGCCGATAAAGTCGTCCTTCAGCGCTAGCGCACATTCGAGGGCACTTGCATCGAAGGGATTAATGACCGCCTGCTTGCCATCACGCACGATAGTATTGGTCTTGGGGTCCATCTTGACCTCGGTGCTTCCGGGCACCGCCTTGACGCACACCACCATATGGAAATCACTCATCTTCACGCGCCCCCTTTCTGGACGAGTTCATCCAAGAGCTTCTCCGTAAACAGGTTGCCGCGACCCAGCTGGCCGGCAGGATCGAGCTGGAGTTTGAGACGCGCCGACTCGACCATGGCCTCGTGGCCGTACATCGTCTCCAAGAAGCCCGCCTTGATCTTGCCGACGCCGTGTTCGGCAGAAACGGCACCGCCCATGGCCGTGACCTCGGAAGCCCACTGGGCAAAGAGCTCTCCACCACGACGGTAGTCTTGCGCATCGCGCGGCAGGATGTTCACATGCAGATGGTTGTTCCCGATGTGTCCCCAGGCAGCAGACTCAAGCCCGCTTTCGGCCAGCGTGCGGCGATAGAGGGCCACGACATCGGCAAGGCGTGCATTGGGCACCGACATATCCGATCCCAGCTTGGTAATGGTGGGGTCGGTGCGGCGACGCTCGTCAATGAGCATGTTGACGCTCTCGGGCACCGCGTGGCGGAAGAACCGCTGGCACTCGCGATCGACTTCGGTGCGGGCGACCCATGTCGCATCGTCGCGGCCGCCCGCAAACTCCAGCACCCATCCCAGGTGGTACAGCTCCTCGGTCGCCTGCGCCTTGTCATCGCAGTCGAGCTCCACGTAGACACAGACCTTTGCCTCGTCGTCGAGCGCCGGCAGCGAGGCAAACACTGTCGACTGCTCGCACTGGCGACGCAGGATATCCAGGGCGCCAGCATCGAAATACTCAATAGCGGCGGCATGGGACAGCACGGGACGCACGGAATCGGTAAAGGACACCGCCTTGTCTTCGCTATCGAAAAAGCAACTCACACCCCATACGACCGAAGGTGCCGCCTGCAGGGCGATCTCGAGCTCGGTAATGACGCCGAGCGTGCCGCACGCACCGATAAAAAGATCGATGGCGTCCATATCGTCCGCAACAAAATAACCCGAGGCATTTTTGGTCTTGGGCATGGTGTAGTCAGGAAGATCGAGCTCGAGTGTACGGCCCGCTGCCGTCACGAGCGACAGGTGTCGGCCCTGGGCAAAAGCCTCGCCGCGCTGAAGCTCAAGCAAATCGCCATCAGCCAGCGCGACGTGGAGTCCCGTGATATGCGGGCGCATGGGACCGTAAGCGTAGCTGCGGGCGCCGGAGGCGTTGCATGCCGCCATGCCGCCCAGACAGGCAGATGCCTCGGTGGGATCGGTGGGAAAGAACTGCTCGGGGGACTCTTGGAACTCCTCGTAGGCCTCAAGCGATGCCTGGTCCCAACCAGCGGTCGGCAGTACCTTCTTGCTCAGCTGCCTACGCAGCTCCGAGAGCACAACGCCCGGCTCCACGCGCAGCAGAAATTGGCCTTGTTCATCGCGGCGAAGGCCCAAGTAGCGATTCATACGGGAAGTATTGAGGATATGCCCACCGTGGGGCACGGCACCGGCGGCAAGGCCGGTTCGGGCGCCCTGAACCGTTACCGGGACACGCTCGGCATGGAGCGTTTCCAAAATGGCACGGACCTCGTCTTCCGTTGTCGGAAACGAGATGCTCGATGCTTCGCCCGATGCACGAGATTCATCGCGGCCATACTCTTCGAACTCATCGGTGAAGGGTTTAATGGTTGCAGACACGCGAACTCCCCCTTTAGCTAACCACAGTGTTTGCAGGGAGATGTTACCGCATCGTTTCGTCGACGTGTTCGAGACCGTCTCCATAATTGGCGATTTTTACGTTTGTGCAATTCGGCGAACGGCAAGGCTTCCTCGGCAGACGATGCTTTTGACACATATCGCCCCGCCGTCGCCGACCGCTCGATTGTCGCTCGAAAAAAGTTGAAGTAATTTTTTCCACCTTTTACCTGCGGAGATGTCAATCCGTCAAGCATTTGGTCAGAAATTGGTCAAGTAGCGGCTGATACGGTCGGCGTCGACAGCCAAAACCGATAGAAGTTTTGGCCCCAGAAGCAGGGAGGTTCCCATGGCATATTACTGGCCCCAGTACGGCGTCGCCATCGAGGTCGACGACGATCCCTATCTCCTGCCTTTCGACGAAGAGGCGTTCCCCGATACGGCGGTCTACCACGTCACCACCGATGTTATCTGCGACCCCGAGTCGTTCTCGGCGCTCGCCCACCACATCGCGCGTATCCACGATATCGAGCTCCCTCACGACTTTGACGAGCTCATCTACTCGCGCCGCCTGATGCTTCACATGCTCTTTGGAGCGGACCCGTCCACGTTCGCACGTGTCTACACCACCAAGGACGCCGCATGAGTGCGAAGAAGCCGCCCCGCCTCGCAGGACTGGGGCGTCGCAAGAAACTCGTCGTTGTCTGCCTGGCTATCGTCTGCGCCCTCATCGCCGTAGGGCTATACGCCTGGCAGTCGCAGCCCGTGCCCGAAGCGGGCGCCTCAGTCACGACGGCAGAGGGCAAATCGCGACAAGAAATCCAAGATGAGCTCGATGCCATCGTCCGCGACAACATGATGACGATTTCGGTCGCGCCGGTCGCTCAGCTACAGGAGGACGGCAAGCTGCGCGTCAACGTGCAAAACGTCCAAGACAATAAATTTCCCCAGCGATTCCGCGTCATCCAAAACGACGAGACCATGTACGAATCCGGTGTGGTCGAGACCGGCAAGACAATCGAGACGTGCCCCGCCGGCGACATCAAAGAAGGCGAGGCATACATCGAGATCCAGGCACTCGATGCCAAGACCCTCGACAGCCACGGCAATCCGACACGTGTCAAGGTACGGGTTGAGCAAGCCGAGAACTAGCTTTTTCGGCCGACGCGGCACCGCACGCAATTCACCAGCATTCGTCCAATCATCGCGGGGACGGCCCGCGGCGAATAGAAAGGAACGGCCATGGACATCACCAGGAACATGAACGGAGCCAGAGCGCTCGTCGTGGGCGCAGGGCTCGCGCTCGCGCTCGCAATGGGCGCCGCCCCGACGCCAGCTCTGGCAGCCGGGCGCGTTGGAACCACGAAAGTAATGGTCAGGACCGAGATCGACAACGTAGAGTTCAAAGTTCCGACGGTTATTCCCTTCGTCGCCAAGGCCGACGGCACGCTTCAGGGCCCCTCAGAAGACGCGACCACCATCGACAATCATTCGGCCTACGGCATCCATGTCACCAACATGAAGATCGACGCCATGAACACCTGGACCATTGCCGCCGACGCCAAGGCCGGAACCGCGCAGAATTCCATCGACTTTAAGGTCGGCCCCGACGGTGCACTCCAGAACGCCAGCGCCGCAATGCAGGAGACGGGCCTCGATCTTTCCAAGAATGCAGCCTTCGACATGGGCTACCAGGGCATTGCCGGCGGCACGGACATAATTAAGCTCAAGACAAGCGGAAACGTCGCCCGCGTCACGCGCGACATCTTCCGCGTAACCGGCGAAGGCGATCAGGTTGCAACGATCACCTGGACGGTCGAGCCCGGTGCGCACACGGCATAAGGCCGTCGCCCTGGCCGCCGCCGTCAGTATCCTAGCGTTTGGGCCAGCCATGGCCTTTGCCCAGCAAGAACAGGCGCAGGCCGCCACGCAAGTGACGGTCGACCTCTCGGAGCTCGACCGCGGCAACTGCAAGGAACCGTTGGCACAGACAGACGACAGACGATGGCTCTTGGCAGCAGGCGCCACGGCAGCAGGCGCGGGAACCGCCGGCCTCGGTCTGCACATCAAACGCAGCCAGAAACGAAACACGGACAGGCCGCACTAAATTAGCTAAGGAGACCCCATGGCATCGAAGAACCTTTTGCCCGTCGTCGCACTCTGCGGCGCGCTCGCAACCGGAACGCCTGTCGCCGCTTGGGCGACTCCCGTCATGGCAGATTCCTTACCAGCAGCCCTAAGCTCCGCACCAAATCCGTCGAGCGCCATTGCGTGCAAGCGTTTTTCGATCGCACAGGCCGCAATCTCAACCTCGGGATGCCTTCGTCGTAATACGGACGGCTCGATAGTCGTGGATATCAATCGTTCGAACAAGGCAAACGGCTCCCAGGCGGGGTGCGCCGTCTGCACGTGGCGCTCGATTGTGCTCGATGCAGATGGCGATCCGTGCGATTTGGGGTTGCGCATCGATATCGCTTCGGTCGATGACTCGGCGAACGGAGCGAAGGTCGCCTTCGACGGTGCGTTTTTCGAGAAAGGAGGCGGTATATGTCTGGGCTGCGCCGCCGCGAATGCAGACGATGTGCAGCCCACCCTCTCATTCACGGCATCGCTGCGGCTGACCAAGGCGGGCACCGATGCCATCGCGGCGGGAGAAGCATCCCTGCTGTTCTACGCCGCCAGCACCGAAGACACAGACATTCATTTCGAGAAGCCAGCCGGATCGCTCAGCCTTACGCGCGGGACGGAGGCAGGCCCTATTGCGATCGATACCCACACGCTAGGCAGGCAACGCATTCTTGCCGACCCGGCGCTTCTCGAGATGGAGTGGAACGGATCCGGAGCCGTCGGGATTGTCCCCTCCGCGCTTGACGCCAAGACGCTCCCCTCAAACGACGAACCCATCAACGCAACCATACAAGAAGAGAGCACGGACAAAGAAGCAGGTGCGGGCGACACGCCGTCGCCGACAAACAGCGTCCCAGCTTCTTTCGAAGCACCGAATGAGCCCGCTACCGGTCCAAACGATCCCGAGCTCGCGGACAGTCTGGGGCTTGCTGATCCTCAGGAGATCGATGAAGGTAACTGCTGCGTGCTTGCCGCCCTCGACCACACAGAGGTCATCGATGCTGCAAACATCGAAGTTGCCGCCGCCAATCAGCCCGTCCGCAAGTCGGCCATCATCGCATTTCCCGAATCCATCGAAGTCGTCTTTTTGCCATCGGGCGAGGTCGTGGCCCCAACACTGCTCACCTTGTTGGGCGCCAAGAATACTCGAAACGAAATTAAAAAGGTCACGGTTGTCGACCCTGCAACCACCGCTAAACTGCGTCTATACGCCGTTGCCCCAGACGGAGGCAAGACCTTGGAATTCGATGGCGACACACTTCTAGCCTGGCGACGTCTGGACATTATGCAAGACGTCTCGTATCAGATCGAACTCGAAGGGTTTGATCGTGCCCGCGATGCCAATATCATCGCCGCGGCTATTGAATCCCCGCAGCGGCTTATGACACTGCGCTTTGACTACTACCCCTATGTCCCGACAACCACCTGAGGCTTAAATGCTGCGCATCATTCCTAATACCACTTATATAACGTATTAGATGAGTCGCGATGTGCCTCGCATTTCGTTCTGCTACGATTGCCACGTTGGCATCAATACAGGAGGGCTCATGCCGGGCTTGGGAACAATCATCAACGTTGCGCTTTTAGTTGCGGGCGGTCTTTTGGGATTAGCGGGCGGCCGCTTCATTACACCGCGCATCCAAGACACGCTCATGAAAGCATCGGGGCTGTGCGTCCTGTTTATCGGCCTGGGCGGCACCATGCAAAAGATGCTCATCATCGATGGAAAGGCGCTAGCGACCACCGGTACCACCATGCTCATCGTCTCATTTGCGCTCGGCTCGCTCATCGGCGAGGCCGTCAACTTGGAAGCCGCCATCGAGAACCTTGGCGAATGGCTCAAGCGCAAGACTGGCAGTGAGGGCGATAACGAGTTCACCAACGCTTTTGTCTCGACTTCACTCACCGTGTGCATTGGCGCCATGGCCATTGTGGGATCGATCCAGGACGGTCTGCTCGGCGACTGGTCAACGCTTGCCCTCAAGGGCGCACTGGACTGCATCATCGTCTGCACCATGACGGCCTCGCTTGGCCGCGGCTGCATCTTCTCGGCCCTGCCCGTCGCCGTGTTCCAGGGGACGATCACGTTGTTTGCCGGCGCGCTCTCCCCCATCATGACCACAGCAGCCCTCAACAGCCTTTCGCTCGTAGGCTCCATGCTCATCTTCTGCGTCGGCGTCAACCTCATCCGTCCTCAGACCTTCCACACGGCCAATATGCTTCCCTCCGTCGTCATCGCCGTCATATACGCCCTCCTGTTCTAAATCTATCAACGCAGCGGTATCTCGAACATCTGTTTGATGCTGTGCTATGATATGAGGTCACCGTAGCTGCGTTCGAGAGGAGGAGCGGTGGCCGACCAGGACATCAAGATGCTCATCGAGCGCATTATGGCCGAGGCCCGGACCCATCAGTCCGCCCGCTTCTCAAACGAAACCTACGCAGACGAGCCGATTCTCAAAACCGGCCGACAGATGCAGAATTTCCTCCCCGACCAGTACCGTAAAATGCGCGAGATATCGCGCTGGCAGGATGACCCCAAGGGCGGTGCGGGCCGCTGGCTTTCGGAAGCCGAGCTTTTTTACCGCCAGGGCCTGCTGATGGCCGACTTTGAGGACGACTGTCCCTACAACGGCACCTTTAAGTCGTACTTTCCCACCTACAACGCCATGAGCGACCGGCAACTGCGCGGCTACTTTACCTGGCGTGCCCAAGTGCGCCGCGGAACCGTCGAGGAAACGTCTACGTCCTTTGCCTTTCTGTATCTCTATGAGCTGATCTGCGGCATTGGCGTAGATAATCCACTCGATGGTTTTAACAAGATCAAGGCTTTTTGGGATGTCTATCGCGCCTTCGAGCCCGGCATCGACCGGTTTGCGCGCGTGTGGCTGCAAGATTACGCCGTGTTCCACGGGCTCGACCCCAAGCTGCTTCGCGACTCTAAAACCGTCATGTTCGATAACGCCCTTATCGAACTGCGGCGCGCGGCACGAGACCTTGTACCGGCACCGTCCGGCCAGACCCCTAAGCGTCGCAAAACCTCCGAGCCCACGCTCCCCCTTCCGCCCGATGAGGTGCGCGAGGAGCGACTCATGGCCGCCATCAACGCCCTCTCCACGTACAACCTAAGTAGCTCGCGGCTCGACCGCAGCCATCACCGCGATCTGCGCCACGTGGCGTGCGCCGTGTATGTCCGCATGGCGCGCTACTACGACACGCACCGAAAGACCGGCATCGTGGCAAGTTTATTTGGGGAGGAGACGGCAATGCCCTACACCATGTTTGCCTCGGCCGTATTCTTTGCGCCCGAGCGCCACGAGGACTGCGAATACCGTCTGGACCCCATCCATATCTACCGTTGCCAAAACGGTTTTTGGGAATGCATGCGGATTCACGGCAGCAGACAAAAGAGCAGCAAACTTGGCGAGATGATGCGCGCCTGCGACCAACGCCTGCGCCTAGCCCTGGACCCTGCCCATCCCCTTAAGGAAGAAAAGGTCCCCAAATATCTGGCCAAGATTATCGATGACGAGATTGTGGCATGGCTTTCGTGGGACGCCGCACACCAGCCCGTCAAGATCGATATCGATCTGAGTCAGCTGGGGCATATTCGGAGCGCCGCCGCACAAACGCGCGAGGCGCTTTTGATTGACGAGGAACGCGAGGACGGCGCGTCCGCAGAAGCCGAGGTAGCGGACTCAGGGCAACCGGAAGCCGAGCCCGTAGCCGACGCGATGGTCGAGGCGGTCGCGGCGGCTGCAGGGCAGGACGAGTCCGACGAGCCGACCATATCCACCGAACAGTTTGGTGTCGTGGCACCGCTTCTCGCGCCGACGCCCGCGTTCGCAGCTGCTACGCCCGCTGACGCCACAAACGAACTCGCGCCCGCCGCAAACGCCTATCTCCGCGCTCTGCTCGAGCACAACGCAGTACAGGCGGAATCGGCGGTAGTGCAATCGGAGCAGAGCGAGGACATGCTCGTCGATACCATCAACGAGGCGCTCTTTGACCTGGTGGGCGACACCGTAATTGAATTTAGCGCAGCAGGGCCGCAGATTATCGAGGACTACGAAGCAGACGTGAGAGGATACCTAGACCATGAGTGATACCGCATCCGCAGCACCTCGCGTGCCCAAGCGCGTCGCTGCCGTCATTCTCAACTCGCTCAAGGGCGGCGTGGTCCCGCGCATCGGCCTTCCTTACATCACCGTAGGGCGCGAGGTCGAGATCCGCGCCCTGCTCACCGATCTGAGTCTCATCGCCGACGGTGGCGCGAGCTTCCGCTTTCTGGTCGGTCGTTACGGCGCCGGCAAGAGCTTTTTGCTCCAGACTATCCGCACGCACGCCATGGGCGAGGGGTTCGTCGTCGCTGATGCCGACCTGTCGCCCGAGCGCCGCCTGCAGGGCGGTCAGGGACAGGGCCTTGCCACCTACCGCGAGCTCATCCGCAATATATCGACCAAGACGCGCCCCGAGGGCGGTGCGCTCAACCTTATTCTGGATCGCTGGGTCGCCTCGTGCGCCGACGTCGACGAGTCGGTCGTCAATGCCCAACTGGCCCCGCTCGAGGAGATGGTCCACGGCTTCGACTTCACCCGCATGCTCCGCCGCTATCGCATGGCCGCATCCGGGGGCGACGAAGAGACCATGAGCCGCGTGACCAAATGGATTCGCGGCGAATACCGCACCAAGAGCGAGGCACGCGCCGAGCTGGGCTCCTCGACCATCATCAGCGATGACGACTGGTACGACTACGTTAAGCTCATTGCGCGCTTTTTGGTCTGCAGCGGCTACAAGGGCATGCTGGTGCTCATCGACGAACTCGTGAATCTGTATAAGATTCCCAATGCCATCACGCGCCAGTACAACTACGAGAAGATCCTGACCATGTACAACGACACACTTCAGGGCAAGGCACAGTACCTGGGCATGATCATGGGCGGCACGCCAACCTCCATCGAAGACCGCCGCCGCGGCGTGTTCTCCTACGAGGCTCTGCGCAGCCGACTCGCTCAGGGTCGCTTTGCGCGCGAGGACCTTAAGGACATGCTCGCGCCCATCATCCGCCTGCAGCCGCTCACCTACGAGGAGCTACTGGTGCTCATCGAAAAACTCATGCAAATTCACGCCGGCTACTTTGGCTGGACGCCCACGCTTACCGAGAACGACTTGGTGGACTTCCTCAAGATCGAGTTCGGTCGTGTGGGAGCCGACACGCATCTGACGCCGCGTGAAGTCATTCGTGACTTTATCGAGTTGCTCGACATCCTATGCCAAAACCCCGACGCCAACGTGGCCGAGCTGCTGCAAAGCGTCGGCGGCGACGCGCTGGCGCCGGCAGCCGCAACAGGCGACACCGATACCGCAGGCGGCGACCGTAACTTCGCCGAATTCACCATCTAACCTGCCAAAAAGGGACAGGTTTATTTTGGCGGGCTCTATCTGGGCAAACGTTGAAGCAGTAATGCAGCAAGCCACTGCCCGCCGCGTTGAGAGATTCGCTTTTGAAAGGAGGCCTCGTGAACGCCTTTGACCGCTACGCCCCGTTTATCCAAGACTTCATCTACTCCCACGATTGGGAGAGCCTGCGCTCTATCCAGGTTGCGGCAGCTGATGCCATCTTTAACACGCAAGATAATGTGCTCCTGACGGCATCCACGGCTTCCGGCAAAACCGAGGCGGCCTTCTTTCCCATCCTGACCGAATTTTGGGAGAACCCGCCCACGAGCGTGGGCGCCCTCTACATTGGCCCCCTCAAAGCGCTCATCAATGATCAGTTCGTCCGTCTCAATGACCTGTGCGAAAAAGCCGACATCCCCGTCTGGCACTGGCATGGCGATGTCTCGCAGTCGCACAAGGCCAAGCTCATCAAAAAGCCAAGCGGCATCTTGCAGATTACGCCCGAGTCGCTCGAGGCGCTCTTAATCCATAAGCACATGGCGATCCCGCGCATGTTCTGCGACCTGCGCTATGTGGTTATCGACGAAGTCCATTCGCTCATGCGCGGCGACCGCGGCGGGCAGACGCTCTGTCTTATCGAGCGCCTCTCGCGCATGGCAGGCGTGCAGCCCCGCCGCATTGGCCTTTCGGCCACCATCGGCGACCCCGAGCACACGGGCGCCTTTCTCTCGCAGGGAACGGGGCGCGACTGCGTTATCCCCCGCTTTGAGGAACCGCGTCGCGTGTGGCGCATCTCCATGGAGCACTTCTACAACTCGGGCCCCCAGGCTCAGCAACGAGGATTCGTAGGCACAGGTCCACAAGAAGCCGAGGTGCTTGCTTGCGAGCGTATTGAGACGGCGGCGCCCGCGGCGCTGCCCGCATCCGGACAAGACATGTGCCACAGCGGACAGCTTACACAGGAAGAACACCGTCAACGTCGTGAGCAGGCGCGGGGCAAGGCCGCTCCCAAAGACCGTCGCACTTCCTCGGCCCCCGAGGGCGAAGTCGACATCCCACGAGCGACCGAGCAGGCGCTTCTCAACCCCACCGACACGGCGCCCGAAAACGCCGACCCCGGCATGGGCTATATCTTTGAGCATACGCGCGGCCGCAAATGCCTGGTCTTTGCCAACTCGCGCGAGGAGGCAGAGGCCGTGTGCTCCATGCTGCGCAGCTACTGCGAGAGCCGGCACGAGCCCGACCGTTTTCTCATCCATCACGGCAATCTTTCGGCATCGCTACGCGAGACGGCCGAGGAGCTCATGCGCGACGAGGAGCAGACGCAGACAACCGTCACCACCTCTACGTTGGAGCTCGGTATCGATATCGGCCGCCTGGAGCGCGCCTTCCAGATTGACGCGCCGTTTACCGTCAGCTCCTTTTTGCAGCGCATGGGGCGCACAGGCCGTCGCGATCTTCCGCCCGAGATGTGGTTTGTCATGCGCGAGGAAGAGCCCGAGCCGCGCACGACGATGCCCGAAACCATTCCCTGGAAGCTCCTGCAGGGCATCGCGCTCGTACAACTCTATCGCGAGGAAAAGTGGGTCGAGCCACCCGAGCTCGATCGTCTCCCCTACAGCCTGCTCTATCACCAGACTATGTCGACCCTCGCCAGCACCGGCGAGCTCACGCCGGCCGAACTTGCCCAGCGCGTGCTCACGCTCAGCTATTTCCACCGTGTCTCGGCAGACGATTACCGTGTGCTGCTACGTCACCTCATTAAGATCGACCATATCCAGGTCACCGAAGGTGGCGGGCTCATCGTGGGTCTCGCGGGCGAGCGCATCATCAACAACTTTAAGTTCTACGCCGTGTTCCAGGAAAACGAGGAGTTTACCGTCCGGAGCGAATCGGCTGAGCTGGGCACGATCGTTAATCCGCCCCCGCCCGGTGAGCGCATCGCCATCGCCGGACACTGCTGGATTGTCGAGGAAGTGGACTGGAAGCGCCACACTGTCTTTGCCACGCAGGTCAAGGGCCGGGTGCCGGCCTACTTTGGCGACTGCCCCGGCGACATTAACACGCATGTGCTCGAGCGCATGCGCCAAGCGCTCACTGAGCACGCAGCATATCCGTACCTTATGGGTAACGCACGGGCTCGCTTGGCGCAGGCTCGTCATACCGCCGAGATTTCGGGCGCGGGAACTAAGCCGCTCATCAACCTGGGTGGCGACACCTGGGTGCTCTTCCCCTGGTTGGGCAGCTACGCCTTCCTAGCACTCGAGCGCATGCTTAAAATCAAATGCGCCGCTGAGCTGGGCCTTCGCGGACTCGACCCGTCACGCCCGTACTTTATGCAGTTTAAGATGAAGGCCGACGAGGAGACGTTCTTTGAGGTGCTCGCCGCCGAGGCCGAAAAGGACTTCGATCCCATCGAGCTCGTCTATCCTGGCGAGGTGCCTTACTTTGACCGCTACGACGAGTTTGTTCCCGAAGAGCTCGTGCGTAAGGGCTTTGCGGAAGGCGTGCTCGACATAGAGGGCATGAAGCAGCGCGTTCACGGCTGGCGCGACCACGCCTAAGACCAGTCTTTTTTGGGACGGGGAGACTTACTTGTCGTGAAGGACGGTGCCGAGGAAGTCGGTGTCGAAGGGCACGGCTTCGGCAAAGGCGTAGTCGCCGTCGCTGGCGATGAGCAGGTAGTTTTCCTCGCCGCTGAACTTCGCATCGCCACATGGGACCACCCAGGCGTGGACGAATACCTCGAGTGCCGTGGCAGCGCAGTCGCGAAGGAACGTCACATCGCTCCCCTCGTTTGCGCTCACGATATTGGCCACGTAGATACCCCCGGGGTTCAGGCTGCCCCGCACCAGACGCAGCGCCTCAACGGTCGCCAGCTCGCGCACGGGCTCGGCACCGCCAAAGCAATCGCTCACGACCACGTCGTAGCGACGATGGCCCACGCTCGTCACACCCAGATACGAGCGAGCCTCAGCGGTAATCACCCGCAGGCGATCGCCCACCGCGTGCTCCAGTTCATCCAGATAGAACCAACGGCGCGCCAAGCGAGTTATCTCTCCGTCATACTCGATGACGTCCATGCGCAGGCCCTCGTGCGACATCAGCGCAAATTTGGGATAGGCAAACCCGCCGCCACCTAGCATAAGCATACGGTTGATACCGTGACCATAAGCGTCGCGCATCGCATCCTCGGCCTCAAACACGTCGTCAAACGCGCGATAGTACGCAAAGACGGGCTCCGCCCAGCGCTCGCCAACGTAACTCGCGCTTTGGTAGACGCCGCCTTGCACCAATACGCGAACTTCGTCGCCGCCCTCATCGTGCACGCGCTTCACACGTGCCAGCCCATTGCGGGTCCTCGCGACCTGCAGACAGGCAGCACGAACAGCGACAGCGGCCGCACCAAGCGCCGCGGCTCCCAGAGCAACGCCGGCAACGACGCCGGCAGAAACACTCGGCTTGTTCATCTAGAGCTCCTTTTGCAGATAAAGGCCATGGTCATAAAATCCAAGATGGCGATAGTACTCGCGCGTACCGATCGCGCTGATCACGTTGATGTACGTATAGCCAGCGTCCCGAGCTATCTGGCACGCACGCTCCACGAGCAAACGTCCCAATCCATGGTGCTGCGCTGCCTGGCCCTGATCGCCCACACGTGCCGCCATACCATAAACGTGCACCTCACGAATCATCGCCTCGTCCGGCATCGTCGGCAGCTCGTCCGCATGTGCGGCAACAAAAGCGCGATCGGGCAGCGACAACCGCAAAAAGCCCGCGATCTTGCCCCGCGGCATCACCCACTGCAAAAAGCGCTCGTAAGTCACCGGCGTCTCGTACGCTACTTCCTCATCAAGAGATAGCTCATCCAAGTCGGCACCCGCCGTGCTGATCTCGCGATAGCGAATCTCACGCACCGTCGCACCGTCACCCCGAGCAGCCAGGCGGTTCTCGACGAGCTGACGCAGGTTGGGCTTCTTGTTGCCCACCATGATGTCATCGGAACTAAAGTCGCGAATCATGCGGCTGATGCGGCAGAATGCCGGCGTCACCACGATGTCATCGGCCAACACATCGAGCAGTTCTTCCTCGGTATAGGGGCGCCACTCGCCGCGCTCGTAGCAGCCCACCAGGCGCGAGCCCTCGATGAGCGCACACGGGTAGACTTTGACCTCGTCGGGCATAAAGGCCCCCTCGGTCATAAAGCGCTCGTAGTCGCGCTTGTCCCCCTCGGGTGTGGCGCCCAGCAAGTTGAGCATAAAATGCGCATGGATCTTAAAGCCAAACAGGCGCGCAAGCGAAAACGCCCGCTCAATCTGCGCCACCGAAATGCGACGCTCGTTGATATCGAGTAGATGCTGGTCAAGGCTTTGGATGCCCATCTGTATCTTGGTGCAGCCCAGACGGCGGATGAGCGTAAGCGCCTGCGGCGTTACGGTATCGGGGCGCGTCTCGATAACGAGTCCCACCACGCGATGCTTCGCCGTCTCGTTGATGCGCTGCTGACGCTCGAGCTCCTCCATCGTTGCCGTCTGCCACTCGGTGACCTCGCCCCACGGCGTACCGGGGCCGTACAGACGACGCACCGCGCGGTTATAGCCGCCCACGGCAGCATCCACACGCTCCTGCTCGTCGGCAACGCCGGCAGCGAGCTTGGCCTCGTCTGTCGCAATGCCGGCAGCCCGATAGCACTCGCGGCGCTCTGTTACCACCGGCGGCAGGGCATCGGCGGGAGCGTCATCGAGCAGGCGCCCCGCCTCGGCACGGCTGATGCCCGGACGCGCCAACATGGGGTTTGCCGCCACGCCGGCGACGGCATCGTCATTGAGCGCACGGAAAAGCTCGGACATAAACCACGTCTGATACCCTTGCGGATAGTCGCTCCAGGTGCCACCGAGCACGATAAGCTCGATCTTGTCGGTCGCATGCCCCATCTGCGAAAG
The DNA here is from genome assembly GCA_959600835.1 of uncultured Collinsella sp. GTDB lineage: Bacteria > Actinomycetota > Coriobacteriia > Coriobacteriales > Coriobacteriaceae > Collinsella. The sequence goes on along the minus strand of CAUGNQ010000021.1, from coordinate 16,947 downwards.
TGCGGTCAGGCGAGCGCTCACCTGCAGATACGGATCGAAGCAGTTTTGCTCCGCACGGGCGCACGCCGGCTCGGCGTGCAGGTAGCTTTTGGGCATGCGCAGATCGTTGGGGCAAAACAGGCAATCGCCCGAGCATGGCCAGGGCTTGGTGATGACGGTAATGGTCGCCACGCCCGAGGCCGTTCGGCGCGGCTTCATACGCAGCACCTGCAGCAGTTGGCGTTCCAGATCGGCATCGACATTCCATCCAGCCCAACGAGCCGGCTCCTCGCGCTTCACCCGCTGGTAAAACGGCAGCAGGCGGCGCTTGGCCAAATCGCGTTTGTCGGCGCCCTCACGGCGCGCCTCGGCATGTATCAGCTTGACGAGTGCCTTGTCGTCCACGGTCTCGCCGCGACGCAGAGCCTCGAGTATGTTCAAAATAATCTGTTCCATGCCCCCATTGTAAAGGCAAAGGCGCCGGAGCCAGTCACGGCCCCGGCGCCTCCATCAAAGAGCATGCCTATATGCACCGATCTCCGAAAACCGCATGTCACACCGATTCGAACGACATGTCGCCCGAACCGACCTTAAAACGATACGTTGCAGACTTGTCACCGTTGTCGAATTCAGCATTCAATATGGTCTCGCCATCGTAGCCAAGCGGAAGGAAATCGCTCTCAAAGTCACCGCTGCCCACGGTGAGGCTCGCCTTAAAGCCCGTAGAGTTCGGAACCGATATCTCCACATCGCCCGAGCCCACGCTTACGTCCATCGACTTCGCGGGGGCCTGGTAGAGCTCGAACGCCACATCGCCCGAACCGACCTCGGCATCCAAGGTGTCGGTTACGGTGCCCGCAAACTCGATGTCTCCCGAGTCCAAAGTCAAGTTGAGGTCATGACACGCAATGTCCGTGACCGTCAGATCGCCCGATCCTACATTCGCTGTAATGCCCACCATGTTATCGGCAACTTCGCGCGGCAGTTCGACGGTAACCGTGCGGTCAATGGCGCGCTCGTCATCGCAATCGAACTGGCGAATCTTGAGCGCAGAACCCTTAACCTCGGCCAGATTCTGAGTGGCAGCATCGTAGGTAGCTACCCCCTTTGCAACACGACCGCTCTCGATGACACGCACCTGCCCGCCGGAAACGCACTTGATCTCAACCTCACCCGATGTCACATCCAGGTCAAGGGACTGGAATGAGTCGGCATCAAACGTTTCGCTCGAAAGCTGCCGAGACTGAGCGGAATAGTTACCGCCATCCAAAGAATCGTCCCCGTCAACCACATCGTCCATACCGGACAAACCGGATGCAATATCGCCGAGATCCCACGGGCCATCAAAATGAAACAATATCCGCGAAGTGCCAAAGATAAGCCCGATGATGAGCACGAACGCTCCGATACCGACGCCCAGGCGGACCTTGGACTCATGCGAGAGCTTCATCATTCATCACCTTCTTTGGCGCTCGGCTCAGCGGCGGTCGAGGAAGCCACGTCAGTATCAACCGCAGCGGAAACATCCTGAGCCTTAGCCGCCTCCGGCGCCGGACCAACCTGAATATCCCCGCGTGCCCAATCGCCATCGAGCGCACGCGCCACCCAGTGATAGATGGGGATTGTAAAGAAGATCAGCGCGGCAAAGGAGCCACCAAACAGGAACATCAGCAAAAAGAACAGCAGCCAGCACACGGCCCAATACGGAAACGACTGGAACGGACCTTTCACCGGAGTCGAGCCAGCTGCGCCGCCACTCGTCACCTGCGCCGTAGCGGCATTGGCGGCCTGCGCGCTCCAGCTTGCCGCTTGCGCCGCCTTGGCGGCGGCATCACTCGCCTGTGTTGCCGCCTCGGTAGCACGTGCCGCTGCCTCATGGGTACGGGCGCGCTCCGCTGCCTCGGCCTCGCGCTGACGGGCGCGGTCCTCGTTCTCAAACTCGATATCGTCCTCGATCTCATCGCTCGGATTAAGGAGCTCATCCAAACTCACGCCATAGAGTTTTGCGAGCGAGATCAGGTTCTCGGTATCGGGCGAGCTCTCCGCACGCTCCCATTTACTGACCGCCTGGCGCGACAGCCCCAGCTTTCGCGCCAGCCCTTCTTGGCTAAAACCCTTGCTGCGACGAAGGTCGGCGAGCCGCTGCGCAGTTTCTACATTCATGGTTCCTCCTATGCGATGCCAGCCGTGCCGCCGGACCGTTTTTGTTCTTAAGGCGCCTTGCACAGTTAAAAATCTATCCGCCACCGCCAAAAGCATGCCACCTATTCTAGTGAGATTTTTGACAACCGGCGGTTGCGGGCATATATGAGCTGCGGAAATGTGTCCAAACAAAGCAATGACCCGCAGCTCGGTTGTCCCCGTTGCGGCGTTAACGGTAGTATGGTCGTACTGTTTATTCCGCACCGCCAACGGAGGGAGTTCCGCGCCGTGAACCGCGATTTCGCCTCATCGCTCATTCAGCTCAACAATACGTTCTATCGCGAGCACTCCGCCTCCTTCTCCGATACGCGCCAGGCACCGTGGCCCGGCTGGGTACGCACCATGGACATAGCGCTCGAGCAGCTCGACGTCGCCACGATCGAGCATCCCGTCCGCGTCTTCGATCTTGCCTGCGGCAACATGCGATTCGAGAACTTTGCCGCCGGCGGCGCACTTTCCGCCAAGGGCGTCGACGGCGCAAACCCCTCGGCAGACGCCAGTTGCCCGTTTGAGTTCTATGGTGTTGACTCGTGTCAGGATTTGGCTATCGATGCGCACGGTCACGCCCTGCGCATTCCCAACCTGCACTTCCAGGAACTCGACGTACTCGATGCCCTCATGAAGCTCAACCCCGCCGAGACACCCGACGTGCTTTTCGACGCCCCGCTCGCCGACATCTCGGTCTGCTTTGGCTTTATGCACCACGTGCCGTCGTGCGAGTACCGCGTACGCGTGCTCGACGCCCTGGTGCGCCAGACGCGCCCAGGCGGCATCATCGCCATCAGCTTTTGGGAGTTTATGAACGACGAGCGCATGGCGCGCAAGGCCGTTCGCGCCGAAGCCCGCGCCGAGCTCACCCCGCCGTTTGAAAGTTACGATTCCGCGCAGTTTGAAGCCGGCGACCACCTCATTGGCTGGCAAAACGACCGCCACGCCTACCGCTATTGCCATCACTTTGACGATCAGCAGATCACCGACCTGGTGCGCGGCGTGCGCACATTCTACAAGAGCGGCGAGGTCCCCGTGCGCGAGCTTGAGCGCTTCCATGCCGACGGTCGCAGCGGCGAGCTCAACCGTTACGTGATTCTCAAGCGCCTGTAGGCATCGGCGACTTGCCGCCGAGCCGCACCGCAACTTTCGGGCAAGCTATGCCCCACCCTTTTCAACCCATTGATGGAACGTGCTGCCATGCGTTCCATACTCATGATCAAGGAGCCTCATGGGAGCCGTCCACGTTCGCACGCCTAAGAACTTTGTGCTCGAGGAGCGCCTGGAGCGCTACGCCGATGCGATTGAGACGAACCCCGAGGCCTATGCCGGAGATTGGCGCGAGGCTTGCGCGCCAGTTGGCAGCAAGCCCTTCGAACACCTTCACCTGGATCTTGGCTGTGGCAAGGGAACGTACCTTGTAGAGCGCGCGGCCCACGAGCCAAACACCCTCTTTATCGGTATGGACCAGGAGCCCATCTGCATCGCCTATGCCGCACAGAAAATCTGCGAGCAGGAGCTGTCCAACGCACTCGTCCTGCCCCGAGGCGCCGCATCGCTGCCGCAGCTGTTTGCCGCAGGCGAGCTCGATGCCATTACCATTAACTTTCCCACGCCGCAGCCCAAGGCCAAGTACGCCAAAAAACGACTCGTCCATGTCGACCATCTGATGCTCTACCGCCCGCTCTTTTCAGCCGGCGCCACCGTCACACTGCGAACCGACAGTAAGCCATTGCGCGACTACGCCCTGGGGCAGTTTGCCGCGGCCGGCTACGACACGCTTTGGGTAAGCGACGACGTCCGCCGCGACCATCCCGAGCATCCCGAGACCGAGTACGAATGCCGCACGCGCGAGATGGGTGCCGTCGTCTATGGCATTTGCGCCACACCCGGCGCGCAGCCCAGCAATGAACAGCTCGCGGCGGGCCGCGCGCAGGAGCAAAGCCTTGCCTGCTACCTGCCCGAAAACCTCGATGAGCTCACCTATGTACCTCTGGGCATGGAAGAGGCCGTCGAGAACTTTAGAAACCGCGCCCGCAAAGGCAAGAAGCGCCTGCCGCAAGAGTCCTAGGGGCTTCTGATGGTCGCGGCGTCGGCAAACAAGCGCAAATTGGCGCCAGCGAACGGCCCTCAAACCTAAGTGAGTAGACTTTTTTGCAATAGCCAGGCACAGCCCGCATAGCGAAACATAAAACCGCAGGTAGAACCCTTGCGCAAAAGTCATGTGCTCGCAATATCGCAAAAAGTCTACTCACTTGGCTAGCGACTACACTAAACGGCTGGGCAGAACGCCCATTTCCTGCATTTTCTTGCCTGCGAACGCATCGATGCGACGCTACGCCATAATAGTTGGCGGACAATCGCGAGAGAAAGCAAACACATGGCACAGACCACGACAGATATCGCCGCCAGCACCGTCTCCGGCGCCGGAGCCGCCAGTTCATTCTCGGGCGGCACGGGAACCGAAGCCGAATTCGGCTCACTCGGTGCGCTCTCCCCCACCTGGTGGGAGCCCGAGGACGGCAGCGAGCCCGAACCATGGCTCACGCCCGATCAAGCCTTCGAACGCTTCTTTGAATGGACGAGCGACCGCGGCATCGAGCTGTGGGATCACCAAGAAGAGGCCCTCATGGACCTGGCCGCCGGCGATCACGTCATCTTAGGCACGCCGACCGGCTCGGGTAAGTCACTTGTTGCGCTGGGCATGCTCTTTATGGGCATGGCACAGGGCAAGCGCTGCTACTATACGGCTCCTATCAAGGCTCTGGTCAGCGAAAAGTTCTTCGATCTGGTACAGGTGCTCGGCCGCGATAACGTCGGCATGATCACCGGCGACACGCATATCAACACCAAGGCACCCGTCATCTGCTGCACGGCCGAAATCCTTGCCAACGATGCGCTCCGCGAGGGCGAGGACGCCGACGTGGGCTGCGTGGCCATGGACGAGTTCCACTACTTTGCCGACCCCGACCGCGGCTGGGCCTGGCAGGTGCCGCTGCTCACCCTGCCCCATACGCAGTTTATGCTCATGAGTGCCACGCTCGGCGATGTCACTGCCATCGCCACCTCACTCGAGGAACACACCGGCGCTACCTGCGACTTGGTCGTCGATGCCCCACGCCCCGTGCCGCTGAGCTACGACTACGTGACGACCTCGCTTGAGGGCACCGTCGAGCTCGCCATGCGCCGTGGCGAGGCCCCGCTCTACATCGTGCACTTTAGCCAGGACGCCGCACTTGCGACGGCGCAATCCCTCGCCAATTTTGGCATCGCCAGCAAGGAGCAGCGCGAGGCTATTAAGGAAGCCGCCAAAGGCACGAGCTTCTCGACGGCCTTCGGCAAGATCCTCAAGCGTTTGCTCGGCTGCGGCGTCGGCGTGCACCATGCTGGCATGTTGCCGCGCTATCGCCTGCTGGTCGAGCGCTTGGCGCAGCAGGGCCTGCTGCCCGTCATCTGCGGTACCGATACGCTCGGCGTCGGCATCAACGTACCCATCCATACCGTGGTGCTCACCGCGCTCACCAAGTTCGACGGCTACAAGATGCGTCGCCTGCGCGCCCGTGAGTTTCATCAGATCGCTGGTCGCGCCGGTCGCTCGGGCTTCGATACCGAGGGCATGGTGATCGCCGAGGCACCCGAGCACGAGATCGAGAATGCCAAGCTTATGGCCAAGGCGGGCGACGATCCCAAAAAGCTCCGCAAGATTAAAAAGAAGAAGGCCCCCGAGGGCTTTGTCACCTGGAACAAGCAGACCTTTGAGCGCCTGATCGAGACGCAGCCCGAGACGCTCAAGCCGCGCCTTCGCATCACACACTCCATGGTGATTAGCGTGGTCGAGCAGGGCGGTGACGCTCGCGCCCGCGTGCACGACCTCATCGAGACAAGCCTGCAGACCCCCGAAGAAAAGGCCAAGCTCGAGGTTCGCGCCGACGAAATCTTCGCCACGCTCATCGACTCCGGCGTCGTCGTGCGCACCGAGGTACCGCCCGCACCCGACGCTCCGGCTGATGCCGCGCCGGACATCGACTACGCGCTGACGGTCGACCTGCCCGAGGACTTTGCGCTCGACCAGCCGCTCTCGCCGTTTTTGCTTGCCGCGCTGGAGCTGCTCGACCCCGAGAGTGAGACCTATACCATGGATCTGATCTCGATGGTCGAGTCAACGCTCGAGGATCCCAAGCAGATATTGCGCGCACAGGAGCGCGCCGCGCGCGACCGCGCGATGGCAGAAATGAAGGCTGACGGCGTCGAATATGAGGAACGCCTGGAGCGCATCCAGGACGTCACCTACGAAAAGCCGCTCGAGGACTTGCTCGACGCCGCTTTTGACAAGTACTGCCAGGAAGTACCCTGGGCAAACGACTACCAGCTCTCTCCCAAGAGCGTCCTGCGCGATATGCTGGAAAGCGCGAGCGATTTTAAGGGCTACATTCAAAAGCTCGGCATCGCCCGCTCCGAGGGCATTTTGCTGCGCTACCTGGCAGAGGCTTACCGTTCTCTCGACCGCACCGTACCCATCGAGAAGCGCGACGAGCGCCTGCGTGACATCATTTCGTGGCTCGGCTTTGTGGTGCGCTCGGTCGACTCGAGCCTGGTGGACGAGTGGGAGAACGCCGGCAACCCCGCTGCACTCGATGCTGCGCCGCCGCAGGGCATCGACGAGGTCGTGGCGGACCGTCGCGGCTGCACGCTGTTGGTGCGCAACGCGCTCTTCCGTCGCGTGACCCTTGCCGCCCGCGAGCACGTTCGCGACCTGGGCGAGCTCGACGACGACTGGGGCATGAGCGAGATCCGCTGGCAAAAAGCACTCGACGCTTACCACGAGCAGCACGAGGAAATCCTCACCGACGGAGATGCCCGCAGCGCCGCGATGTTTTCCATCGACGAGTCCGACGAGAAGACCGCGCACGTATGGCACGTGCACCAGATTTTTGCCGACGAGGATGGCGACCACGACTTTGGCATTATGGGCGATGTCGATCTAGACGCCACGCAAGACGGTGGCGAGGTCATCTTCAAGAACTACCGTGTCGGCTTTATCGAGGACCTGCTCGAGGACTAGCCGAACATACCGAAACGAAACGGGGCCGTTGGCAATTTCGCCAGCGGCCCCGCTTTTGCACTATCCGCTATACCTTACTCGGCATCCTCGATCTCATACGAATCCGCCTCGGCTGGCTCATCGTTTGTCTCTGACGCAGCCCCGCGCGCCTCGTCAAACGCCGCCTTCATGGTCTTGTTGCCCCACGTGAGCTTGCGAATGGTAAGATCGTCGGCTTTCTTGTTGGCTAGGCGCAGGTTGTTCTCGGAGGACAGCAACGCCTCCTTGGTTTTCTGCAGATGGCTAATCGTCTTGTCGATCTCATCGATTGCTGTTTGGAACTTGCGACTCGCAATCTCGTAGTTGCGGCCGAAATCATTCTTGAACTTTTCCATCTTGGCTTCGAAGTTCGTAACGTCGATATTCTGCTGTTTGTACTCCGCTAGCTCCTGCTTATAGCGCAGCGAACCCATGGCGGCGTTGCGAAGAAGCGTAATCATGGGAATGAAAAACTGTGGGCGAATCACGTACATCTTCTCGTAGCGATAGCTCACGTCGACTATCCCTGCGTTATAGAGCTCGCTCTCGGGCTCGAGTAGCGTGCAGAGCACCGCGTACTCACAGCCTTTTTGGCGGCGATCGTGGTCGAGTTTCTTAAAGAAGTCCTCGTTTTTATGCTTGGTCGTGGTCTCGTCGTTCTCGTTTTTCATCTCGAACATAATCGAAATGACCTCGTTACCGCTCGCGTCGCACTCGCGGAAGATAAAGTCGCCCTTGGTACCCTCGGACGCATCGTTATCTTTCTCGAAGTACGCGTTGGGAAACGCCGTCATGCGCAGACGGTTGAACTCGATCTCGCAGTGCTGCTCGAGCGACTCGCCCACCATCTTGGTGGACAGGCGGACCTTCATGTCCTTAAGGCGCTCAATCTCTTCATCCTTGTAGCGAATCAGGTCATCGCTCGCGCGCTTGGCCTGCGCAAGCTCGAGCTCGTGTGCCGCCTTGGCTTGCTCCTCACGAGAATCGCGCACCGCCAACTCGCTCGTCAGCTTGGCACGTGCCTCATCGCGCTCTCGCTCCGCCGCGGCGACCGCCTCTGACAGGTTCATTTTTGCCATCAGTTCCTGCTCGCGCAACTGGGCACGCAGACCCTCGGCCTCTTGCTCGGACTGTGCCTTTGCGGCAGAAAACTTCTCTTGCACCTTCACGCGATAGTCAGCAAGCGCGCGCTCGGCCTCGCTGCGAGCGGCATCGAGCTCACGCTGCGACTCTGCCGCGGCAGCGGCAAGCGCCATCTCCTGGGCCTTGTCCGCCGCGGCGATCCTGGCCTGCAGCTCGGCAATCTGAGCGTCGCGCGCGGACAGGTCGTTTTGAGCAGCATTGCGTGCCGCCGCCTCGGCAAGCCTGGCTTCATCATCTTTGCGCTCCAACTGCGCACGTAAATTGTCGATCTCGCGCTGAAGCTCGGCATTCTCCTTTTGAGCATCGGAACGGGCCTCAACCGCCGCGCGCTGACTTGCACTCTCGCGCTCTGCGGCAGCGCCTTCGAGCTTGGCGTGCAGCTCGGCAAGCTCAGCGTCGCGCTTGGCAACCTCTTGTGCCAGCTGCTGAGCTGCAGCGTTCTTCTGCTCGACAAGCTGAGCGTCGCGCTGAGACTCTGCCTTTTGCAAAGCAGCCGTCGAGCGCGAGCGCTCAAGCTCCAGTGCCTGCTCGCCCTCGCGCTGGACCGCCTTCACACGCTCTGCCAGGTCGTGCGAGAACTCGGCATCGCGCACTTGCTTGACGATATCCGCATAGCCGGACGCATCGACCTTAAATACTTCGCCGCAATGCGGGCACTTAATCTCGTTCATGGCAGCTCCTCGATGGACGCAAACTTCAACCGCATACACTCTACCGCGCCGCACGGACAAAAAAGGCGCCGCCGCCATAATGGCAACGGCGCCAGAACCACCACAAAGGTGACTGTCCCCTTTGTGGTGGCTTGGATCCTTACAGGTCGCGGTAGTCGATCAGGCGAAGATTGGGTTGAGACTCAAGCCAAGCGCAAAGCTCGGGGTCGATGAGTGCATCAACTTCCTTGGCACGATCGGTCGTAAGCGAGCTGCTCTCGAGGATAAAACGATCGAGATAGCCCGGATGGCACACAAAGACGACCGTCTCGCCGTCCACCATCCCGCGAACCGTCTGCATGATTGCCTCTTTGGGCTCGTAGCCCGGCTCCATCGAGCGCATCACCATGCGCAGATCAGTATCTCCGCAATGCACCACCGCCGTGGGGTCGAAGCTCGCCTTTTGCTCCTTAAGGCCCAGCTCTTGGGCAACCGTCGAGATCGCGCGGTTAAGGTTTTTGCTCATGACGGCATGGGCCTCAAAATAATCGGGTTCGCGGCCCACGATCTCGACAAAGCGGTCATGCTGCGCGCGAATCTCGATGCAGGCCTCGTCGAAGTCTATCAACTCCTCGCCGCGCTTAAAGTGCTCGCGGAAGGTACGGCTGCTATGGAACTCACCGTTCTCGTTGAGCATGCTCGGAATGAGCGCCGGGTCGGCACACGGCTTGCCCAGGCATACGTTGGTATGCTGGCCCACCGCAATGCCGGCATCCGCCACGAGCGACCAGCCGCGCTCAGCTTCGGGCATATTGGGCATCAGGCCCGCCGAGCGCACCAGGCCCTCATTGATACTGCGGGCAATCCCCAAGTCAACGGCATACGAATAACCAATATCATCGGCACGAATGAGCAATTGCTTCATATTGACCCCCATCTATGGAAAGGGGCACTTGAAGTGCAACCAAATGCCCCAGGCAATTATCTTACCGAACAGACGCTTTAGGCCTTGGCGGCGGCAGCGTCCTCATCGAGCTGCTCTTTGGTGAAACCAAAGAGATAAGCGATGGCGGCGGCGGAAACAAACGCGGCACCCGATGCAATGCACCCCCATACGAGATTGGCAGTTCCGCCGGCAACATATCCGGTTATACCCAGAATATTCGTCGCGCCCAAAACATACGTCGTCACATTGGTAAGAGCCGCGATCAGGCCGCCGATAGCGCCGCCGGCAACCATGGCACCCAAGCAGCGGGTGTACTTAAAGCCGCAGCCATACAGCGCGGGCTCCGTCACGCCGCCGACAATGCCGGAGAGCGAGAAACCAAGCATGGCACCCTTTTCGTCAGTCTCCTTAAGGCGCAGGAAGGCGCCGAAGGCCATGCCCCACGTAGCGAACTGAGCGATAGCGCCCGCGACCATGACGCAGGAGTCAGAGCCCATGGTGAGCAGCTGCACAATGCCAAGGGTAAGCAGGACCTGGTGCATACCGGTCATAACCAGGAACTCCCAAAGCGCGGCAATGGCAACGAGGGAGATGACCGTGACGATACCGCCGGTGTTGCCGAGGCCGAACATAAAGTTACCAACCGCGTTGCCCAAGATAGAGCCAATCGGAGCCAGCGCGCACAGCGAAACGGGAATCATGACGGCCAGAGTACACACGGGCACAAACACCGTAGAGAGCATGTCGGGAATGATCTTCTTCATGAACTTCTCAACGACCATGAGTACCGGCATGGACAGAACCATGGGGAGAACGGTGCAGGAATAGTTGTTCAGCTGAGCCGGGAGCACGCCGTAAACCATCGTGGTCGTAGCACCAGAATCCGCAGCGGCGTTGACCAACGTCATGAACTCGGGGGCAATGAGCACGCCGCCGAGCATCATGCCGAGCGGCTGGCTGCAGCCGAGCTGCTTTGCGGCAGCCCAACCCAGATAGACAGGAAGGAAATAATAGCCGGCGTTGTAAATCCAGTTGTAGAAGAAGTTGTAGATGTCGGAATCGGCAGACCAGATACCGAGCATGCCGTCGCCGCAAAGTACGGCAATGGTACGGAACATGGCGGCGCCCATGATGATGGGGATCGTCATGACCATTGTCTTGGACAGGTAGTTGAGGGTCTTCTGGCCCGCAGTCTTGAGCGTCAGCGGCTCCTTGGTGTTGCCATCGAGGTTCTCTGCGATTGCGCCCTCGCCCTTCACGCCGAGCTTGAGAGCGGCGTCATAGACCTTCGGCACGTTCTGGCCAATGATGACCTGATACTGGCCGCCAGACCACTGTGCGCCCAGCACGCCCTTGATCTTCTTCACTTCATCGTCATTGGGAATGGACTGATCCTTGAGGTTCAGACGCAGGCGGGTCATGCAGTGCGTCGCGTTCGTCACATTGGAGGCGCCGCCGACGGCAGCGAGCACGTCCTCGGCAATCTTCTTGTTATCGACAGCCATGTCGAATCCCTTCTCTTCCAACTAAAGGCTCGTGGGGCTTCATGGCACCAAGACACACGATTCCGCTCGCGCCTGCGCAGCGCGCGATGCCCGTTGGCAAGAGATTTCATTGCATGTGATTCCCGGGTGGATCGACATGAAAAAAGCCCCGCGCACAACCGACAGAGACCCAATAATGGTCTCGACAGAATCGGTAGTGCCTCTCGGAGCTGCGCCGTGAGTAACACCCAACACACGGCGAGTATATGCGGCAGATGCGTTCGTTGCGGCTCAGATTACCGACGAACGGTAGCAAACGACCCGCGAACGGTCGCCATGACGGAAAGGAAATACCAGAGAGCCTATTTATCCGAGTGGACAGAAGCCACGCGATTCACATGCATGATCAGATAGACGAGCTCTTCTTGGGCCAATGGCTCGCCAAAGGTCTCTTGAATCAGATCGTTGACACGATGAGCGCAACGCGATGCCGCCGGATATTGCTCCACGAGCACGTCGTAGAGACCGGAGTTCTCAGTATCTATCGGTTCTTTCTTTGCCACGCGGTCGAGCAGATAGCGCACATGAGTGGCAAAGCGAGTAAAGGCAAACGACGAGCGATCGACCGTCACGCCCAACTCTTCTTGAATAATCGCGACCGTCATATCGAGCAGTCGCTCCTCGTGCTGCTCGGCAAGCACGCGTCGCTCGCTCGGCCTAACCGATGCATTAACAATCGACATGGCAATGCCCGCGGCCTCGCTTCGGGGCATACGCACCCGGAAGCTTTTCTGAATGCCCCGAACAGCCAGCTCGCCCAAGCGGTATTCGATGGGATGCAGCTGCTCCAGGTCGCGCTCGAGCGGCAACGACACCACCATGTGTTCGCGGGCGCGCTTAATAGCAAACTGAATATGGTCTGCCAATGTAATGGGAAGGTTTGGGCTCAATTCATACGAAAGCTGCCCGGTTGCGATATCTGCCAGCTGGGCGGAAAACTCCAGCACCTCGGGGTCGACCTCGTCGATAAACGCCAGGTACTTTGAATCGATGCCGTAAAAGGTGCGTGTAACAACGTCCAGATCGACCTCGTGCGGCATATCGCCAAAGCCGATACCGCGACCCAGCGCGATAAGCTGACGCCCCGCGCCGTCTTCGCAGATGGCAGCGTTATGGTTAATGCGCTGGATAGCCCTCATGGATTCATCGCTCCTACTGAAACGCGCCGCACAGACCATCCGCGCGGCGCGTTCATTCTACCTGCACTTACAGCTACAGTCCAAAGAAGCCTAGGATTTGGTCACGGCTTACGGGCTTGTAGTTGTTGGCATCGAGGCCAACGTCGTAGCGCAGAACCGGGCGCTCGCGATCGCGGTTGCGCGCGTTGGTGCGGTCTCCCCTGCTGTGGATATGCCCGTGCAACATGATGGCGCCACGCGCCTTGCCGTTCCAGCTGAGCATGGGGTAATGGCTCATTACCAGGCGATGGCCCTTCGCGTAACCGGGGGCGACCTCCAGATAATCGCGCACCTCATCCCAAATGTGCGGCGCGTCTGGATCTTCCCAGTCGCCGTCATGGTTACCGCGGATGAGCGTTACGTTCTGACATTCGATGCGCTCGCGCAGGCGCACCGCCTCCGCCAGGGGCAAACGATAGGTAAAGTCTCCCAAGATATAGAGGCGGTCGTCCACAGCCACGCACTCATTGATGGCATCGATGACCTTGCGGTTCATCTCCTCGACCGAATCAAACGGTCGATCCATGTCGTGCAAGATATTCGTATCGCCCAGGTGCAGGTCGGCGGTAAACCACATCATCGTCTCTGTCCTCATTTCGCAACGCGTATAAGACCTGTTTAGTATACAGACGCGGCGATGAGACAGTCACCCAAAGAGCCCGCCGAACAGACCTCGGCGACGCTTGTCCTGCTTTTTCGAAGCGTCATCCCGCGTCTTCTTGCCCTGCCGCTTCTTACGGTCCTGCTCCAACTCATCGTCATCGAGTAGCATATCCCACTCAAACGGATCGTCTGTCAGATCGAACAGGTCATCGTCATCAAACACGTGCGCCTCCATTACCGATTAGCGAGCATCCACAACGTAGTTGAGAAGTCTACGGGCCCGTGCGGACACAAATTCATCCTGTCTGCGTCTTTCAATCGTTTGCCGCAACGCTTGCGCAACGGAACGCTTGCAGATAAGATGGGAACACGGATGGCACCCGTGGCAGCGGGTCTTGCCAACTCCGATACACGTTTTCATCGTGAGAAATGGCCGTCTTCGCTTACGCGGGGGCGGCCACTTTGTTTATCCCTATGTCATCTGATTCTAATGCACAAACATGCGCACGAACTTGCGCTTCCAGCTTGCGTAAGGGGCATAGCGGAACGGCACGTCCAGCCACGTTGCCTTGTTCACGATGCTCTTCTTGTGGCTAAACGTATCGAAGCTCTCGCGTCCATGGTACTGTCCCATACCGCTCGCCCCCATGCCGCCAAAGCCCATATGGCTCGTGGCCAAATGCATAATGGTGTCATTAACACAGCCACCACCAAAGGGCACGTAACGCACAAAGCGCTGCTGAACCTCACGGTCTTGGCTAAAGATATACAGGGCCAGCGGCGTCGGACGATCCGTAATAAACGTCTCGGCCTCGTCTAGGCTCTCAAACGACAGCACCGGCAAGATGGGGCCGAAAATCTCCTCCTGCATTACGGCGTCCTCAGGCGCCACGCCGTCCAAAATCGTCGGTTCAATCTTGAGCGACGACTCGCGCGCGGTACCTCCCAGCACAACCTTGTCGGGGTCGATCAGCCCGCGTACGCGCGCGAAATGCTTGGCGTTGACAATATGACCGTAATTCTCATTGTCGAGCGGATGCTCGCCAAACATGCGGCGGGCCTCCTCCTTGATGAGGTCCAGCAGCTCGTCGTGCACGCGCGCATCGACCAGCAGGTAGTCGGGCGCCACGCAGGTCTGCCCCACGTTGAGCCATTTACCAAAGGCGATACGGCGTGCCGCGACCTTCAAGTTAGCCGTCGCATCCACGATGCAGGGACTCTTTCCGCCCAGCTCAAGCGTCACGGGTGTGAGGTTTTTACTTGCACGCTCCATGACGAGCTTGCCGACCGGAACGCTACCGGTAAAGAAGATCTTGTCCCAGCACTCATCGAGCAACGCTTCGTTTTCGGCACGCCCGCCTTCGACGACCGTCACCAAGCGCGGATCAAATGCCTCTTCACAGATTTGCTTGAGCACCGCGCTCGATGCCGGAGCATAGGCGCTCGGCTTGATGACCACGGTATTGCCCGCGGCAAGGGCGCCGGCGAGTGGCTCGAGCGTCAGTAAAAACGGGTAGTTCCACGGAGCCATGATGAGTGTGACGCCATAGGGCACGGACTGCGTCTTGCACACACTCACGGCGTTGGCGAGGTCACACGGACGCAGGCGCGAGCGACTCCATCGAGCCACATGCGCAATCTGATAACGAATCTCGGAAAGCGAGGTGCCGATCTCGCACATATACGCCTCGTCATGCGACTTTCCCAAATCGGTCTTGAGCGCATGGGCAATATCGGCCTCGTGGGCCCGCACCGCATCGCGTAAACTCACGAGCGCACGACGTCGAGCATCGACATCAAACGTGGCGTGCGTCTTAAAATAGGCGCGCTGATCGGCAACGATGCGCGCGATTTCCTCGGTGTTCATGGGCCCTCCTAGTTCTCGTCTTCAAACATACCACCCGCAACGACCTCGTACATATGCTCGAGCTCCAAACGGTCCATTAAAAGCGGAACGGGGTACAGGGGATTGGCCTCGGCATCGGCATGCGCCGCCATCTCAGGAATGTCGGAGCGGCGAATGCCCGTCACATATTTGGGTATGCCCAAGGCGGCGTTCATGCGGTCGACCCAATCGATAAAGGCCTCAGCAGCCACGTTGTCCAGCGCATTAGCCGGCGCAATGCCGGCCATGCGGGCGAGATCGGCGAGCTTGGGAGCAGCAGCTTCGCCATAGGCGCGAAGCATGTGCGGCAGGATGATGGCGTTGGCCAAGCCGTGGGGAATCCCGTAACGCCCGCCCAGGCTGTGCGCGATGGCATGGACGTATCCAACATAAGAGCGCGTAAAGGCAACGCCCGCTTTATACGCCGCCGAAAGCATATTGCGGCGCGCACGCATGTTGCCACCGCACTCATAGGCCTCGAGCAAATTGTCGTGGATGAGCTGCACCGCCTGGCGCGCCATCTTGCGCGTATAGGGCGTGGTGCTGCGCCCGATAAAGGCCTCGACGGCATGTGTCAGGGCGTCCATGCCCGTTTGCCCCGTAATGGAGGCGGGCAGGCCGCGCGTAAACTCGGGGTCGTGCACCGCAAAGCGCGGGATCAGCACAAAGTCGTTAATGGGATACTTGTAGTGCGTCTCGTCGTCGGTAATTACCGCTGCAAGCGTGACCTCGCTTCCCGTGCCCGCCGTGGTGGGAACGGCGATGAGCAGCGGCAGGCGACGATGGATACGCAACAGGCCGCGCATCTTGTTGATGGGCTTCTTTGGCTGCGCGATGCGCGCGCCCACGCCCTTGGCGCAGTCCATGGCCGAACCGCCGCCAAAGCCGATAATGGCCTGGCAGGCGCTCTCTCGATACAGAGATGCCGCTTCCTCCACGTTTGAGACCGTGGGGTTCGCACATGTTTCGGCATAGACCGCAGCGCTAATTCCCTTGGACGCGAGCGCTGTCTCGAGCGGTGCCGTGAGCCCCAGACGGGCAATGCCGGGATCTGTCACGATAAGAACATGGTGTATTGAACGCTTTTGAAGCACTGCGGGCACTTCCTCAGCGTGCTCTAAAATGCGTGGCTCGGTATAGGGCAGCACCGGCAATGCGATGCGAAAAACCGTTTGATACGTTCGGCACCAGGCGCGGCGGGCTAGATGCATAAAGGAAGCTCCTTCATTTGTTGATTGGTCAACATTTGCTCGACCGATTGTACTCATCGGAGGTCGCACGAGGTCTAGCAATCGTTAATCAATCAACATCTACACATGCTTAAATTGTTTTATTAAAAATCATTCCTAATAGGCTTCACATTCGGTCTCATTTATGGATAATAGAACTCGTCAAGACGCACGTCCGGAGAGGGCCCTTACGGGACCGGACGAGCGCACCATCGCCATCGATCGAAAGGATCGAATCATGAAGTTTGTTTGCCCCGTTTGCGGTTATGTGGAAGAGTTCGACGGCGACCAGCTGCCCGAGGATTTCAAGTGCCCCCAGTGCGGCGTTCCCGGCTCTCGCTTCCTGAAGCAGGAGGAGGGCCAGCTCGAGTGGGCTGCCGAGCACGTCGTGGGCGTCGCCAAGATGGAGGGCGTCTCCGAGGACATCGTTGCCGATCTGCGCGCCAACTTTGAGGGCGAGTGCTCCGAGGTCGGTATGTACCTGGCCATGGCTCGCGTTGCTCATCGCGAGGGTTATCCC
>CAUGNQ010000020.1 GCA_959600835.1 uncultured Collinsella sp. | reverse complement strand
TGAAGTTGAACGTCAGATTGTCCAAATGCGGCCCGCGCAGCGTCGGCCGGTTACGCGGTTTGGTAAAACCGCGTAACCTACTTAACTCCGTACTGCTCGTAGTAGGCGTCGATGGCAGTCTTGAGCTCGTCATCGATGACGACCTTGCCGTCGATCTCGTGGTTGTAGAGGGTCTCGACGACCTCGGCCATAGAAACGATGCTCGCGACGGGGAAACCGTACTTGGCCTCGATCTCCTTCTGAGCGGTGGTCACGCCGCCCTTGCCGACCTCCATGCGGTTGAGCGAGACGATAAGGCCCTTGATCTCGACATCGGCCGCAGCCATGACCTTGGGATAGGTCTCGTCGATGGACTTGCCGCTGGTAGTAACGTCCTCGACCATCACCACGCGGTCGCCGTCCTGGGGCTCATAGCCCAGCAAGTTGCCCTTGTCGGCACCGTGGTCCTTGGCCTCCTTGCGGTCGCAGCAGTACTTGACCTCCTTGCCGTACAGCTCGTGGTAGGCAATGGCGGTCACGACGGCCAGCGGAATGCCCTTGTAGGCCGGTCCAAACAGCACGTCAAAGTCGTCGCCAAAGTTATCGTGAATGGCCTGGGCATAATACTCGCCCAGCTTCTTGAGCTGATAGCCCGTCACGTAGGCGCCGGCGTTCATAAAGAACGGGGACTGACGGCCGCTCTTGAGCGTAAAGCTGCCAAACTTAAGAACGTCGGACTCGACCATAAACTTGATAAATTCTTGCTTGTAAGCCTCCATGCGGGCTCCTCTCGTAATCGCGTACGTGCCTTCCAGTTTAGCGCAGGCAAGGCATCGATGCGGGCGCGCTTTGAGGCCACATCCCCCGCTAGAGTAAGGGACTGGGCGGCGGCTCATACGCTAGTCCTTGGGTGTCCAGGACCAGAAGAAGTTGATGAGGGCCACGCGCGAGGCGGCGCCGGTCTTTTTGTTGATCGAGGCGATATGGCGGTAGAGCGTGGAGCGCGAAAGGAAGAGCTTTGCGGCGATGTCCTGAACGCTCTCGTGCGATGCGACCAAGGCCTCCAAAATATCGCGCTCGCGCTCTGTAAGCTCAAAGGCGGCGACAAAGGCATCGAGCCGCTCGCCGAGCGTGAGCTCCGGCACCCCCGTGAGGGCGGGCTCGCTCTGGGCGGATACGGGATCAGTGCCAAGGTCGCTAGCAGCAAACACCAGGTCGCCGCGCACTTCAACGTCATAGGCCTGATGCCCAGACTGTCCCAGCAGCGAGATCGCAATGCCCACAAGCAGCACAAGCCCCACGCCCATCGCCAGCAGCACGTTCTGGCTCGAAACAATCACCGCTGCCGGTGCCGTCACGAGCATCGCGCAAACGTTGTTGATGACGCGGCCCATGCACGGCCACAGATACGACCAGTGCGCATACACCGAAATGGCGGCAAATGTCGCCGTGAAAAACACCACGAAGAAGCCCGCACCCAGATAGAAGATGATGGTAGCGGCAAGTATGTTGCCGCCGTTGGCATCGGCGATAAGCACAGCGAATGAGAGCGTGGAAAGCATGGCGGCACAGGTCATGATGATGTTCATATACGAGCGCCCGCGCAGGTCAAATAGGGAGCCGGCGACCAGAGCGCTCACGCCCATCAGCAAGCGCGACCAATCGCCCAAGTCAACGGACCCGGCGGCGTGCGAGATCGTGAGTCCCGCATTAAGGGCGGCAAACACCCCGGTAGGGCAGGCGGTTGCAATCGTCAGACGCACCACGGCGCGCCGAAAAGCCGCCGTTGAATCGGGATCGTTTTGCCATTTGGCGCCAAACTCCGATGCATCCACCGAAAGCTCGGCGATATCGGATTCGCTCCCGACCTCAGGCTCACCGCGCAGCTTGGCGCGGCGGACGTCGTGGAGGAGCGCCACCTGCGCGACCGCACAGGCAACAAAAACAAACTGCTGCGGAATCCCCGCGGGTATCACCATGTGGCTGAACACCTGCACCAAAACGCCCAGAGCATATGAAAGCGCCGCCCCGCGCGCCAAGTACGGCGTCCGCGCAAAGCGCCGTGCAAAGTTGGCATGGGCGGTCGATCCGCAATAGCCCAGCGTGCAGAACGCCATCAAACCGCCGGCAATTACCATCTCAAACTGAACCGCCATAATCAACAGCAGCAATGCCGACACCAGCAGCACGCCCGTGATGTCGCTCGTCGTATCGATCGCGCGGGGGCGGCGATAGTACAGAAGGGGACGCACAAAAAAGCCGATCACACTCGCACCGACGATGAGGGTCTCGTAGGTAGCGACCTCGCTCGGCGGCACAAACTCGGCCACGCGCACGTCAAAAAGGTACTCGCCAGCCAAAAACGTAAAGTAGAACAACGCCAGGCATATAATCTCCCGAATGCCCCGACGCAGGTATGCGGCTGTGTCTCCCATGCCTCTAATGAATACCCCCCCCCCCCCGCTCAACGCTTGGAAATCAATTTTAATAGAGAACCAGTCTCAATATCAAAGCCGAGCTCGAAATGCTGCCAATTCGACCCCAGCCGTCCACATCACGCCGCGATTTTGAGCCGCATGGACCGGAAGGGGCGCGCGCGACCTCTAGCTCGGCCAGGAGTGTCTCCAACTACCACTCATTTAAGTACGTCCCCAATGAGTGCCCAATGACTACCCGCGGCAAAGAGTGTCCCTATGTGCCGGATGAAAAATGGGCCATGTGTCCCAGTTGTGGAGACTCGTTGAGCCGTCTGGGTATCGTGAAAGATCGCGCACTCCCCCATCATCAAAAGTGACACACGCTACCAGTTGATGGGAGGCAGCCATGGGCTTCTTTGACAAGATGTTCGAGAAGAAAGAGTGCGCGATTTGCGGTACCGAGCTGGGACTTCTAGGTAAGACAAAAATCAATGAAGGCTACCTGTGCAAAGAGTGCGCCGGCAAGCTCTCCCCCTTCTTTGGCGGCTATCGCTCCAGCACCGCGGACGATATCCGCGAGCAACTCGCCTACCGCGAGGCCAATGCCGAGCGTCTGGCGTCGTTCAACCCCACGCGCACGCTTTCTGCCGGGCGCACCAACATCATGCTCGACGAGGACGCGGGCCTGCTGATCATTACCTCGCAGAGCCGCTGGCGCGACGCCAATCCCGACATCATCGAGTTCTCGCAGGTACTCGGCTGCGATATGGATATCGACGAGCATCGCACCGAAATCTATCGCGAGACCGAGGACGGCGAGCGCGAGAGCTACAACCCGCCGCGCTACGACCTGGATTACGACTTTAATCTGACCATCCACGTCAACACGCCGTACTTTACCGAGATCAACCTGCGCGTGAACGACTCCACCATCGATCAGCGCGGTTCCATCGAATACCGCGAGGCCAAGCGCCAGGCAACCGAGGTCCGCGACGCGCTAGTGCAGCTGCGACAGGAGACACGCGACAGCGTCGTGGCCGCCAAGGCCCCCAAGACCGCAGTGACCTGCCCCTTCTGCGGAGCCACCACCATTCCCGATGCCAGCGGGCGCTGCGAATACTGCGGCGGCGCCATCGGCGCATAGCCTCCGGCACGGAAAGGACCGATCATGGCCTTCGAGAGCGTCAACTATCAGTGCCCCGCATGCGGCGGCCCCCTTCACTTTGCCAGTGCCGAGCAAAAGCTCGTCTGCGACTACTGCGATTCGCGCTTTGAAGTCGAAGAAGTCGAGGCCCTCTATCGCGAGCGCCAGGACAAGGCCGACGCCAAAGCCGATGCGGCAGCCGCAACGCCCAAGCCCGTCGCCGACGACGCGGTGCAGGAGCTCGCCCAAAACGCCGGCTACATCTGCTCGTCGTGCGGCGCCGAGCTCGTGTCCGACGGCACCGTCGCCGTCACCACCTGCCCGTACTGCGGCAACTCCGCCGTGGCGCCCGGCCAGCTCTCTGGCGACTTCTCGCCCGACCTGGTGATTCCGTTTAAGCTCGGGCGCGATGACGTCACGGCCGCACTCAAGGAACACTACAAGGGCAAGATCTTGCTGCCCAAGAGCTTTGTCACCGGCAACCACATCGACGAGGTCCAAGGTGTCTACGTGCCGTTTTGGCTCTACGGCGCCCGCGTTGACGGCGAAGTGTATTTTGACGCGACCAACGAGACCGTGACCGAGGAATCCGATCGCACCGTCACGACCACCGACCACTACGATGCCTATCGCAAGGGCAATATCTCGTTTAAGCGCGTGCCCGTCGACGGATCGTCCAAGATGCCCGACGGCCACATGGACGCCATCGAGCCGTTTGACTACGACGCGCTGCGTCCGTTCTCGGTCGCATATATGCCCGGCTACATCGCCAACCGTTACGATGAGGATTGCGAGACGTGCAAGGCGCGCGCCGAGCGCCGCATGGAGGAGAGCACGATCTCGGCCCTGCGCGAGACCGTCGTCGACGAATACGACGATGCCACGGTCGAAAGCAAGCAGCTCGACTACACCTGGGAAGACAGCGACTACGCCCTGTTCCCCGTCTGGATGCTCTCCACCTCGTGGAACGGCAAGAGCTACCTGTTTGCCATGAACGGCCAGACCGGTCGCATGGTCGGCGAGCTTCCCTGCTCCAAGCCCAAGCTCGCTATCGCCTCGGTGCTGTTCTTTGTGATCGGATTTGTCCTCTCCCAAATTCTCTTTATGGGCGAGAACGCCTTCAATCCGGATTACCTCGCCTTTGATATCGAGGGCATCCTCATCAACATCATCGCGCCACTGATCATCGTGATTATCGGGGACGTGCTGCTGGTAGGCCAGCTCAAGACGGCCAACGAAGCAACCCATGCCGATGAGTATTGTGGCGAGCTCGACCTGACCGAGAAGCACGACACCTTCAGCCACACCGAGACCACCGTTGTCATGAAAGACGACAAGGACGACTAAGCAATCCGACCAATACCACCCGGCCTTTGACGAGAAAGGAAGATCACCATGGGACTCTTGAAAGCTGGATTGGGAGCTGCCGGCGGCGTCATGGCCGACCAGTGGAAGGAATTTATCTACTGCGAATCGATGCCTGCTGACGTCTTGGCCTGCAAGGGCAGCAAACGCACCGGTGGCCGCAGCTCCAACACGCGCGGCGAGGACAACGTCATCTCCAACGGCTCGGTCATCGCCGTCAACGACGGCCAGGGCATGCTCGTGGTGCAAAACGGCAAGATCATCGAGGTAGCGCTCGAGCCCGGCGAGTTCGTCTTCGACACCGGCAGCGAGCCGAGCGTCTTTAGCGGCAACCTGGGCGACTCCATCAAGGAGACGTTTGCCAATATCGGCAGCCGCTTTACCTTTGGCGGCGACGCGGGCAAAGACCAGCGCGTCTACTTCATCAACACGAAAGAGATCATCGGCAACAAGTACGGCACCGCCTCGCCCGTGCCCTTCCGCGTGGTCGATAACAACATTGGCCTGGACGTCGACATCTCCGTGCGCTGCAACGGCGAGTACTCGTACCGCATCACCAACCCGCTGCTGTTCTACACCAACGTGTGCGGCAACGTGACCGATAGCTACACGCGCGACAAGATCGACAGCCAGCTTAAGTCCGAGCTGCTCACCGCCCTGCAGCCCGCCTTTGCCAAGATCTCGGAAATGGGCATCCGCTACAGCGCCATCCCCGGCCACACCACCGAGCTCGCCCGCGCGCTCAACGAGGTCCTCTCGGCCGACTGGCGCGACCTGCGTGGCGTCGAGATCGTGAGCTTTGGCGTTAACTCCATCGCCGCCTCGCAAGAAGACGAGCAGATGATCAAGGACCTGCAGAAGGCCGCGGTCATGCGCGATCCCACCATGGCAGCAGCCAACATCGCCAGCGCCCAGAGCGACGCAATGCGCGCGGCAGCCGCCAACCCCAACGGCGCGATGGCAGGCTTTATGGGCATGGGCATGGCAGGTGGTATGGGCGGTATGAACGCCAGCCAGCTGTTCGCCGCCGGCCAGGCACAGCAGCAGGCTGCCCCGCAGCCAGCTCCGGCACCCGCCCCCGCACCGGCCCCCGCCGCCCCCGCGGCAGGCGGCTGGACTTGCAGCTGCGGTGCCACCAACACCGGCAAGTTCTGCTCCGAGTGCGGCAGTCCCGCACCCGCCCCGGCACCGGCCAAGTGGTTCTGCCCCAACTGCGGCAGCGAAAACGGCGGCAAGTTCTGCAGCAACTGCGGAACGCCTAGGCCCTAACCCCTTTATCTGGTAATTGGCGGGGGTTCCGCCGCCCCCGCATTTGCTTCTATGGGTTTTCACACAAGAAGGAGGACACCATGAAGACAACGTTCAAAAAGTCCGCACTCGCATTCCTGACATGCGTCCTGGCGCTCGCCTTTGCCCTGACGGGCTGTAGCGGCGGCGGCAAGGACCCCAAGGCCAACTTTGTCGGCAGCTGGGAGCTCTCGGGTGGAACCTCGGAGGGCGAGGAGCTGACCGAGGAGTACATGGAGATGTTCAAGGAATGGGGCATCAGCTGCATCTTGGTCCTGGACGAAGACGGCACGGGCAGCCTCGATTTGTTCTCCGAAGTTTCCGACCTAAAGTGGGAGGCCAAGGACGCTACCACCGCGAGTATCACCGTCGACAAGGAGACGACCGACGTGAAGCTCGAGGACGGCAAGCTTGTCCTTGAGGACGGCGAGGACAAGCTCATCTTTAGCAAGTCCGATAAGGACCTGTCCGGTACCGTGAAGAAGGATCGCGAGGCCGCCGAGAAGGAAGAGGAAGTCGAGGAGGCCGTCGAAGACGGCGATGTCCAGAGCGTCGAAATCTCCCCCGCCGTCACTGTCGCCGATGACGACCTGTGCACCATCACCATCACCGAGAAGTTCCAGGACGACTGGGGCGACATCGGCTTTGTCGTCAACATCACCAACAAGAGCGACAAGGACCTGACCTTCTACGCTCCCACCGGCAAGACAAACGTCAACGGCACCATGAAGGAAGCCTGGTTCTCGGCCCACCTGATGCCCGGCACCAACGCCACCGAAGAGTTCACCTTCTCGAAGGGCACGCTTGACAGCTTCGACAGCCTAGTCAACACGACCATCGGCATCGACGCCTACCTGACCGATTCCTACGAGGACGTCGCCTCCTACAGCGCAACCATCGCGTAGCGGCACGTAACATCAGCCGCGGATTGGCGGACACATCCGCGCACACCAGACGGTGCTGCAGGAGTTGATCCTGCAGCACCGTCGCTTTTATGCCGATACGTAACGATCGTTAGCGCTCCATGTTGGGAACGATGCTACCCTCCGTTACCGCGCGCACAGCCAGACGCATGATGTTGTCGTAGCCGGTCTTGTTGAGGATCTCCGAGATGCGGCGTTTGATGGTGCCCTCGCTCATAAACAGCTCGGCCGCAATCTCGCGACGACTTTTGCCCTCGCAGGCAAGGCGCAAAATCGATAGCTCGACATCGTCGAGGGCTGCCGTGCCCGAAAAAATGCTCTCGGGCGGCTTGGGAAACGTGCAGTAGCCAGCCAACGTGGAGCGCATCACGGCGAACAGCTCGTCGATACCGACGTTCTTGTACACAAAGCTATCGACGCCCACCTCGCGGGCCTGATCGACAAAGGTGATCTCGGGCATGCCTGTCATGATAATGATGCGACACTCGGGCAGCTGCTCCTTGATGCGTGCCGCCGCCACGATGCCGTTTGAATCGTGTTCGGTGCACACGTCCATCAGTATCATGTCCGGACGCTCCTTGAGCGCGACACCCAAGGCCTCGG
This sequence comes from uncultured Collinsella sp., assembly GCA_959600835.1. Taxonomy (GTDB): domain Bacteria; phylum Actinomycetota; class Coriobacteriia; order Coriobacteriales; family Coriobacteriaceae; genus Collinsella. Next base: position 27,497 of record CAUGNQ010000020.1, on the reverse strand, counting down.
AGGCATCGGCGATCGCGGCAACGACGGTCATATCGGGCTGGTCGCCAACGGAGCGCGCAAGGCTCTCGCGCAAGATGGCCTGGTCTTCGACGATTAACACGCGAATCATGAGCTTCTCCTTTGGGCCGTGGCGTTAGAGTTTAGCGGGATGGATACCGCAAGCGTAAAGGGCGGGGCGGGGCGGACTTCCAGGCTGCCGCCCAGATCTTGCGCGACATGCCTCATACCTGGGATACCCGTTCCCTCGCGATACGATACGGGCGCAGGCGCGCCGTCGTTAGAAACGGTCATCCGCGCAACAGCGCCGTCTTCCGACGTCTCCTGCCACAAGCGCACATGGACCCGATGCGCCTGCGCATGCTTGGTGGCATTGGTCGAGGCTTCGCGGATAATCTGCAAAAAGGCTGCCGCGACACGCGCGTCGCTTGGCAGCTCGCCCTCCACATCGATCTGCACGCTCACCAGACCAAAGGCATGGACGATATCGCCCAGTTGCTCTGCCGGTTCGGCGTCGCCCCCGCTGCGCAGATCGGCAGCGATTGAGCGCAGCAGCGGGTCGATCTGCTCGAGTGACTCGTCATCCAGGCGTCCCTCCTCCAGATAACGATGGAGGATGGACAGGCGCTGCCCGATCACGTCGTGCACGCGAGCGCGCATACGCAGATAGGCCGCATTGTCAGCAACCTTTTTGACTTCTTCGATCTGGGCCTGGAGCTCTTGGCCCGCAAGCTCAAGCAGGTGGTTGGCCTGCGCCAGGCGGTCATGCGCATGCGCATACTCTGTCACGTCCAGACCGATTATGCGCTCGAACGAACGGCCCAAGACCATAACGTCATCGCACACAAACAGGCGAATCTCGGCGGGAGAAACCTCGACCACCGCACGCGCCTCACCAAAGCGGTCCAGGTTGATCCGCACGCGGTTCTTACCGCCTTCGGGCATTTGCATGCTGAGCTTGCGCAGGTCGTTCCATGTACCGCTCATATCGCCTAGGTCGGTGGGCATATGAAGCTCCACCAGGTTTTTGCGCATGCAGCGGTTCATAAGCAGTGGACGGCCCCTCGAGTCCAGATACAGGATGCCCACGGGAATCACGTTGATGGTTTCGATCGTCGAGAACGCGGTGATATCCTCCTGGCGGTTACGGACGTCCATCAAGAGCGCCGCGACGGAACGGAACAGGAAGAACGCTCCCTCTGCGATAAGGACAACGGCCCACACCGAGCCCATGGCAAAAACCACCGGCGGTGTCACGGCGCCAACAAGCAGCAGCTCGGCCAGCATGACAGGGCGACGATAGTGCACCATGAGGACCACGCCATAGGCAAAGATCGCGGCATTGAGCCACAGCACTCCGCCCATTGCCCTGGCGCAAACGTCAAGCGGCGCCACCAGATACGAGCCAGACGACGCGAATAAGATGAGCGCCGAAATCATCAGGTGAAGCACGAGGCTCGTCTCATAGGCGCAAATCACCTTACGGTTATAGGACGAGCGGCGCGATGCGATGAGCGGGACGTGGATCATCTGCAGACACGCAGCCAGGGCAAAGACAACATCGAGCGCAACGATTTGGGGAAGGATGAACGAAATCTGCATCGTCACTCACCCGCCCTCGGCATCAAGACGATCATGCGCAGCTGGCCGGGCTCGCCCTCAAGGCGGTATGCCACGTTGCGCCCTTGCAGAGCGCTTTCGAGCTCTTGCGCAGCGGGCGTCTGCGAAAGATCTTCATCATCGTTGGAAAAAAGCGTGGCGCGCAGCTCGACACTGCACCGGTCATGGTCGCCCAAGTGATACATAAGCGCCGGATGGTCGGTGGTGTAGGCAAAAAACGCAAAGTCATACACGCAGTCGTACAGGGCGCTTACCGTACTGGCGTGCATCGGGCGCCGTATGGCGATAATCGAGGCGCAATCGACATCGATGATGCGCAGGTCACTTGCAAGCTCGTTGGCGATGAGCTGAATGCGGTCGCGGTCAAAACCGCTCTCCCCGTGCTGTGCCAACGTGAGCGACCCCTTGCGTTTGCAATAGGCGACGAGCATCTTGGCGCGCTGCAGCATGCGGTAACGCTCGTGCGAAGATGCCTCATCGGTCAACGGCGGCAGCGAGCTCAACAGGTCGTACATCCCTTCGAGCGCACGGGCAAGCGCTTGGTCCACGTCTTGGACCAGTAAGGTCTCGGCCTCTTGGTCTGCCAAATGTGTCTTAAGGTCGTAGTCGGCGGCAAGCAGCTCATTTTGGCGTTGCAGCTCCATGCGACGATGCGCCAGTTCGCGATTGAGTTCGTTGAGCTCCGAGACGTCCTGGGCAAGGAGAGCCGATCCACCCAGCAGCGGAAAGGCGCGATACATTACATCGGGATCGGACGCCACGGCAAAGGCGTGAGCGTGCCCGTGCTCTTGGATCCGCAACTCCTCACGCACGCCTACCGGCATTGGCTTTGACACCGGCGTGACATAGACTTCCTGCAGGTCACGCGTTAGAACTTTGAGGTCAAGCGGCAAGGTGCCGAAAATACCGGCGATATCGTGGTACGACGGGATGACACCGCAATCGAGACAGATTTCCATCGCCACCACGCACAGGACGCAGTAGACAAGTGAAAAATTAAGCCTCCATGCCCAGGGCACACGCAGCGCATATGAAATGGCAAAGAACGCGCCGCCCAATAGGACAAGCGCGGCCGTGCCCGAGAAACGCTGAATACGAAAAGACGAGGACCGTCCTACCAAGATAAAAAAGGCAACGAAGTTAAAGGCTGTCCATACCAGAACGGTACCGTAGCCCCAACCATATGTGTAATCGTTGCTCCAGGTTCCACTCGATCGATCGAAATGGAAGACCTGCTGATGAACATCGTTAGTAAGCACAAAGCTGATAAGCAGGACAGCCATGACCCACAAAACGGTGCGGTACCGACGCCCCATACGATGCTGTTCCAAACCCGCGAGGCGCAGACCGCACAGCTGGTAGATCAGCGGAATGAGCGTCATGGGCACGTAGTACAGGTACCACAGCACGGTGGCATAGAACGGCGTGAACGACTTATATTTGAGGATGACCTCGATCATCCACAGGGCACAAATGGCGGCGATGGCAACAAGGCGGCGGCGCAAGACGTAGTCCAAGCAGCGTAGGTACGCCAACACACCCCAGATTGAAAATGCAATTGCGGCGACAAGCAGCGGGAGAGAGCTCGAGTGGACGAGCGCATCCACGACCTCTTCGGACACCTCGCTATAGGCGGGCACGGTGTTGGAAAGCTTGGGGTCGGAGGCGAACAGTGCCGGCAAGACTGCCAAAAGCATAAGGAACAGCGCGGTAATGGCGCCGGCGATAACAAAGACGCGGTGGCGATACACGCCATGCGATATGCCAACAAGGAATCGCGGCATGGCGAAGAGCCTGCCGCCCCTGGGATCCGCCACGGGTGCGGATCGGGCGGCCGCGTGGCCGATATGTCGCTCGCAGGTACCCATAGTGCTTTTAGTGTACCGACAGGCGGGCCCAAAAAGCGGGCCACATGTCCCAAAATCCGCCGACGGCGAGGGACGTCGCCAGCGACTAGCCGTTTAAGAACGTCCCCAATGACTAAGACAAAACGAGCGAGGATTTTTGGACGCCCAAATGGCGAGAGTGGATAATCTCCCACTTTGAGCCCACAAACAGGCTAAAAACGGGAGATTATCCACTCTCATTCTGCGGGCACTCATTTAAGTACGTCCCCAATGAGTGCTTTCACTTCTTTTAACAAAACGCCCGGCGGGCATTAACTGCTCGCCGGGCGTTTTGGTTAGGAGGCTATGGTTGTTGGGAAGCCTTAGGCCAGGTCCTCGCCGTTCGTCTCGATGACGTGTTTGTACCAGTCGAAGCTCTTCTTTTTGGAACGCTTGAGGGTGCCGTTGCCCGCATCATCGCGGTCGACATAGATAAAGCCGTAGCGCTTGGACATCTCGCCCGTGCCGGCAGACACCAGGTCGATTGGGCCCCAGGTGGTGTAGCCCAGCAGGTCAACGCCGTCCTCGGTCACCGCATCGCGCATCGCGGCGATATGCTGGCGCAGGTAGTCGATACGGTAGTCGTCGTTGATGGAGCCATCCTCCTCGACAACATCCTTGGCGCCCAGGCCGTTCTCGACCACAAACAGCGGCTTCTGATAACGGTCGTACAGGTCGTTGAGGGTGATGCGGAAGCCCAGCGGATCGATGGCCCAGCCCCACTGGCTCTCCTGCAGGTAGGGGTTCTTGGCGCCGGCGAAGGCGTTGCCCTGGGTGCGCTCGACATCGGGGTTATCGGCACCGGCGGAGCAACGGGTGCTGTAATAGCTAAAGCTGATGAAGTCGACGGTGTTGGCGGCCAGGATCTCGCGGTCCTCATCCGTCATGCCCACATCGATGCCCAAACGCTCGAGCTTCTTGACGGCATAGGCCGGGTAGTAGCCGCGGCTCTGAACGTCGACGAAGAAATAGTTGCTCTGGTTGTCAATCTGCGCTTGGCGCACATCGCCCGGACGGCAGCTGTAGGGGTAGTAGCTACCTGCGGCAAGCATGCAACCGATCTTGACCTCAGGGTCGATCTCGTGAGCGATCTTGGTTGCCCAAGCGCTGGCGACGAGCTCGTTGTGGGCGGCCAGGTACTCGACGGCCTCCTTGTTCTCGCCCTCCTCAAAGACCAGACCGGCACCCATAAACGGCAGGTGCAAGATCATATTGATCTCGTTGAAGGTAAGCCAGTACTTCACCAGACCCTTGTAGCGGGTGAAGATCGTGGTCGCGAGGTTCTTGTAGAAGTCGATGAGCTTGCGGTTGCGCCAGCCGCCGTACTCCTTGATGAGGTGAATCGGGCAGTCGAAGTGCGTGATGGTCACGAGCGGCTCAATGCCGTGCGCCTGACACTCGCGGAACACGTCCTCGTAGAAGGCCAAGCCGGCCTCGTTGGGCTCAGTCTCGTCACCGTTGGGGAAGATGCGGGTCCACGCCAGGCTCATGCGGAAGGTCTTAAAGCCCATCTCGGCAAAGAGGGCGATGTCCTCCTTGTAATGGTGATAGAAATCGATGCCAGTCTGCGCGGGGTAGTAATAGCCGTCCTCGAAGTCGAGCATCTTGCGCTGGCCGGAGACCACCGCATAGCGCTCGGGGCCGTGCGGTGCCACATCCACGTTGGCTAGGCCGCGGCCATCCACGTCGTAAGCGCCCTCGCACTGGTTGGCAGCCGTCGCGCCGCCCCACAGGAAGTCTTTACGGAAAGCCATGCATCAATCCTTTCACACGATAATTGTCATAGGTTCAGTATCTCTACAAACAGCGCGTCGCTCAACGGCAACGGCACAGCTCGAAACTTCTTTTCGCCCCAACGGCCTCATCCGCCCGCAGCGACTGACACTTCCTGATACCTCGCTTCGTCCCCTAGCAACAGGTTCGCCTCTCGAGGTTTTTCCTCCACAGGAACCCGTCCCCGGGGAGGAAAGGAAGTGAGGGGCCGGGCGGCAATGACTGCGGCTAAGCGTACGTGATGGCCTCCAAACGAAGAAGCACGGGAGAGCTATAGCGCATAATGGCGACCTCGTCGCCGTTGAGACGGCAGTCGCGCACCCACGCGCCGTTCTCAACGGTCCCCGTCTCGAGCGACGCCACATCCACATGCGGCTCACCCGCCGCGTGCGACTCGAGCGCCAAGCCGCAACGAAGCGCAAGCAGGTACACGGCGCCGTCGGCGGCGCGAAGGGCCGCACACGCACCGGGCAGGGCACCCTCATCAAAGCTCACCTTAATTGCTATGGAACCCATATCGAGCAGGCCCTCGGCTGCCACCTCACTCGTCACGGCATCGAGCGTCGCGTACGCGGCATCGTCCTCGGCAAGTTCAAATAACTGAGCCAGCCCACGCGTGACCTCCGCATATTCCTCCCGGTCCTGAGGCGTGAGCAAAGCGGGGTCGCTCGTATCCATGCCAAAGAGAATACCCGCCGAATCGCCAAAGGGCTCGCCCATCTCCTCGTAACCAAAAGGAGCGAAGCACAGGGCATGGTGATGGGCCACCGCCCAGACCTGGCGCGCGGCGGCGTAGGCGTGCGTCGCGGTCTCGGGGATAAAGAGCGGGTTGTCCTCGCGCGCATATCCGTCGCAGACCTTGCAAAACGCCGGGATGTAGATATCGGGGCCCAGCATGTCGATGCTCGGGGCGGCATGCTTCCACACGCCCATCACGCGCAGGTTGGGACCGCCCGTGGGAAAGCGCCCAGGCTTGTGACCCTTGTCGAGCCAGCAATTGCAGGCCGTGGACAGCGGATGCTCGGCGCGGCCCGCTGCGGCGACCGCCTCCACGTAGCGAGCCATGTGGTAGGTGGTAAACATCTCCTCGGCATGCTCGCCAAAAACCTGTTCCCACGAACCAGAGCCGGCGCCCGCTTCAAGGGCTTCCGCAAGCTCAGACGCCAGGGAGGTAGGATCGACCGCAAGCGCCTCGATCAGCTCCGTAGGCACGCTCTCCGCAAAGGCAGCATCCGCCCAAGGCGAGTGCTCACGTGCCGCGACCATCTGGCCGCACTCATTTTCTACCTGCACGAGTATCACCGTATGATCTTGCGCATCCACCTCGCGCAGGTGCGCCATCAAAGCCGCGTAGGCGCCGGCATCCGCCGCGCGCGTCTCCTCGCAATAGAGCGAAAGCGCCGTGATCTCAAAGTTATGGAACTCGGCATAGCGAACCTTGTTCTGCCCGGGCACCATCTGCGCACGGCGAAAACGCTCGATATCGCGTTTGACCCACGCGGGCGCATAGTAGCACTGCGCATTTTTGTACGCGCCAAACCACAGCACGCCCAGGCGCAGCCCGCGCTCGCGGGCAAGCTCGAGCATCATGTCCACTTGGCCAAAGTCAAACTCGCCCTCTGCGGGCTCCAAAAGCTCCCAGGTAACCGGGGCGAGCACGGTATTCATACCGAGCGCCCGCGCGCGATCGAGAGCATCCGCAAAAGCGCGGCGCCCACCCGAGGCGGAGTTATGGCACTCGCCCGCAAACAGCGTATAAGGCCGGCCGTCCACCATCAGGCGTTGCCCGCCGCCAGCACAGGTGTACAACTGCGGAATTTCCGCCATGGCAACTCCATTCTTCCGTTTTGTTTCAACCCCCTGAGGGCCGAGCCGTGTTGAGAGCACCGGACGCGCGACCAGGGCCTACCTGTCGTCCATGCGAGCCGCCCCTCCGATGGGAGATGGGTTAAAGGACGGCAAACGAGGCGAGATCGACCGAACCGACGCCCTCGATAGCCAGGTAGAGTGCATGGTCACCGGCAACGGTCTTCGTCAGGGATGCGACCACCGTGCACCAGCCCTCGCCTGGCACGAGCTCGACGCGCGTCAACTCAGCGCCATCCGGCGCGTCCAAGCGCACACTCACCACACCGGCAAGATCCCCGCGCACCTCGAGCTCCACCGTGCGCTCCGCACCGGAAAACGCCAGGTATTTGTAGCCCACGCCCGCTCCATCGCAGAGGTTGGCCACATAGGTACGTGCCGAAGTCATACAGCCCGCATCGACTTCCTGGGTAATCACCGGATGGTTATCGGCGATTTCCAGATTGCCGGAATAGTGAACCGCGCCGGCCGGCCCCACCAAGTAGCAGCAAATACTCGCCGGGTACGCGCGCCCGCAAGGAAGCGCTCCGCCATTGAGCCCACAGCTCGTTATCTCTACTTGTTCGATATGTCCATCGGAAGCAATCTCGATGGGCTCAGCGCACCCCTGGCGCGCGTGCTGCGCACCGTGCGTATGACGGTGATAGAAGATGTAGTCGCGCCCGGCAATGCGCGCCATGCCGCCATGGTTGTTGCCCAGGTCCATCACAGCGGCGTCCTCGGCCTCGTGCCCGGGCAGGCCCACATCGCCGTTGGAAACGAGCACGCCGCCGTAGGTTACCGGACCTTCCGGCGTTGGCATCGTGGCCCAGCAGAGCTCATGTCCGTTTTCGCTCGAGTAGACAAAGTAGTAGCGCCCGTCGAGCACGCGGATGCTCGAGGCCTCAAAGAAGGCATGCCCTTCAAAACCCGTGTCCGCCGCCTGCGTCACTGCCGGAGCCAGATGCTTGGGTGTCGCGGCCATCGTGCGCATATCGGCGCCGAGCCGCACCACGTAGCCGCCCTCCATGGAACATGCGGGCATGCGCGAGCTCGGCTTCTTGGCGCCAAACCCATAGTAGAGCCAGCAGCCCCCGTCCCCGCAGGGAAGGACTGCCGGGTCAAAGGGCATGCCCCAGCCCTCCTCGCCCGCAAACGGCGAGCCGTCGGGCTTGGCAATAGGGCCCAGATAGCGGTAGCGTCCCGCCGGCTCATCGCACACGGCGACCGACATGACGCAACCGCTCGTCATGCTTAGCGTGAAGTAATACAGATAGAACCGCCCGTCGGCACCCTGGCACACATCGGGCGCGCCGTACCCGGTTCGATCGACATTGGCCGGGTCATCCTCTTTGCGCCAGATGGTCCCCTCAAACGTCCAGGAGCCCAGATCGTCCACCGGGGCTGACCAGCACACGTAGTCACCCGGGCAGTATGCGGTGCCCTCGGGTGCGTCATGGCTTCCATACACGTAGACTCGGTCACCAAAGACATGCGGTTCGCCATCGGGGATATACTCCCATCCCGGCAGATACGGATTGGTTGCGATATGAGCCATGTCAGACCCCTCCTATCGATATCGGGCACGGTACCGGACGGGCGCCGGCGACAAGACCGAACGCCTGCCGCGCACCGCGTGCACCATTCGTTAAGCAAATGCAGCTAGACGAGCTCGAACTCCCCCACCAACAGGTCGCGGCTGTTAGGCCCCGCCATGACCTCAAACGCGCCGGGCTCGCTTGCCCAGCCGTGCTCGGGCGTCCAAAAACGCAGAGCCTCCTCGCGCAGGATAAACGTCACCGTGCGGCGCTCACGCGGCGCAAGCTCAACACGCGCAAAGTCACGCAGTTCGAGCATGGGGCGCACGCGCGTTGCCACCTTGTCGTGGATATAGAGCTGCACGACCTCAGTACCAGCAATATCGCCCTCATTGGTCACGTCGATTGAGACCTCGATGACACCGTCCGCCGTAAGCTCGTCCGCACTCAGGCGCAGGTTATCGTAGCGCGCCGTATGATACGAGAGGCCGTAGCCAAAGGGGAACATCGCATCGTTAGGGCAGTCCATATAGCGGCTCACAAAGCGACCGCTATGCGTTGATGTCTTAGCGGGACGTCCGGTGGAGAGCTGCGCATAGTAGAGCGGCTCCTGGCCCACGTTATGTGGGAAGCTCACCGTGAGCCTGCCGCTCGGATTGACCGTTCCAAAGAGCACGTCGGCTACCGAACGCCCACCAGCCGTACCGGGGAACCACGCCTCTACGATTGCATCGCAATCATCGATCACGTCAGTGAGGGCAAGAGGACGCCCGTTAAAGAGCACGAGCACCACAGGCTTGCCGAGCGCGCGCACGCGCTTGAGCAGGCGCTTCTGCGGAGCCGGTATGGTAATGTCCGTACGCGCTCCGCCCTCACCGCTCTGCAGCATGTGTTCTCCGAGCGCCATGACCACCACGTCGCTCGATGCGGCCAGCTCGAGCGCCTCGGCCTCCATGGCCGCCGGATCCGTGCTCTCTCCCGTCGGCGCGCCAAACGCCGGAATCTTGCCAAACTCGCCCAGCTCGCTGTAGTCGTCGAGCATGGGGCAGCCCTGTGCCCAACCAAAGCCGTCCTCGCCCAGCACCTCGGCAAAGGCCTCGGCAAGTGTCACGGAATGCGACTTGTCGGCGTGGATCGCCCACATACCTATGATGTCGTGGCTGTTGGCATAGGGGCCTATGAGCGCCACGCGCGGCGCCTCGGCACCCGTCGCAAGCGGCAGCAGCCCGCCCTCGTTCTTGAGGAGCACGAGCGCTTCGTCGCAGGTATCCCGTGCACTCTGGAGGCGCTCCGGGGTGCAAGTGACCTCCGCACGGCGCTCGGGCGAGCAGGTGCGGTACGGGTCCTCAAAAAGGCCCAGCTTGTTCTTGAGCTCAAGCACGCGCAGGCACGCGGCGTCGATTGCTTCTATCGAGACCTCGCCTGCCTTAACCAGGCCCTCGAGCTCATGCGCATAGCAGGGCGTTTTCATGTCGATATCGACCGTGGCGTTTATGGCGAGCTTGGCCGCCTCGCGACGGTTTGCCGCCACACCGTGTGCCCTGAGCTCGTCGATCGCCGCGTAATCGGTGATGATGGGACCGTCAAAGCCCCACTCGTCGCGCAACACGTCGTGCATGAGCCAGCGGTTTGCCGTGGCGGGGATGCCATCAATGGTGTTGAAGCTCGTCATCACCAAATCGCAACCAGCCTCGACCGCCGCACGGTACGGAGGCAGGTACTCGTTGCGCAGGCGCCACTCGCTCATATCCACCGTGTTGTACTCGCGACCCGCCTCGGGCGCACCGTAGCCCGCAAAGTGTTTGACGCAGCTGGCCAGGCTCTTCTGCGGCGCACCGTCACCCTTAAAGCCCTCGACCATCGCGCGGGCGAAGCGGCTGCTTAGGTACGGATCCTCGCCCGGCATCTCCAGGCAGCGACCCCAACGGGCATCGCGTACCACGTCCACCGGCGGGCTAAAGGTCACCATGCAGCCATCGGCCACGGCCTCTTCGGCAATAAGCTTGTAATCCTCGCGGATAAGCTCTGGGTCCCACGTGGCTCCCAGGCCCAGGGGGATTGGATAGCAGGTTTGATAGCCATAGATCACATCGGCCATAAAGACGAGCGGGATCTTAAGACGGCTGCGCTCAAGATATGCATCTTGGATACGATGCACTTCCTCGGCGCCCAACACGTTGAGCACGCTGCCGCATACGTCAACATCTTCTTGCGTCACGCCCAGCTTGGCACGCGGACCAACCGCTACGGCATCGGTGCCAAAGCACCCACCGTCAAGCTGCACCAACTGCCCGATCTTCTCGCGCAGGGTCATACGCCCCAAAAGGTCAACGAGCTCGGATTGCTTCATGGCTACCTCGTTTCTGTTGTGTGCCCTTATGGGAGGACGCCGGATTCGTGTAGGGGTCAGCGCCCTCCCATAAGAGCACACGGGGCGCATCTGGCGCCGCGCCCCGTGTGCTGGCGTCCAAAGACGCCGGTTTCCCAGAACTAATTGTTCTCGAGGATCATGTCGTCGTTGAAGCCGAAGGTCAGCGTGCCCACAAAGGTGAGGACGGAGGCGACGGCGAGCGCGATGACGTCCTCCATACCCACCGAGCCGATGATGGCCGGGATGGTGATGAGCGAGGTGGTCATGAGCGCGGGCTGGTGCAGGCCAAAAGTGGCAGCGATGGCACCGCAGATGCCGCAAGAGACGATTGCGATCACAAACGGGCGCTTGTACTTGAGGACGGCGCCGTAGATGGCGGGCTCGGTGATGCCGGCGAGGAGCGCAGAGATGGCGGCAGCGCCGGCGAGCTCCTTGAGCTCGGTGTTCTTGGTCTTGAGGAAGATGGCAAGGACCGCGAAACCCATGGCAAAGTTGGTGCCGACGGTAATGGGCAGGATGACGTCATAGCCGAGCATACCGATGTTCATCTGGATGATGGGGATAAAGGCCCAGTGCATACCAAAGATGATGAGGCAGGGCCAAAGCAGACCGATGAGGAAGCCTGCGGGCAGCGGGGCAACCTCAAGCAGGGAAACCAGGCCGTTAGCGATGAGACCACCGATGAAGTCGGTGACGGGGCCGATGATGTAGAGGGTGAGCGCGGTGGCCACGACGAGGGTCACGACGGGAACGATCAAGCCCTTGAGGATATCGGGGACGACCTTATTGAGGCCCTTCTCGATCCAGGACTGCGCGTACACGGCAAAGATGATGGGGATAACCGAGCTCGTGTAGCTGATGAGCGTTACCGGGATGCCAAAGAGGTCAACCGGGTCGCCGGCGCTAAAGAGCGTGGAGAGCGTGGGGTAGCACAGCGCAACGGCGATGGCCATGGCCGTCCAGTCGTTGCACTTGAACTTCTTGGCCGCAGTGCGGGCAAGGAAGACCGGCATGAAGTAGAACACGCCGTCGCCGATGGCGTAAAGCAGCTGGTAGGTGGTGGACTCGGCCGCGAGCCAACCAAAGGAGTTGGCCATGATCACAAAGGCCTTGAGAAGGCCGGCGGCGGACATGGCGGGAAGCATCGGCATAAAGATGCCGCTGATGAGCTGGATGGCGCGGTTGACGATGCTGCCACCGGCCTCGTCCTCGACCTCGCCGCCAAGCTGGATGTTGGAAACCTTGGGCAGGGCGTCATACACGTCGGTAACGTGATTGCCGATAACAATCTGGTACTGACCGGCGGCCACTAGAACGGAGATAACGCCCTCGGTCTGGTTGAGCTTCTCGGTCTGGGCCTTCTTCTCATCGTTGAGGGTAAAGCGCAAACGGGTAATGCAGTGGGTGACGGACTTGACGTTGTCCTCGCCACCGACGAGTTCAACGATGGTACGGGCGAGAGCCTCGTAATCGCGTGCCATGTGAAACCTCCTTGTTTCACTCGTTACAAAGATATCTGCAGCCCCGGCGCCTTGGAGCTTAACAGCAGGTTGCGCGGCGATGCCGCGATGTCTGCCGACGCAAAGCCGGCCAGTTGGGCAGTTAGACGGGTGCCCGGCCGCCGTATCAATGTCCCGGGCAGAGCCGGTTGATATGCATCATCAGATAGAGCAGCTCTTCGTCCGTGCAGTGCCAGCCGCAGGTTGCTCTCATGTATTCGTCGATTGCGCGTGCACAGGCGTACGCGTCTGAAAACTCGCTGGTCGCTCGTTTGAAAAGATCGCTATTGCGCGTCTCCTCGTCCTCACCCTTGATAAGGCGGCTGATAAGAAAGCGCATATGGGTCACAAAGCGCGCATAGCTATATGAGTAGCGGTCGATGGTCTCGCCAAGCGTACGCTCGATAATCCCGGTGACCGCATCGATGACCTCGGTACTCTTTACGACCAAGTCCATGTTGCCCTTTGCGCCCGCGTTCTCGTCATCGACCATCTCGGCGTTGACGATATGCAGCGCAATCGAAGCGGCCTCGGTCTCAGGAAAATCAACGTCCTCGGCCACAGCCATAACGAGCTTGACGCCGCGGCGACCGACCTCGGCCTCGCGCGGATAGACGAGGCGGACTTCCTCGTAGAGCGGGTTCTTGATCGAAGCACCCTTGCGGGCGCGGTCGATGGCAAACTGAAGGTGGTCGGCGAGCGTAAAGACTAGATTGGGATTGAGCGTGCAGTTGAGCTCGTTGCGTGCGATATCCACGATACCCGACGCGATAATGATGACATCGTCCGAAAGCGATGCGACAGCATCGTACATCTCAGGGCTGATATCGCGGAAGCTCCGCTGGATGGCGCTTTCGTCCTCAATATAGGAAGGGGCGCCGCGAAAGCCAAGGCCCTTGCCAAACAACACGAGCTCGCGCCCGGCATCGTCCTCCGCAAGGACAACGTTGTTGTTTATTGCCTTGGTTATCAGCATGAAAAAACTCCCCTGGGCTCCACTTAGACATCTCGCCACACCGGCTCTCGAGTCGGTGGTTGCTATGACATGTGCTCGTGGCGCCTCCCGAGGAGTAACGCGGTGCAGCTGCCAGTATAGAGGTTTTGCTGGGTTATTAAAGTGATTTTATAGAAGTTACCGTTCGCCCCTGTTTTTCTACCGTTCATCCCTTGACCCCCCCAGGCAAAGGCAACCAAAGGCGCACCACAAAGGGGACAGGCACCTTTGTGGTGGTTTGAGACAAGGACCCTAGTCCACGGTGATGTCGAGGTTCTTGCCCGTGAGGCCTACGTAGCCGCCCTCGGCAGCAGGTCATTTGACCGAATAGGAAAAAAAGGAAAAAATAGGAAAAAAAGGAAAGGAGACTTATGACAGAAACCATCTTCTCCCCCTCATTTGGAAATCGCCCGTCCTATCTGGTGGGGCGTGGGAGCGTGATTTCGACATTCATCTCCGGCCTTGAGCAGGAGCCGGGCAATCGAGACCGTGCCATGCTCATGCTTGGCCAGCGAGGCAGCGGCAAAACGGTTCTCCTGTGGGAACTTGCCGATCGCGCCCGCAAGCTCGGCTTCGTTGTTGCCACACCCACCGTAGCCTCCGAGGACATGCTCGAGCGTATTGTTGAAAAAATCCAAGAGGCAGGCGAGCCCTATGCTAACAAACGCCATCTTCCTAAACTCACGAGTGGCAGCCTGAGCGTCTTCGGCTTCTCAGCCGGCCTTGAGTTCACGCGCGATGTGCAGGAAACCAAAAGCTTCCAGTTCAAGCTCACGCAGCTGGCGCGCAAACTGACCGAGCAAGGACATGGCATCCTCATCCTCATCGATGAGCTCCAGGCCAATTCAGCCGAAATCAGACAACTCGTCACCGCCTATCAAGAGCTCGTCGGCGAGGGGCTCAACGTCGCGCTTGTTATGGCAGGGCTCCCGGGAGCAGTCTCCGCGACACTCAACGACCGCGTACTGACATTTCTCAACCGCGCACGCAAGGTCACGCTCGAACCGCTTTCAGTCGGAGATGTGGATGCCTGCTATCAGCGAGCTTTCGAAGAACTCGGCCTTGATATCCCAAGCGATCTTCGGCTGGACGCCGCTCGCGCAACTCAGGGCTCGCCCTACATGCTGCAGCTCATCGGCTACAACATCGCCAATCGTTGCCAGGCAGGAGAACGCGCGGCGCAAGAGCAAATCGATGGAGCCATCGAGGCGTCGAAAGTCGATTTCGAAAATGACGTTTGCGAGACGACACTTGCCGCGCTATCAGACCAAGACGTCGCGTTTCTCGCCGCAATGACTGACGACGAAGACGCTGTGTCGCGCATTTCCGATATAGCGGAGCGCATGTCAGTCACGCCCGACTATGCGCAAAAGTATCGCCGGCGCCTCATCGACGCCGGCGTTATCGAGCAGGCGCGTCGCGGTTACGTGCGCTTCGCCGTTCCATATATGGTCGACTACCTGCGCAGCCAGCTCTAGGCAGCCGCCACAATGGGGGCAGGTACCTTTGAGGTGGATTGGGCCCGGTTTATCTCAATCTGTAACAGGTAGAGACGATTTAGCCCGCTAGATGTTACAGATCGAGACGGAAGATTCTAGTCCACGGCGATGTCGAGGTTCTTGCCGACGAGGCCCACGTAGCCGCCTTCGGCTGCCTTGGGGCTGTCGGCGTGGCAGAGGACCCACTTGTCGGCCTTCCAGTAGCAGTAGCTGTCACCGGCGGCAGGCATGTCGGCTGCAGCCTCGGGGCGCGGACCATTGGTGCCGGCGGGCAGCGCAACCATCACCTGGAAGCCGCCATCGTCGACCATGCACGGCGTGTAGTGGAGCGTGGTGTTGAAGACTTCGACGACCGTACCCGCCGGCACGCGGAACGCCTTGACGCACGCGGTGTCGAGCTTGCCGTCCTCGATCTCCCAGCGATGCGCCACGAGCAGGATAAAGTCGCGGGCGCCCAGGTTAAACTCGCTGACGCGGTGATACTCCAGGCAGTTGAGGCGTGTGTTGTGGCCGTTGCACCAGCCGAGCTGGAAGGGACGACCGCCAAACATGAGAAAGCCCAGCTTATCGGCATCCTTGACGCCCTCGAGCTCCGGCGCACTTGCTACGTACTTGCTGCCCTCGGGAATGGGCGTGGCAGAGAGCGCCTCGAGCACGGGCGACGTGAGCTCGGACGGAACGTTATCCCAAACGTTGCCATAGGATTTGAACTCGGGATCGTTGACAGAGTAGATATGCATGTTCACTCCTGTTCGTTTATGTGACAGTACGAACATTCTAGAACAAACATGAGCGATTTTAAACGCTCATCCCGACCACTTAACAAAAAGGCGCCCCCGCGCAAGCGAAGGCGCTCAATGCGCGCGTTTTGGGCGATAAAGCCCTTATGCCTGCTGATAGTGCAGGTGCTTCTCGTCGATATCGGCCAGGTCACGGTCGAGATAGCGGCGCGCGAGCCAGTTTGCCATGGGGAGGTTCTGGTCCAGGTAGTTGCCGCACTCCTCGGGAGCGGCGCCGGGGACATCACCCTCAAAGTCAGCGACGAACTCGAACAGCTCGCGTACGAGCGGCAAGATCTCCTCGCTCGTCAGCTCGCCAAAGACAACCAGGTAAAAGCCCGTGCGGCAGCCCATGGGGCCAAAGTAAACGATACGACTCGACCACTCGGCATGATTGCGAAGGAACGTCGCGCCCAGGTGCTCGATGGTGTGGCACTCGGCCGTGTTCATGACCGGCTCCTTGTTGGGCGTGGTCAGGCGCAGGTCAAAGGTGGTGACGGCGGCGCCGGTCGCCGGATCGCGGTCGATGCGGCTCACATACACGCCGGGCTCGAGCAGCAGATGGTCAACGGAAAAACTCGCGATGCGCTCCATGGCAGATCCTCTCGGTAGTCAATTTGGGACGGGGCACTTTTAGCTGGTTCGAATGGTCGCACCAATCATACCAGTCAAAAAAGCCCCGTCCCAAATGAGCTGCCCGGGACGGGGATCAATGAGTGTTTAATCCCCAGAAAAATCCTTGGGTGCCGCGCAGCCGCCTAGGCAGTGTATGCAATTGTTGATTTGACGGCATGGCGCCAGCCGGAGATCTTTTTGGCTCGCTCGTCGGCGGACATCGACGGCTCCACGATGCCGCGGGCGCCGTAGACGTCGACGACATCGCGCGTGTACATGCCCAGCGCAATGCCGCAGGCCCAGGCCGCGCCCAGACCGCTCATCTCGTCGTTGCTCGCAATGCGGATGGGCGAGCCGACCAGGTCGCTCTCAAACTGCATCAGGTACGCGTCACGCGTGGGGCCGCCGTCAACACGAAGCTCGGCCAGCGCCGCGCCCGAATCCTCGACCATCGCATCGATGACGTCGAAGATCTGATAGGCGATCGACTCATCGGCGGCCTTCACGAACTCCGCGCGGCCCGTGGTGCGTGTCATGCCAAAAACGCAGCCCTCGGCGTCACTCGCCCAGTGCGGCGCGCCCAAGCCGGTAAACGCCGGCACAAAGTAAACGCGGCTCGCCGGATTGGCGGCATAGCACAGGTCGGTGACTTCCTCGGGATTGTTGATGAGCTCTAGGTCGTCGCGCAGCCACGTCTTGACGGCGCCGGCGTAGCTCACGTTGCCCTCGAGCACATACTCGGTCACGCCGTCCATACGCCACGCAAGCGAGCTCGAAAGCCCGTGCGAGCTGGCGACAAACTCGTCGCCGACGTTCATCATGACCGAGCTGCCGGTGCCATAGGTCGCCTTGGCCATGCCGCGACTGTGGCAGCCCTGCGCAAACAGAGCCGCATGGCTGTCGCCCAGCACGCCGTGCACCGGCACGGGCGCTGGCAAAAAGCCACCCAGGTCCGTTGTGCCAAACAGGCCATCGGAATCGGTCACCTGCGGCAGGCAGGCCGGATCGACGCCAAAGGCCTCGCACACCGGCTCGCTCCAGCAGCCACGGCGCAGGTCGAAGAGCTGCGTGCGGCTGGCATTGGACCAGTCGCAGCGGAACTCCGCGCCGCCCGTGAGCGTCCAGACCACCCAGGCATCGATGGTGCCCAGACACAGTTCGCCTGCCGCCGCGGCCTCGGCAGCCGTGGGAACGTTCGCGAGAATCCAAGCCATCTTGCCCGCCGGATAGTAGGGCGAGAGTACCAGACCCGTCGTGTCGCGCACCAGCTCGGCCACGCCTTCGCGCGCGGCCAGCTCGTCGCACAGCTCGCGGGCGCGGGCGCACTGCCACACCACGGCGTCGCACAGCGGCTCGCCCGTCGTGCGATTCCAGGCAACGGTGGTCTCGCGCTGGTTGGAGATGCCGATGCCGGCGATGTCGGCCGGATCGACCCCGGTCTCCTCCACCACGGCACGCGCCACGGCCAGCACGTTGGCGGCGATCTCGGCCGGATCATGGCTCACCCAGCCGGCCTCGCTGACAATCTGGCGATGCGAGCGATCGGCACGATGGATTAGATGGCCGCCCTCGTCCACCAGCAGCGCCTTCGTGCCCTGCGTGGATTGATCGATTCCGATGATGTATTTGCTCATGTACTCTCCTGTCTCCCCCGTCGATTCAAAAACTAAAACCCGACGGACAAGGAGCGAGCGGCCGTCAAGTGCCGCAGATTGCCGTGAAAGAGGGCCGCCGCGTACTTTGTGTACGCAAGCGACGGTTTGAACGGCAAGGTGCGGTGCTTGGCGGCCGCGCAGCGTCTGTTTCTACTAGTTGCCAAGGAACTCGGCGACCGTCTTGGCGATTCCGGCACCCGTCAGGCCGTAGTGCGCAAAGACCTCGGGGCTCGTGCCGGTGATGACCGGCGCATCGGGCAGGGAGAGGCACTTGACCGGACGCGGGCAATGCTCACCCACGACCTGCGCGACCATGGAACCCAGGCCGCCAAAGGGACTGTGCTCCTCGACGGTCACGACGGCACGCGTGGTACCGGCGGCCTCGATCACGGCCTCGGCGTCGAGCGGCTTGACGCAGTACATGTCGAGCACCGTTGCCGAGATTCCCTGCTCGGCCAGCAGATCGGCGGCGTCCACGGCATGGCGAACCATCTCACCGGTGGCGACAAGCGTCACATCGGTGCCGCGACGCACCCAGGTGGCGCGATCCATCTGGAACGGACACTCGTCCTCGGTATACACGTCCTCGACCGGGTTGCGGCCCACGCGGATGTAGGCCGGTTTGTTGTCGGCAACCAGGGCGCGCACGAGCTCGGCGGTCTGGAAGCGATCGCTCGGCAGATATACGCGCATGTTGGGAATCGCGCTCATGGCGGCGATATCCTGCGCGGAGTGATGGCTCATACCGAGGGCGCCATAGGAAACGCCGCCCGAGATGCCGATGAGCTTGACGTTGGTGTTGGAGTACGAAACGTCGACCTTGCACTGCTCATACGAGCGCGTGGTCACAAAGGACGCCGGCGAGGCGGCCCAGGCCTTCTTGCCGCACGAGGCCATACCGGCGGCGATACTCACCAGGTCCTGCTCGGCGATGCCGACCTCAATGGACTGCTGGGGATACTGATCGAAGAACGGCGTGAGCGATGCGGAGCCGCGGGAGTCGGAGCACAGGACGACGATGTCTTTATCGGTTGCGGCGGCCTCGAGCAGCGTGTCGCAGATAACCTTGCGGTTGGCGATCTTGTTAGCCATTGATAGCCTCCTTATGGGCAGCGAAATCGGCGATGATCTGGGCATATTCCTCATCGTTGGGCAGATGATGATGCCAGGAGGCCTTGTCCTCCATAACCGGCGAGCCGTAGCCCTTCACCGTGTTGAGGATGATGACCGTGGGCTTACCCTTGGTCTCGGCGGCCAGCGTCAGCGCGGCGTCGATGGCCTGGACGTCGTTGCCCGGAATGGACAGCACGTTCCAACCGAAGGCGGCCCAGCGCTCCTCCTGCGAATCCTGCTTCATGACGTCCTCGGTGCTACCGCTGATCTGCAGGCGGTTGCGGTCCACGAGCGCGCACAGGTTATCGAGCCGGTAATTGCCGCCGCTCATGGCGCCCTCCCAGACCGAGCCCTCGGCAAGCTCGCCGTCGCCCATGATGGTGTAGACGCGGTAGTCGCGGCCGTCCATCTTGCCGGCAAGCGCCATGCCCACGGCCACGGGCAGGCCATGGCCCAGCGAGCCCGAGTTCATCTCGATGCCCTTGAGCTTGTTGTTGGGATGGCCGATGTAGGGGCTGCCGAACTTGGAGAAGCGGGCCTTGACGTCATCGAGGTCCAGATAGCCCTCGTGGCAGAGCACCGCATAGTAGGCCTCCATTGCGTGGCCCTTGGAGAGCACGAAGCGATCGCGGTTGGGATCGTCGACGGTCTCGGGCGAAATGTTGAGATGGTTGGCGTAGAGGGTCATGAGGGCATCGATCACCGACATGTCGCCGCCGATATGGCCGCCGGCGCCAGCCATGATGATATCGACGCAATCGCGGCGAAGGTCCCAACGCAGGGATTCAAGCTCTTCGATAGTTGCCATTTCTACTCTCCTCGCAGGTAGGCTTTGACGTCTTCTTCAATCGGGTCGTATAAGTCGGGGGCAATGCCGATGTACTTGCACGCCTCGTAGAGCACCGGCACCACGTTGGCGTGAATGGCGACGCAGTGGTGGATGTAGGGACCCTCGACGATCTTGGCCTCGAGGCGCTTGAGGTTGTCGACCTCGACCCACAGGTAGGTGCCCATGCCGGCCGGGCCGTCGATGCCGCGGGCATTGCCCAGCAGCAGCGAGTACTCGCCGTTGTCGCCGTCAAAACGGGCAAGGGTGAGGTCGCCGTGCTTGGCCTCGGCCGTCAGCGCGCCGGGATGATCGAACGCCAGCGGATAGGTGAGCTTGGGCTTGACGGCCGCGCAGCTGCAGGGCCAGGGACCGCAGTGCTGCAGCAGCTCGCCGTTCTCGTTATCGGGATGACGCACGGTCCAGTCGGCGAACATGCCGCGGTGACGGCCCAGGTCTGCGGCTTCGACCATCAGTGCGGTGATGGCGCCGTGAATATCGGTCTCGCATACGATGGGGATACCCATCTCGTTGAGGATGGCGTTGGCGGCGCAGGGCATAATGCCCAACTCGTCCTGCAGGGCGTTCCAGCACTGGATGGCACCGGCGTTGCAACCGTACTTCTCGACCAGGCGCTTCATGGCGATGGCAAGACCGGCAACCGCGGGAACCTTATCCTCGGGGATGCAGATCTCAAAGCTGTCGGCAATGTGAGCGAGCATGGCTGCCATGGCCTGCTCGTCGGCCTGGGCGTCGCGCACGGCCTGGACAAGCTCGGTCATGGGGATGGGCGAAAGCTGGATGTTGAACTTCTCGAGCAGCTCGCCCTCGTTGCACATGGTCGACCAGAAGTCGAACGGACGGGTGGCCATCTGCAGAATACGGGTGTGCTTGAAGGTCTTGACCACGTTGCACACGGCCAAAAAGTCCCAGACGCCGCGCTCGAACTCGGAATCGGTCAGGCGGCAGTTAGTCATGTAGGTGAAGGGAACCTGGAAGCGGCGCAGGACCTTGCCGGTGGCGAACAGGCCGCACTGGCTATCGCGCAGGCGGGTGCCGTCGGGCTCGGGGCGCTCGTCGCGCGGGCCCCACAGCAGCACGGGCAGACCGAGCTCGCGGGCAAGGCGGGCGCAGACGTACTCGGTACCAAAGTTGGCGTGGCACAGCATGATGCCGTCAACGCCCTCGGCGCGGAACTTCTCGATGATAGGCGCGATATGGCTGTCGTCGAACAGCAGGCCCTCGTCGTTGATGTCGTCGATATCCACAATGTCGACGCCGATCTCGCGCAGGCGATCAGCCGTCAGGCCGCGATACTTAATTGCGTCCGGTGCGCTAAAGATGCTGCGGCGCGTGGGCACGAAACCGAGCTTGATCTTATCCATGTACGTCCTCCCCTAATCACATGTTCAGTAAACAGACGCATGTTTCGTTTTGTTCTGTTTACTAAATGTTTTACTCTTTTGTTTAGTAGTTTAGCGTGAAAGTCCCGTAAACGGTAGAGAAATCAGCCTAAACGGTATATAAACAATCTGAACATACAAGGGCAACAAAAAGAGGGCCCCGTAGGACCCTCTCTCTTGGTAGCGTCATGTATGGTTGCCTTTGGCGGGCTTTTCCGCTCTGAGGTCTGGCGCCGTTCTGCCTAGATTTCGCGCACGCTCTGGCGCTCGACAAAATAGGTCGACACGGCTGTCTTGCAGGTGTAGCTCTTGGGATTGCGGATGTTGCCCACCAGGCGGCGCACCGCGATCTCGCCCACCTCGTGCTTGGGGACGTGCACCGTGGTGAGCGGCGGGTTGGAGAAAGCGCCCAAAGACAGGTCGTCAAAGCCGATGATCGAGACATCGTCGGGCACACGTATGCCGTGCTCGTTGAGCGCGCGCATGGCACCTACGGCGAGCACGTCGTTCTCGGCAAAGAAAGCCGTCGGCAGGTCGTCGCGTGAGACGCCGTCGAGCCACGCGCCCATATCGCGATAGGCGCCTTCGAGCGTGGTGCCCAGCGTGACGCGCCATGCCGGATTGGCCTCGAGACCCGCGTCCTCGAGCGCTTGCCGATAGCCGCGCTCGCGGTCCTTAAAGTTGCGAATGCGAAGGTCGCCTGCCAGATAGCCGATCTGCTTGTGGCCTTTCTCGATAAGGTAATCCACGGCACGCAGCACCGAGTCGGTATTGGCAATGACCACGGCGTCGAAATACTGACGATCGCTCCAGCCATCGAGCACAATCAGGTGGGCGGCGGCGTTAGCGAACAGGGCGTAGTCCTCCTCGCCCAACTCCGTACCCATTAGCACAATGGCGGCGGACGGATCGGCGATCAGGCCCTCGACCTGCGGACGCACGGCGTCAAGATCGCTAAAGTCGAGCGAGACAAAGCTCGTGCTCATGCCGTGGCGACGCGCCTGACGCTCCACGCCCTCAATAACCGCGGGATGGAAGGTGCTCTCGTCCAGGATGGCACCCGTCTTGCGCGCAAGCACGAACTGGATGCTCTCGAGCTGCGTCGACTGCTGATAGCCAAGCGACTGCGCGCACTCCAGGATGACCTTGGCGGTCTCCTCGCTCACGCTGCGCTTGCGGTTGAGCGCGTTGGACACGGTCGCAGGCGAAAAACCGGTGATGCGGCTGATCTCGCGAACACTTGCTTTAGCCATTGTTCCCCCTAGTAACGGTCGCGGTCGAGCATCGTGGCCTGACCGCCCCGTGACTCGACAACTAAACGACCGCAAATTCAATCTAAACAGAATAGTAAATGTTTAATATCTAGTTTAGCCTGTTGTCAAGCAAAGTGGTGCGACTATTCCCCCAACGGGCACATTTAGTCGGTAGCTAAAAAAGCCCCGTCCCAAATTGACTACATGGGGCGGGGCGTGAAAAACATTTAGCCCAGGACGCGGGCCATACGCGCCTTGAACTCGGACAGAAAGCGCGGGGCGTCGACGGTCAGCGCCACGAGTGCGCTCTTGTCGGGGTCGGCCACACGGCGCTCGTCACAGATGGTGCGGCCGCGATACTCGCCCAGCAGGTCGACGCGCAGGTTACAGCCGAGCGCGCCCACGAGCGTGGGGTCGATCGCCACGGCGACGGCAAGCGGATCGTGCAGCGCGCAGCCACCCAGGTAGGGGGCGTTCATCTCGTACGAGCCAATGTAGTGCTCCACCATGCTCGCAAACGCGCAACCGGCCATGGTGCCCGAGCCCGTCCAGCCGGCAATGTCGCGACGCGTGAGCACCACGCGATGCGTCACATCCAGCCCCACCATAGTCAGCTTGCGGCCCGAACGCAGCACGGCATCGGCCGCCTCGGGATCACTTGCCATGTTGGCCTCGGCGCCCGCGCTCACGTTTCCGGGCACGGTGAGCGCACCACCCATCACGACCACGCGACCGATAGACATCATCGCCGCCGCATCGCGCTCCAAGGCAAGTGCCAGGTTGGAGAGCGGGCCGGTCGCCACGTAGATCAGATCGGGGCCATAGGTGCGCGCGGCATCAATCAGGTAATCGACCGCCGCGTTACCGTCGGCCGACGTCGCCCCCACCGGCTCGTACGGCGATGCGGGCACGCTTGCGCCGCCAATGCCGTTCTTGCCGTGAATGAGCGTGGTGGACGCCGGCGGTGTATAGGGCTCAGTCGCCTTAATGGGACGATCGGCGCCCAGGTACACCGGCACCTCGGGACGACCCAACAGGTCGAGCACCGCCAGGCAGTTGTGCGCCGATTGCTCGACGCGCACGTTGCCAAAGCACGTGGTGATGCCCACGAGCTCCACCTCGGGGCTCGCGATGGCATAGGCCAGCGCCATCGCATCGTCCACACCCATATCCAGATCAAGGATCAGCTTCTTGGTTGCCATTGTTCTACTCCGCTTCTCCGTCTTTATCGTTTAACCAAACCAATGTTCAACTTCGGCGCGCGTGGGAATCGATTGCTGAGCGCCCAGGCGCGACACCGTTACCGCCGAGGCGCGAGCACCCGCGGCCATGCACTCAAAGAGCGGCAAGCCCTCTAGGCGAGCCGCCGCCAACGCGCCGATAAACGTATCGCCGGCCGCCGTGGTGTCGACCACCGAGCTCGAAAGCGCCGGCATGCGCAGCAGCTCGCCGTCATCACCGAGCGTAACCGAACCGGCACCGCCCAGCGTAATGACCGCGGCGCCAGCGCCTTTGCCGAGCAGGGCATTAAGCGCTTCGACACAACTCGCGTCATCTGTGGGCAGAATGCCCGTCAGCGCCTGGCATTCGGTCTCGTTGGGGCAGACCAGGTCGACTGCGGGCCACGCACCCGCCGGTAGGGCGCAGGCCGGCGCGGTGTTAAAGACCGTATAGAACCCCAGCCTGTGGGCGCAAGAGAGCGCCGCGGCCGTCGCCATCAGGTCGCATTCGCCCTGGGCGATAAAGACGCTGCCGGCCGCGGGGGCGAGCCCGCAGACATCGCGGTCGAGCTCATCGGCCACCAAGCGCCTCAGTGCGCGGGCAACGTCCTCGCCCGCAAGCGCATGGTTGGCGCCCGGCGACAGCACGATGCGGTTGTCGCTCTCACAGCGAATGATGGTCGCCGTGCCCGTCTCCACGTCGTCGCGCCGCGCCACGAACTCAACGCCCACGCCGGCATCCTGAAGCCCCGCCACCAGCGCATCGCCAAACGCATCGCGCCCGACCGCGCCGATCATGCACGTGCGCGCACCCATGCGCGCGGCGGCGACGGCCTGGTTAGCGCCCTTGCCACCAGCATTGGTGATAAAACCGCTGCCACCGACTGTCTCGCCCGCGCGCGGCATGCGCTCGCACGCCACTGAAAGGTCCATGTTCATACTGCCGAACACCGCAACAATGCCGTTGTCTGCCATGGAAACCTCCTCGTCTACAGGCCTTACGCCCACCGTCGGCCGTCGATCGTGCGCTCTCGCACCTCTATAACTTTAGTTCACTTTGATGTGAACGCACCCTTGAGGTTGCGCCAGCAGCAAGCATTCACAGGAGCAGGCAGCTACAATGAATATGTGCCGATTATTCTCGTCATTGGATGATGTTTTATGGAACAATTCCCACAATCGAGCCCACGCGGCCCGCGCCGCGCGCCCGATAACCAGGCGCCACACGCTCGCCCGCACGCCGAGCGCCGCACCGGCGAGTCGCGACGCGGCCCGAGCCCGCATCGAACGCCCACCAACAAGGGCTCCCATGCAGCCAAGACCAACACCGGCGCCACACGCTCGCCCGTTACCGACCAGCAGGCGACCGCTCGCCCCAAGCCCCGCTACATCCCTGCGCTCGACGGCCTGCGCACGCTTGCCGTCGTCGCGGTGGTGCTCTATCACCTCAACCTCACGTGGGCTCAGGGCGGCCTGCTCGGCGTCACGATCTTCTTTGTGCTTTCGGGCTATCTGATCACGCGCTTGCTGCTCAACGAAGTCGCCAAGACCGGCCGCATCGACCTTAAGAGCTTCTGGATTCGCCGCATCCGTCGCCTGGTCCCTGCCGTGGTAACGGTAGTGTTCGTGACTTGCGCGCTGTGCACCATCTTTAACCACGTGATGCTCACCAAGATGCGCCCCGACATCCTGCCGTCGCTGCTGTTCTTCAACAACTGGTGGCAGATTGCCCAAAACGTCTCGTACTTCAATGCTCTGGGCGACCCCTCGCCGCTCACACACTTTTGGTCGCTCGCCATCGAGGAACAGTTCTACCTGGTTTGGCCCCCGCTGCTGCTCGCTATGGTATTTATGCACATGAGCAAGCCCAACACGCGCCGCATGGTTCTGGGCCTGGCTGCTGTCTCCGCCATCGCCATGATGGTGCTCTATAACCCCGCCGCCGACCCCAGCCGCGTGTACTACGGCACCGACACCCGCGTGTTCTCGCTGCTGCTGGGCGCCTGGATGGCCTTTATCCCCGATTGCGACCTGGCACCGGTGCGTCTCGCTCATCGTTTGGGGCTCAATCGCCTGGCTGGCGCCGCCAAGCACGGCAAGAACGCCGAAAGCAAGCATGACGCTACGACCGACGGCGCAGCCGAGACCGTCCCGACTCAGCCGAGTACGCTCGTGCGTTTTTGGTCCTCACCTGCATCCATCGATGTGTTGGGCGTCGCGGGTCTGGTTGGCCTTGCCGCCATGGTCGCGCTCACCAACGGCTACACCGCGTTCCAGTATCGCGGCGGCACGCTGTTATGCTCCATCCTCACGCTCATGGTCATCGCGGCCTGCGTGCAGCCCCAGGGAATGGTTGCCCGCGCACTGTCCGCCGAGCCGCTCGTGTGGGTTGGCAAGCGCTCGTACAGCATCTACCTGTGGCACTATCCGCTACTGTTGCTCATGAACCCGGTCGCCAACATCAACGATACGCCGTGGTGGCAGTACATTTTGCAGGTGTTGTTGGTGGTCGCCGTAGCCGAATGCTCATATCGCTTTATCGAGACGCCGTTTAGAAAGGGCGCCTTTGGGCGCACCGTATCCGAGTTCCGCGACGGCACCACCACGCCCGCCAACTGGGTGCGCGCGCATATTCCCGTGTGCGCCACTTGCGGCATCGTGCTTGTTATCGCGCTGGGCGGCCTGATCTTTGTGCCGGAGACCTCCGCACTGAGCGGTGAGGGCGCCGAAGTCCTCAACAAGGAAGCCAAAAACACCGCGCCAACGGACCAACAGGCAGCCGACGACACCGACAAGGACAACGACGGCTTCCCCGATGGCTCCTACGACCTGTTGATGATCGGTGACTCCGTGTCGCTGCGCGCCGTCGATTCCTTCGACGGCGTGTTCCCCCACAGTCACATCGATGCCGAAAAGGGCCGCCAGTTCGATGCGGGCCGCGCGACATTTGAGGGCTATCTCCAACAGAACCTTGCCGGCAAGATCGTGGTCTTTGCACTGGGCACCAACGGCTTGGTAACCGACGACCAGATCGACGCCATCATGACCGATGCAGGAGATAAGCGTATTGTGGTGTTTGTGAACACGCGCAGCCCGCAGCCGTGGGTTGGCTCTACCAACCAGGCCATCGCCAACGCTGCTACGCGCTACAAGAACGTGCGCGTTATCGACTGGTACGGATACAGTGCCAATCGCAACGACCTGTTCGATGGCGATGGCACGCACCTGTCGACCACTGGCGTGACTGAGTACCTCAACTTGATCCACGATGCAGTCAAGAAGGACCTGCCCGTGCATCCCGAGGATCACGTCAACGATCCGCAGCCGGCGGCCGTCAAGTCTGCCACCGACGCGCTCGTCAATGCGCTCGCTCTCAAGCCGCACAAGCTGGGCACCGACAAGTAACCTGCAGCGCAAACTTCCCACATCCGGAGGGGTGCCCGCCACGGCAGGCACCCCCTCCGACAGTTAGGGACGTTCCTTATGTGCCGGCACCCAGGGACACTCCTGACACAGCCGAGGAACGCCCTCCTTGCAACCAAATTCTGGGCGCCTCGGGTAGCGCGCAGAGATGTGGTGTAAGAGGCGGGGAATGCCCCGCCTCCGCCCTT
>CAUGNQ010000019.1 GCA_959600835.1 uncultured Collinsella sp. | reverse complement strand
GGCAACATCGCAGGTGGAGCATAAGTCAGCGAAAGCCCACCAGAGCGAGCAAAGTGACGTGAAAGAGGAGGGCATAGGCCTTCTGGCCATGCCCGACGATTGAACGTCAGATTGCCGCTCTGGCGGGCTTGCAGCGTCGAGCAGTTCCGGCGTTTGGTAAAACGCCGGAACACAAGAGCGCCCCCTCCCGCGCACGGAACGGGAGGGGGCTAAAGGTAGGAGTCTACCGGTGGGTTTACCCCACCGGACAGACGATGACCAGGTGATCCTTTACAGGATCGTCAAGGTTTCCGTGGGGTACCCGTTGGGTACTTAGAGCAGCACGCAGGCGACGGTCAGGATGACGGCGCAGACGACGGAGAGTGCGACGATGAGCTTAAGGGCAAACTTGAGCCAGGTCGTCCACTCGATCTTGGCCAGGGCGAGACCGCCCATGATGGCGCCGGAGGTCGGGGTGAACAGGTTCACGACACCGATGGCGGCGGAGAAGATCATGACCATGACCTCGGGCGAGAAGCCGAGCTTAACAGCCAGCGGTCCCATGATGGGCATGGAGACGGTGGCCATACCGGAGGTCGAAGGAATCAGGAAGGACAGGCCGAAGTAGACCAGGAAGCTCATGGGAGCGAAGATCACGCCGGACAGGCCAGCCAGGGCATTGGCGGCAGCGTCGAGGACGAAGACGTCGAGGCCGGTGCTAGCCATGAGGACGGAGATGCCACGGGCGAGGGCGATGACGAGAACAACGGACATCATGTCGGCAGCGCCGGTGATGAAGGTGTTGACGATCTGCTTCTCGGACAGGCCACCGATGATACCAATCAGGATAGCCATGAGGAAGAACCAGGTGGAAGCCTCGTCGAAGTACCACTGGCCAATGGGCAGGCCGGTGATCAGGGCAGACCAGCCCTGGACGACGGCATTACCGTCGGCGTCGTAGACAGCGCCAGCGTCAAAGAAGTTGGCGACGCCCTCGTTGAGGTCGGCCAGCGGGATGAAGCCGACGATCATGACGACGAAGGTGAAGGCGAAGGCGATCAGAACACCCTTCTGACGACCGGTGAGCTTGACCTCCTTGTGGACCTCGGAAGCAGCCTTGCCGTGAGCCTCTTCGGCGTCCTTGAGCTCCTGCATCGAGAGGATGGTGGAACCCTTGTCAGCCTTGACCTTCTTGGCATAGTTCATCACGAAGACGATGGACATGACGGTGGTAACAAGCCACAGGACGGCACCGAGGCCGATGATGATGGATTGGTTCACGGCAATGTCAACGCCGGTCAGGGCGTCGACGGCAGCGCCGACGGCGAACGGGTTAACCGTGGAGCCGAGGCAGCCGCAGCCAGCGCCGAGCAGGACGGTAGCGGCGCCGACCATCGGGTCGAAGCCGGCAGCCATCATGGTAGCGGCGAGCAGGGCGTAGAAGGGAACGGTCTCCTCGCACATACCATAGGTGGTACCACCGAGGGAGAAGATGAGCATCAGCACGGGAATGAGCATGATCTCGTTGCCCTTAAGCTTCTGCACCAGGACGGCGATGCCGTTGTCCAGAGCGCCGGTCTCGGTCATCATACCGAGGAAGCCGCCCAGGATCATAACGAAGAGGCAGACGGGCAGAGCGTCAGCGAAGCCCTTAATCGGGGCGGTGCAGAAATCGCTCAGACGGGCGGCAGTAACCGCGCCGCCGGACGTGCCGGAGACGATAACGGTAACAACTGCAACAATTGCCAGCAGAGCTAGAAGAATGGTGAACGATGAAGGCATACCGCGCTTTTTCTTAGCGGTCTCAGTCATGGTTCTCATCCCCCCTTCATAAATCATTTAACTTTCTCGCGCGAAGCGGATTTTCCGTGCCGTGCCCACCGCCCGACGCAAGATATTTACCAGACAAAACCGCTCGGGGTGAGCAGCAATACACCCCGAGCGAGATGCTAGATGCTCTTACTTGAGCGTGGCGTACATGACAGCCTTGATGGTGTGCATGCGGTTCTCGGCCTCGTCGAAGACCTTGGAAGCGGGGCTCTCGAAGACCTCGTCGGTGACCTCCTGCTCGGTGATGCCGAACTGCTCGCACTTCTCGGCGCCAATCGTAGTGTTGGTGTCGTGGAAGCTGGGCAGGCAGTGCAGGAAGATGGCACCCGGGTTGGCCATAGCCATGACCTCGGAAGTAACACGATACGGGGTGAGCTGAGCGATGCGCTCGGCCCAGACCTCGTCGGGCTCGCCCATGGAGACCCACACGTCGGTGTAGATAACGTCGGCACCGGTGACGCCGTCCTTGACGTCGGTGGTCAGCTTGATGGTGCAGCCGTTGGCCTCGGCGATGGGCTTGCAGGCCTCGATGACGTCGTCGGCGGGCATGCACTCCTCGGGGCCGCAGGCCACGAAATTCATGCCGAGCTTGGAGCAGACGACCATGAGGGAGCGAGCAACGTTGTTCTTGCAGTCGCCCATGAAAACGAGAGTCTTGCCCTTGATGTCGTAGTTGAAGTTCTCCTGGACGGTCAGGATGTCGGCGAGCATCTGGGTGGGATGCCACTCAGTGGTCAGGCCGTTCCACACGGGCACGCCGGACTTAGCAGCGAGCTCCTCGACATCGTCCTGGGCAAAGCCACGGAACTCGATGCCGTCATACATGCGGCCGAGAACGCGGGCGGTGTCCTCGATGGACTCCTTCTTGCCCATCTGCGACGAACCCGGATCGAGGTAGGTGACGCCCATGCCCAGATCCATGCCGCCGACCTCAAAGGCGCAGCGGGTACGAGTGGAGGTCTTCTGGAAGAGCAGAACGATGTTCTTGCCCTCGAGATAGCGGTGCGGAACGCCAGCGCGCTTCATGTCCTTGAAGTTCTTGGAGAGCTTGAGCAGGTACTCGATCTCCTCGGTGGTGAGGTCGAGAAGCTTGAGGAAGCTACGGCCGGAGAGGTTAACACCCATGGTTCGATTCCTTTCGAAGAAATGAATTACGTAAGTATTAGTGTTGCCCGTTTAACGGGCGAAGCCGGTGCGGTTGTAGGGGGACCGCACCGGAAACGGAAAGACTTAGAGGTCCTCGCGCCAGAAGGGCATGCTCATGCAGCGCGGGCCGCCGCGGCCGCGGGAGAGCTCGGCGGAGGGCACGACGAGAAGGTCCAGGCCCTCCTTGTACAGCACGTCGTTGGTGACGGTGTTGCGGGCGTAGACGCAGATCTTGCCGGGCTCGACGCACAGGGTGTTGGAGCCGTCGTTCCACTGCTCGCGGGAGGCCGCGATCGGGTCGCCGCCGCCGCAGGGGATCAGCTTGACCTGGTCGACGCCGGTGGCGTCCTCCAGGACGTGCTCGAGGGTGTCCTCGATCAGGCGGATGTTCACGTCGCCCGGGTTCTTGCCGGCGGTCAGCTCGTAGACGCGCAGGGTGCCCATGATGGCGGGGTGGATCGTGAACTTATCGACGTCGATCTGGGTGAAGACCGTGTCGAGGTGCATGAAGGCGCGCGAGACCGGGATGTCGAAGGCCAGGATGCGCTCGACCTTGGAGTCGGAGTTCCAGAAGATGTTCTGGGCCATGACGTCGATCGCGGCGGCCTGGGTGCGCTGGGAGATGCCGACGGCGAGGGTCTTCTCGTTGATGTTCAGCACGTCGCCGCCCTCGGTGTGGAACTGGCAGTCGCGGCGGAAGTACAGCGAGACGTCCTTGTAGTCGGGGTGGTACTTGAAGATGTACTTGCCGTACAGGGTCTCGCGGTTGCGGGTGACCGAGTACATGCGGTTGAGGTTGACGCCCTCGCCGATGACCGCGAACGGGTCGCGGGTGAAGTAGAGGTTGGGCATCGGGTCGATGATCAGGTCGGACTCGGACTCGGAGTTGACCAGGGAGTCGAGGGTCGTGGACGCCGTGAGGGGCATGTCGATCTCGGACTTGGTCATGCCGGCCATGGTCTTCTTGACGAACTCGAGGTTGTCCTCGATGGAGTCCAGCTTCTCGCGGACGATCTGCGGCATGTGCTGGCCGCGGATGCCGGCCTCGGCGATGTACTGGTCGGTGAACTCGGCGCGGGCGCCGGGGACCTGGTCGAACACCTCAGCGACGAGGTTCTCGAGATAGAGGACCTCCACGCCCTGGTCCCTCAGGATCTGGGCGAAGGTGTCGTGCTCCTGCTGCGCGACCTCCAGGAACGGGACGTCGTCGAACAGGAGTCGCTCGAGCTCGTCGGGCGGCAGGTTGAGGAGCTCGTCGCCGGGACGGTGCAGGCAGACCTTCCTGAGCTTGCCGATCTCGGAAGGCACGTGCAGACCTTTCGTCATGGCCTCCTACCTTTCTTTCGGGCCCTTGTCAGGGCCGATTCGTTAGCGCCCCTCCGTGTGAGGCGTTATTGCTGACGACATATTTATATCCAAAATCAGCTCATACTTCCACCTTGCCCCCGAACGGTTTTTTATAGGGGGTGAACGGCATACACATATACTTCACGCATGGCACACTTCATCTTAATAAAGCGTATTTACGTGCTTAAACGCGTTTTAATCCTAAAATCAAATGGAACTAAACTTTGTTAAACCATCCTCAAATTGCATATTTCCAATAAACCTATGAATAGAATTAGCGGTTCACACCGCGTCTCAACCATTTTCATTTTTATTCAGAAAAAAGTTTGTCCTATTCATTTCTGGTAAATAAATTACCGTTTACCAGACGCTTGATACCGTTCACCGGAAACTCAGTATAAGGCCCAGCGGATACCGGCTCGCTTTACGGCCCCATTTGTAACAACTTGACTTCTCGGTATAGAAAAACGGACCCGCTTCACTAGGGAAACGGATCCGTTTTCGATTATCTTCGGCTAATTTGGATAAGGCCCCCGAAGACC
The DNA here is from genome assembly GCA_959600835.1 of uncultured Collinsella sp. Lineage (GTDB taxonomy): Bacteria > Actinomycetota > Coriobacteriia > Coriobacteriales > Coriobacteriaceae > Collinsella. The sequence continues at coordinate 31,630 of CAUGNQ010000019.1, read as the reverse complement.
ATCGGAATCCTAGCGATCGAACTCCGCCAGTGCCTCGCCCAAAAGCCTCAGGCCCTCGCGCAGAACGTCCTCGCTCGCGCAGTAGCCCAGGCGTGCGCCGCAGGGAAGCTCAAAACGGCTACCGGGGACCAGCAGCACTCCCCTCTCGGACAGCAGGCGTCTGCAGAACTCCTCGTCGTCCTCGGGAATATCCAGCTGGATAAACGAGGTGGACACGCCCTGCGGGGCCGTCCAGGAAACGCGATGCTGCGTATCGATCCAAGCCTGCGCGATATCGCGGTTGCCAAACACGATCTTGCGATTGCGCTCGAGAATCTTATCCCTGTGCTCGAGCACATAGGTCGCCAGGGCATCGTTGAACACGCCGCCGCAGATCATGGTGTAATCGCGATAGGTACGGATGCGGTTGGACACCTCTTCGTCGGCCAGGACCCAGCCCACGCGGGCCGCAGGCGTTGAATAGGTCTTGGACACCGAGTTGGTGACAATGGCCCTCTCGTACACGTCGGCCATCGACATAAAGGCCTCGGTGTTCTCAAGCGGCAGGTACACCTCGTCGCACAGCACATAGGCGCCCACCGAACGGGCGATCTCGGCAATCTGGCCGAGCATATCGGCATCGAGCACCGTACCGATGGGGTTCGAAGCGTTGTTTATGCAGATAAGCTTGGTGTTGGGGCGCACCAAGCGCTTGAGTTCCTCGATATCGGGCTTCCAGCCGAGTTCCTCGCGAAGCTCCCAATACTCGACCTCGGCGCCCAGCGTGCGCGGAATCTCGTAGAGCGGCGCGTAGGTGGGCCACTCGGCGATAACATGGTCGCCGGGCTCGACCACAGCCATGATGGCGTTGAGGTTAGCGCCCGTGCAGCCATTGGTCTGCAGAATGTGATCGGGATTGACCTCCCGACGATACAGCTTGGCAACCTCGGCCTTAAACTCCGGCGAGCCCTCGATCCAGCCGTAGTTCATCTTCTCGCGGTCCAGGCGCTCGTAGAACGTGGCGCCGTCCTGTTCATCGAGCGCGCGCAGCTCGCCCATGGTGAGCGACGAGATCGTCGACTGGGCGATGTCCCACGTGGCGCTCTTCTCCCAAACGTTGAGCCATTCCTCAACGCCAATCGTCTTGATGTCCATGGCCAAGCTCCTTACAAAAGCAGTCGTCCAATCGTGTTGACGTTCCTCATACAAGATTGGGGCGGTGCGAAAACCCGCACCGCCCCAATGGGAGACATCTAATGGCAGCTAGATGTATGTATTATGACCTGTACGGGTCCTTGAAGACCCTAGAGGTCCTCGCGCCAGAAGGGCATGCTCATGCAGCGCGGGCCGCCGCGGCCGCGGGAGAGCTCGGCGGAGGGCACGACGAGAAGGTCCAGGCCCTCCTTGTACAGCACGTCGTTGGTGACGGTGTTGCGGGCGTAGACGCAGATCTTGCCGGGCTCGACGCACAGGGTGTTGGAGCCGTCGTTCCACTGCTCGCGGGAGGCCGCGATCGGGTCGCCGCCGCCGCAGGGGATCAGCTTGACCTGGTCGACGCCGGTGGCGTCCTCCAGGACGTGCTCGAGGGTGTCCTCGATCAGGCGGATGTTCACGTCGCCCGGGTTCTTGCCGGCGGTCAGCTCGTAGACGCGCAGGGTGCCCATGATGGCGGGGTGGATCGTGAACTTATCGACGTCGATCTGGGTGAAGACCGTGTCGAGGTGCATGAAGGCGCGCGAGACCGGGATGTCGAAGGCCAGGATGCGCTCGACCTTGGAGTCGGAGTTCCAGAAGATGTTCTGGGCCATGACGTCGATCGCGGCGGCCTGGGTGCGCTGGGAGATGCCGACGGCGAGGGTCTTCTCGTTGATGTTCAGCACGTCGCCGCCCTCGGTGTGGAACTGGCAGTCGCGGCGGAAGTACAGCGAGACGTCCTTGTAGTCGGGGTGGTACTTGAAGATGTACTTGCCGTACAGGGTCTCGCGGTTGCGGGTGACCGAGTACATGCGGTTGAGGTTGACGCCCTCGCCGATGACCGCGAACGGGTCGCGGGTGAAGTAGAGGTTGGGCATCGGGTCGATGATCAGGTCGGACTCGGACTCGGAGTTGACCAGGGAGTCGAGGGTCGTGGACGCCGTGAGGGGCATGTCGATCTCGGACTTGGTCATGCCGGCCATGGTCTTCTTGACGAACTCGAGGTTGTCCTCGATGGAGTCCAGCTTCTCGCGGACGATCTGCGGCATGTGCTGGCCGCGGATGCCGGCCTCGGCGATGTACTGGTCGGTGAACTCGGCGCGGGCGCCGGGGACCTGGTCGAACACCTCAGCGACGAGGTTCTCGAGATAGAGGACCTCCACGCCCTGGTCCCTCAGGATCTGGGCGAAGGTGTCGTGCTCCTGCTGCGCGACCTCCAGGAACGGGACGTCGTCGAACAGGAGTCGCTCGAGCTCGTCGGGCGGCAGGTTGAGGAGCTCGTCGCCGGGACGGTGCAGGCAGACCTTCCTGAGCTTGCCGATCTCGGAAGGCACGTGCAGACCTTTCGTCATGGCCTCCTACCTTTCTTTCGGGCCTTTCGGCCGAATCTCTCAGCGCCCTTCCGTAACGGGCACTGCTTGCTGACAGCTCTAGTTATATCCAAATTCCACCCGCAATTCCACCTCGCCCCCGAACGGTCAACAAAGTGCGATGAACGGTATATCGCATGTGATTCCCCCATGATGTACTTCGGCGTTCTAAAGTAACTTTTCTAAGGTAAACGCTCTTTTTTCTTAAAAACCATTTGCGATTGCGTCTCTAAACTTTTGATTCAGAATTGCATAGCTAAATCGGTTTTATGTATATAAATGATGTTTGTTTACGTTTCCGCCTGCATTCAATGATATTCAGCTATCCATCATTCTTATTCACACTTACGTACCAGTTGAGTGAGGATATAGACCGCTTGCAGACGAGCAGGGCGTCAGTCCTATGACTCGTCAGCGTAAGAAGTAGGTAAAGATACCGTTCACGCGATACGTTCGTGCCAGCGGTCGACTAAATTGAGACAATAGTGAATAAGAGTTAGGCTACCGTCCCCTACGGGGACTGAACGGACAGATGCATATGCCGAGCAAAATCGAAAAGAAGCAAGCCGCTGCAAAGCTGCGCAAGCCGCCGCGCGACTTCTCGTACACGCAAAACCGAGAGCTTAGCTGGCTGCGCTTTAACAACCGCGTGCTTGACGAAGCCTTCGATGAGACCGTTCCGCTGTTCGAGCGTCTAAAGTTCGTGTCGATTTTCGAGTCTAACCTCGACGAGTTTCTCATGGTGCGCGTGGGCGGCCTGTCCGATCTGGCAGAGCTCAAAAAACAGCCTGTCGACAACAAGAGCAATATGACCGCCTCCGAACAGGTCGATGCTGTCATGGCCGAAATGCCCGGGCTCCTTACTCGTTGGGAATCCATCTTTAAGAGCATCGAAGGCAAGCTCGACACCTTGGGCGTTCACCGCGCCCGCATCGATTCGCTTACGCCCGAGGAGCGCACCTTCGTAACCCGCTACTTCCAGGCCTACGTGTCGCCGGTCATCTCGCCGCTGGTCATCGATCCGCGCCACCCCTTCCCCAACCTGCGCAACGGCGCGCTCTATCTGGCCTGTGGTCTGGACGGCGCCACCGACGAGGAGAGCCTGCTGGGCCTTATCGAGATTCCCGCCTCGATGAACCGCGTGGTCGAGATTCCCTCGCCCACCGGCACCTACTCCTACATCTTGCTCGAGGACGTCATTCTCGCCTGCCTGGACAGCTGCTTTGGCTCCTATAAGCCGCTGGATCGTGCGCTGATCCGCGTCACCCGCAACGCCGACATCGATCCGGACGGCGAGGGCGTCGAAGAGGAAGAGGACTACCGCCAGCACATGAAGCGCATCCTCAAGAAGCGCCTGCGCCTGCAGCCGGTAGTGCTCGCCGTCTCGGGGTCGCTCGAGAAGGCGACGCTCAAGACTATCCGCAAGGCGCTCGAGCTCTCGCGTCGCTCGGTCTTTACCTGCGATATCCCGCTCGACCTGGGCTACGTCTTTGGCATTGAGGGCAAGATTCCCGAGCACCTGCGCAACGAGCTGCTCTTTACGCCGTTTAAGCCGCAGCCCAACCCCAACATCGACATGACCCGCTCCATCCGCGAACAGGTGCTGCAGGGCGACAAGCTGCTCTTTTATCCCTACGAGGCCATGAACCCCTTCCTGGATCTGGTGCACGAGGCCGCCTACGACCCCGAGTGCATCTCGCTGCGCATCACGCTCTACCGCGTGGCCAAGCAGAGCCGCCTGTGCGAATCGCTGATCGATGCTGCCGAGAACGGCAAAGAGGTCACGGTGCTCATGGAACTTCGTGCCCGCTTTGACGAGCAGAACAACATCGAGTGGGCCGAGCGTCTGGAAGAGGCGGGCTGCACCGTCATCTATGGTTCCGAGGGCTTTAAATGCCACTCAAAGATCTGCCAGCTCACCTATCGCGAGGGCATGGCGCTCACCCGTCTCACGCTTTTGGGCACCGGCAGCTTTAACGAGAAGACGGCCAAACTCTACAGCGACTTTATGCTCATGACCGCCCATCCCGGCATCGGTGAAGACGCCAACCTGTTCTTCCGCAATCTGTCGCTGGGCAACCTGCGCGGCGACTACCGCTTCCTGGGTGTGGCGCCCGTCGGACTGAAACCGCTCATCATGCGCGGCCTGGATCGCGAGATCCAGCGCGCCCTTGCCGGCGAGCCCGCCCGCGTGTTCTTTAAGCTCAACTCGCTGACCGACCGCGAGGTCATCGACAAAATCGCCGAGGCATCGTGCGCAGGAGTCCGCGTGGACATGATCATCCGCGGTATCTCGTGCCTCAAGCCCGGTGTTCCGGGCAAGACCGAGAACGTGCATGTCCGTTCTATCGTCGGACGCTTTTTGGAGCATGCGCGCGTTTACGCCTTTGGCGTGGACTCGGACATGATCTATCTGAGCTCGGCCGACATGATGACGCGCAACACCGAGCACCGCGTGGAGATCGCCTTCCCCGTGCTCGACCCCACCTGCCGCGCCCTAGTACACGAGTGCATGGGCATGCAGCTGCGCGACAACGTGAAGGCCCGCAGCCTCACGAGCGACGGCACCTGGGTCCCCGTAGAGCGTGCAGAGGGTGAGAAACCCTTCAACTCGCAGGAAGCTCTACTGGAGCGTGCCTATCGCAACGCCGAGGCCGCGCCCGAGCCCGTCATTGAGGCGGAACCTGCCCCCGAGGCCGAGCCGCAGCCAGTAGCACCCAAGGTCCAAGAGGTCCAGGCGACCGTCATTGAGCCCGAGCCTGCACCTGCACCTCGGCCCGAGACGCAGGTCACCAAGCCCGCACCCGAGACGAGCGCCCGTCGCGATAAGCCCGCCGGCAAGACCAAGGCCATCGAGCGCCATCGCCCCGGTCGCGTGCGCATGGGCCTGGGCCTGATCGGCCTGGGTCTTAAGACGCTCATTACCGGCAAGACGAAATAGTCGTTTGTAGAAGCAGTTTGTAGAAGCGCCCCGCATTTGAGGAAAGCCTCAGATGCGGGGCGCTTTTCCCTGCTACCATGGTGCGAATAACAACGCGAATGACAGGCAGGGATATGAAGCTCACTATAGAATCGATGACCTACGGCGCCGACGGGCTGGCACATGCCGACAACGGCAAGGCCGTCTTTGTGCAGGGTGCCGTGGCAGGCGACACCGTCGAGGCCGAGGTCGTACAGGACGGCAAGTCGTTCATGCGCGCCCGCACCACCGAGATTCTGGAGCCAAGCCCCGATCGCGTTCAGCCTCCCTGCCCCTTCGTGGGCATCTGCGGCGGCTGCTCGTGGGGCAATCTCTCACGCACGGCACAGCTCGCCGCCAAGGAGCAAAACCTGCGCTCCACGCTCGAGCGCATCGGCAAGTTCGCTCCTGAGCAGGTCGATGAGTTGGTACAGCCCATCTGCCACACCAAGGACGACTGGGGCTACCGCAATAAAATCGAGCTCGAACCGACCGTCGTCAACGGTCGCGTGCGCCTTGGCATGCACGGTGTCGACCCCAGCAAAATCGTGACCGTCGATATGTGTCCGCTGTTCGATAAGCGCTTCCCGAAGGCACTCAAATCGGTCGTCGGCGCACTCAACTATCTAAGCGGCAGCCATGACTTGGGGCTCGAACGCGTGGGCATTCGCGCATCGCGCCGCACCAAGGCACTCGAGGTCGCACTCTGGACGCCCACAGGCTCTTTTCCGCGCTCGCAGGTCTCCCGCGTGCTGGCGGACGCCGCTCATCCCACGAGCATCGTGCGCGTGATGAGCAAGGGCGAAAAGAAGGCCCGCCGTGTCTCCAAGGTCGAAATGCTCGCCGGAGAGGGCTCATGGACCGAGAATATCGCCGAGGGTCAGATGCGCTTGTCTGCCCCGTCTTTTTTCCAGGTCAACACCAAGGGTGCCGAGATTTTGATCGATCTTGTCATGGAAGCGCTCGACCCGCAGGAAGACGAGCTTGCCGTGGACCTGTACTGCGGTGCCGGCACCTTTACCCTGCCGCTCGCCCGCCGCTGCGACTTTGTCGCTGCCGTCGAGGCCTACGGCCCCGCCGTGCGCGATCTACGCCGTAACCTGGAAATCAACAAGCTTGATAACGTCGACGTCATTGGCGGAGACGCGGTGCGCGAGTTCCCCGACCAGGATGCCGACATCTTGGTGGTCGACCCGCCGCGCGCAGGCCTCGCCCCCGAGGCGATCGACCTTATCGCCAGCACGAGTGCTCGCGATGTCGCCTACGTGAGCTGCGACCCGGCCACCCTGGCGCGCGATCTCAAACGCTTTGTCGAAGAAGGCACCTTCTCCCCCGTAAAGATCACGCCAGTCGACCTGTTCCCACAAACCTTCCACTGCGAGACCGTCGTCCACCTTAGGCGCAACTAGCCACTCAATCATTGCTCAGATAAATCATTGAGAAATCGAGCGTGGCAAGCGGAGGTCTTCGGGGTATAAGACGGCTAATTGTATGCCGCCTATGAAAGGAACCCTCATGCCCAGCGTTGCCGTTCTCGCCGCCGATGGCTTTGAAACTATTGAATGCTTGACCATGGTCGATGTCATGCGTCGCGGCGGTGTGCGTGCCACGCTCGTCTCGATTATGCCCACACGTGAGGTCGTAAGCTCGCTGCAGATCCCCGTGACCTGCGATGCGCTCTTTGATGAGATCAACTTTGACGAGTACGACTGCGTCGTGCTGCCCGGCGGCTTGCCCGGTGCCACCAACCTGCGTGCCGATCAGCGCGTCTGCGACGTGGTCTGCGAGTTCGCCGCGACCAAGCACGTTGCCGCCATCTGCGCCGCCCCGTTTATCCTGGGCGAGCTCGACCTACTCGAGGGGCGCCACGCCACGTGCTTCCCTGGCTTTGAGAAAAGCTTCCCCGAAGGCGCCTATACCGGCGAGAAGGTTACGCAAGACGGCAACATCATCACCGCCAGCGGCATGGCCCAGTCGCTCCCCTTTGCGCTTGAGCTGCTGCGCACGCTCGCCGGCGACAAGGCCGTCGAGAAGGTCGCCGAGGGCATTCAGCTATGATTTTGGCTTCGCAATCACCGCGCCGCATCGAGTTGATGCGCGAGGCGGGCTATGACATTCGCGTGATTCCCGCAGATATCGACGAAACGCCTTTTGATGGCGAAGCTCCGCTTACACTCGTCGAGCGCTTGGCGCGTGCCAAAGCCGCTGCCGTCACGGCCGAACATGCCGAGCCCAACGAACTGACCGTCGCGGCCGATACTATTGTCACCTTTGACGGCCAAATTTTGGGCAAGCCGGCAGACGGGGACGAGGCGCGCACCATGCTCCGCGAGCTTTCGGGCCGCACGCACCAGGTCGCAACCGGCGTCTGCATCGTTAAAGCCGGCGACGCTACAGCTCCGCATGCCGCCGAGAGCCTGTCGTTTGTCGATGTGACCGACGTGACGTTCTATGAGCTTACCGAAGAGCAGATCGAGCGCTATGTTGCCTCCGGCGAACCCATGGACAAGGCCGGGGCCTACGGCATCCAAGGCACAGGCGGCCGCATGCTTGTGCACGATATTTCGGGTGACTTCTACAACGTGGTGGGCTTGCCCATCGCTCGCGTCGCACGCGCGATTCAAAAACTCTCGTAATTGCATCTGGCGCTGGTTATCCCCCAGCGCCTACAATTTTGCCGTACCGTACGGATCCCGACCGGGCATAAGGCCCGGCGGAAAACCGATAGGAGAAAACATGGACACACTGCTCGAAGCCATCGATGTTTGCAATGTCGATGGCTTTTGCTTTGGCAACTATACGGACGAGGAGGCTGGCACCGGCTGCACCGTAATCGTGGCGCCCGAGGGTGCCACCGGCGGCGTTGACGTTCGCGGCGGTGCTCCAGCATCGCGCGAAACCGACCTGCTGCGACCCGAGAACACCGTCGACAAGGTTCACGCCGTCTGCCTTTCGGGCGGATCGGCCTTTGGCCTCGAGGCTGCAAGCGGCGTCGCTCGCGAACTCGAGAGCCGCGGCATTGGTCTGTCCGTCGGCCCCACGCAGGTGCCCATCGTGTGCTCCAGCTGTATCTTCGACCTTGCCTTTGGCGACCCCACCGTACGCCCCGACATAGAGGCCGGCATCGCCGCCGTGCGCGAGGCACTCGACAACACCCCCACCACGCTCGAGCAAGGCAATGTGGGCGCCGGCACCGGTGCCACCGTAGGTAAGCTCATGGGCCCTGCCACCTGCATGAAGGCCGGACTTGGCACTGCCGCCGTGGCGCTCGGTCCCGTTAAGGTAGGCGCCGTGGTTTCGGTCAACGCCTGCGGCAACGTTGTCGACCCCTTCACCGGCGAGTGGGTCGCCGGTATGCGTGCCGCAGCCGATAGCGACCAGATCGTCGACATGGAACTCGCAGCCTTTGCCGCCGCCGGATCCATGCAGATGCCGCTCGACCGCACCAACACCACCATCAGCTGCATCGTCACCAACATGGAGCTCACTAAGGCCCAAGCCACCAAGGTCTCCCAAATGGCCGCAGACGCCTACGCACACGCCATCCGTCCCACGCACACCACCAACGACGGCGACACCATCTACACCCTCGCCAGCGGCAAACTGGGCGCCCAGGCAAGCGCCGCCGTTCCCCTAGACCTGCTGGGCATGCTCGCCGTAAGGGCTTTGCAAACCGCCATCGTAAACGGAGCCAAAACCGCCAAAACCTCCCACGGCATCCCCGGCGCCGCAAAGTAGTCCACTCGACCGTCGGTCGGAGGCGGGCGGGCATTACGTTTGCTGCTCTACAGTCCTATGCAAGACGAAGGCCACATTAAGTGGCCTTCTTTGCATGCGGAACTCGCGACAAACGTAATGCCCACCCGCCTCCGACCGACTTCCAATCTAATTCTTTTCAGCCCAGGCCCCTGTGTACCGCGCGTCGAAGATCTTCAAATTCAAATAACCTGGCAATCGATTCTTATAGCAGAGGCCCCTTGGCCTTTAGTTTGATACAAGTTCCGCACGAGCCGGAAAGCACTCAATGTGCTTTCCGTGCGAGCAGGACTGTTCGCAGTAGCAAACTAAAGGCCAAGGGGCCCAGTCAACCTATCAGCAGCGATTACTCAGCAGCTAGTTGAATTTGAAGATCTTTGAGGCAAGACGGTATAGGCCGAGTGTGGTTTTGTCTCCGGCACGACCGCGGAGGTTAGTGAAGAACCCGACCACACCGTAGCGGGCACGACGATACATGCGCTCGTCGTAGGCCTTCAAATCATTCCACAGCGTCTTTAGGCGCTCGTCGGCGCAATCTTCCTCGGAAAGCTTGGTCAGCACCGAGCAGATCGCCATCATCATGGTGAAGTAGCCCATCATGTACGAACGCAGACGCGACGACTCGACATCGCTGTACAGGTGGTACGACTCCATCATAATACGCGTAACACGGAACTGCTGGTCCAGACGCTTGACCATCGTGGCCTCGTTGACACTCTGGCCCTCGCGACCGATAAAGTAGCGATAGAGGTCGATGTCGGCGTAGTACATGGTCTTGCAACGCGGCAGCGGCACGTAGGCGTAGATGTTGTCCACATAGAACGTGTGCGGCGGCATGGGCAGGTTGGACTCGCGCAGCACATCCGTGCGATAGCACAGGCTGTGCATGAGCAGATTCTGGTCCAAACGGAAATGGCCGATCTGGTCCCAGGTAAAGATCTTTTTTCGAGGCAGGGCAAACTTGTAACCAATGGCCGTATGCGTACCCTCGTAAACCTTCTCGTACACGTAGTTCGAGATAAACAGGTCAACGCGCTGGTCGCGCTCTTCAAAGCCGCGCAGAATCGACAGCATGGTCGAAAGGGCAGCGCCGTCAAGCCAGTCGTCCGAGTCGACAACCTTGTAGTAGGTGCCCTGCGCCTCGCGCAGACCCGAAAGGACGGCAATACCGTGGCCGCCATTCTCCTGGTGCACCGCGCGGATGATTCCAGGATAACGGGCCTCCCACTCGTCGGCCTTGGCGGCCGTCTCATCCTTGGAGCCGTCGTCCACCACGATAATCTCGATATCGGTGGCATAATTGCTCCCCTCCAAGATGGAGGTGATGCAATGGTCCATGTCCTTAGCGGCGTTATACGAGGGAATACCGAATGTTATGACTTTATGCATGGCAGGCGATAATCTCATCCGAAAGATCGAGGGCGGAATTGGTCACGGCATCCATATCGTAGTAACGATACTCGGCCAGACGACCCACCGGGTGGAAGTTTGTCAGGTTCTGGACGCGCTCAAGATAGCGCTCATAGAGCTCACGGTTCTCGGGCTCAAGAATGGCGTAATACGGCGTCTCGCCCGAGCCGGGCGTATAGGCCTTGGAGTACTCCTTCATGATGGTGGTCTTGCCGGGCAGGACCTGACCGGTCATGTTCTTGAACTCGGTGATACGCGTGTAATCCTCGCTCGTGGTGTAATTGACGGTGCCCACGGGCTGGAACTGGTCCATATCGAGCGTCTCGAACTTCATGTCGAGCGTACGGTACGGCAGAGCGCCCAGGTCGAGGTTGAACAGCTCGTCGAGCGGACCGGTGTAGACGATCTCGCCGCCATAGACCTTGCCGTCGATCTTGACGGTGGTCTCGTCGATCTCAAAGAGGTCGCGGGCGTCCACATCGCAGAACACATCAATCAGATCGTGGTCGAGCATGTGCTCGAACAACGCGGTATAGCCGTCCTGCGGCATGCCCTGGAAGGGAGCCTGCGGGAAGTAGCGATCATCGTCGCCCACAAAGACGGGAACACGGCCGGTGATTGAAGGATCGATCTGGTCGGGCGTCTGACCCCACTGCTTCATGGTGTAATGCAAAAAGACGTTCTCGTAGACGTAATCGGCGACCTCGGCAAGATCCGGGTCGTTCTTCTTGCGCAGCTCCATGATGGGCACCTTGACGTCCTTGCCAAAGGTCTCCACGAGCTTCTGATACAGCTCCTCGCCGCGCTCATCACCAAAGGCGAGCTTAAGGCTCGCATGGTTAAAGGGCACGGGCATAAGGGTGCCATTGATGTTGGCGAGCACCTTGTGCTGGTAGTCCGTCCACTTGGTAAAGCGCGACAGGAAATTGTGGACGCGCTCGTTAAAGGTATGGTAGATGTGCGGACCATACTCGTGGACCAGGATCCCGGCCTCATCAGCGCAGTCGTAGGCGTTGCCCGCAATGTGGCTACGGCGCTCCAGAACGGCAACACGATAGCCGATGGTCTCGGCGAGACGGCGGGCACAAACGGCACCGGCATATCCGGCACCGACGACAATCATGTCGTATACGCCGGCGTTAAAGCCTTCAGGCAGGCCTGAGGTAATCTGCATCGATACTCCTTGTCAAAAGCCACGGGCTCGTTAGCTGGGCTTTTCTCGAACATTCTTCGAGACATATTTATCAGAGCGATTATAGCGCTAATGCGTCCTATAATGAGCTTGCCACACAAGGAAAGCTCAAGCACCGCGGCGTACATAATTGAAAGGTAAACCCGCTAGCAGCGGGTTTATTCGTGAACAGCCGGGCGCCTGGAGCTTAGCGAAACGCTTGTAAGGAGTAACATGAGCGATTTCCTAAACCGTATGAAGTCTGCCGCCAAGGCCGACCTTAAGACCATTGTCCTGCCCGAGGGCGAGGATCCGCGTACCATCGTCGCGGCAAACAAAATCATTGAGGAGGGCCTGGCAAAGCTCGTCATCCTGGGCAACCCCGACGAGATCGACGTTCCCGGCGCTACCGTCATCGATCCGCGCAATGCCGAGAAGCACGAGGAGTACGCGCAGAAGTTTGCCGAGCTCCGCGCCAAGAAGGGTGTCACCATCGAGCAGGCTCGCGCCCAGGTGATGGACGCTACCTACTTTGGCACCATGATGGTCAAGATGGGCGACGCCGATGGCCTGGTCTCCGGCGCCTGCCACTCCACCGCCGACACCCTGCGCCCCGCACTGCAGATCCTCAAGACCGCTCCGGGCACCAAGCTGGTCTCGGCCTTCTTCGTGATGTGCACCGACACCCCGCAGTTCGGTACCGACGGCACGCTGATCTTCGCCGACTGCGGCCTCAACATCAACCCGTCCTCCGATGAGCTCTCCGAGATCGCCATCGCCTCCGCTCACTCCTGGTCCACCTTCATGGGCAACGTTGAGCCGCACGTGGCCATGCTCTCCTACTCCACCATGGGCTCCGCCGGCGGCGAGGTCGCCAAGAAGGTCCAGGAGGCTGTGAAGTTCTGCAAGGAGAAGGCTCCCGAGCTCGCCATTGATGGCGACCTGCAGCTCGACGCCGCCATCGTCCCCACCGTCGCCCAGCTCAAGGCTTCCGGCTCCTCCGTTGCCGGTAAGGCCAACGTGCTCGTGTTCCCCGACCTCGAGGCTGGAAACATCGGCTACAAGCTGGTCCAGCGCTTCGCCGGCGCTGACGCCTACGGCCCCATCCTGCAGGGCATCGCCAAGCCGGTTAACGACCTTTCGCGCGGCTGCTCTGCCGACGACATCGTGGGTGTCGTGGCCATCACCGCCGTCCAGGCTCAGATGGCTGAGTAGCGTACGTACTCGTCCGAAGGCCGTACGGGCTAACCCCTGAAAACGTCCTCGACCAATGAAACGCCCCCGTTCTGCTCCTCCGGAGCTACGAACGGGGGCGTTTCTGGTCTGCGGAATGTTTTCAGGGGTTAGCCCGTATGGCCTTCTACCGCTACGTAGCAGTCAGGGTATCTGGGGTGGACGGCGGCTTGGCTACGAGCTGGGGCTGATGATCTGAACGAATGGGTGCCGTTGCTGAAAGCGCAGGCGTTGCCGGCGATGATCACTTTGGGACTGGAATTTCCGTATGCTAGTAAAAAGGCCTCCGGAGCTGTTGCTCTGGAGGCCTTTCGTTTACTTGCAAATGCGCGCGTTAGTTGTTCTTGGTCAGGCGCTCGACGTCGTGGGCGATCATGTATTCCTCATCGGTGGGGATGACCATGACCGTGACAGCGGAACCGGCGGCGCTGATGACCTGCGGGCCGTTGCCCACGGCCTCACGGTTCTTGTTGTTGTCGATGCGCACGCCCAGCCACTCAAAGCAGTCGCAGAAGGCCTTACGAATCGACCAGTCGTTCTCGCCGATGCCGGCAGTGAAGGTGATGGTATCCACGCCCGCCATAGAAGCGATCATGGAGCCGGCCTGCTGCATAGCCTTATAAGCGAACATATCGAAGGCGAGCAGGCAGCGCTCATCTCCCTCGGAAGCGCGCGTACGGATGTCGCGGGCGTCGTTGGAGATACCTGAGATGGCAAGCAGACCAGACTGCTTGTTCATCATGTCGTCGACTTCCTGGTAGCTGTAGCCGCCCTCGCGCTGCAGGTAGCACACGGTAGCCGGGTCGATAGAGCCGCAGCGGGTTCCCATTATCAGGCCGTCAAGCGGCGTGAGGCCCATCGTGGTGTCGCGGCACACGCCGTCCTCGATGGCGGCAAGCGAGGCGCCGTTGCCCAAATGGCACGAGAGCAGGCGGTGGCAGCGCGAGCCCAGGATCTCCTTAGCCATCATCCACTCGTAGCGGTGGCTCGTACCGTGGGCACCGTACTTGCGCACGTGGTACTTGTCGCACACGTCCTTGGGCAGGGCGTAGGTGTAGGCAACCTCGGGCATGGTCATGTGAAACGAGGTATCGAAGACGGCCACGTTGGGCAGCTCCGGATACTTCTCACGGCAATACTCAATCGCCGCGGCCTCGCCGTAGTTGTGCAGCGGAGCAAGCGGTGCCACCTCGAGAATCTTGGCCATAACCTCGTCGTCAACGACTGCGGAATCATCAAAGTGCCAGCCGCCCTGAACGATGCGATGCCCAATGCCATCGATCGCAAAGTCGGTCTTCTCGAGCTCCTCAAGCACGCGAGCGATAGCAGAGCGATGATCGGGGAAGGGAACCTCCTCGGTCTGCTTGGCGCCACCGTTCTCGGAGTGGCCAAAGATGCCCATGTCCGATCCGATACGCTCGCAGTTGCCCTTGGCGAAAACCTCGCGGGTATCGGTATCCAAAAGCTGATATTTAAGGCTTGAGCTGCCGGCGTTGACAACAAGTACGTTCATGAGACTCCTTTGCAGTGCAATACGGTCGACGCAGACCCCTTAAGGCGGCCGCATTTTAATAAGAAGTTATCATATCTTGATAAATAGCTATCAGAATGTCGCCCGACGAGCGCAAAAGAGGGGCTGAACGGCACTTGGTCGTCCAGCCCCCTCCCCTCTTGCAATTACTTGCCGCTGACGATGCGCTCGACGTCGGAAGCGATCATGAACTCCTCATCCGTGGGGATGACGAAGATCTTAACCTTGGAATCCTTGGCGGACAGGCACCAAGCGCCGTCACCGCGCAGGGCGTTGCGGGCATGGTCCATCTTGACGCCCATAAAGGCCAGACGGTCGGCCACGCCAGCGCGAACGGCCGGAGCGTGCTCGCCGATGCCGGCGGTAAAGACCAGGGTGTCCATGCCGCACATGGAGGTGGCCATCTCGGCGGCCTTGGCGGCAATCTTGTAGACGAACATGTCAAAGGCGAGCTGAGCCTCGGGGTCGCCAGCGGCGGCGAGCTCCTCGACGTTGCGGCAGTCGTTGGTCTTGCCACCGGTCACAGCCAAAAGGCCGGACTTCTTGTTCATCATCTCGTCGACCTCATCGAAGGTGTAGCCGCCTTCGCGCTGCAGGTAGCACACGGTAGCCGGGTCGATAGAGCCGCAGCGGGTGCCCATCATGACGCCGTCGAGCGGCGTCAAGCCCATGGTGGTGTCCATGCACTTGCCGTCCTCGATGGCGCACAGGGAGGCACCGGAACCGATGTGGCACACAACGACCTTGCGGGCCTCGCCGTTGGTCATCTCGGCGACCTTCTTGGAGATGTAACGGTAGCTGGTGCCGTGAGCGCCGTACTTACGGATGTGCAGCTTGTCGCAAACATCCTTAGGAAGGGCGTAGGTCTTGGCGACCTCGGGCATATTGAAGTGGAAAGCGGTGTCGTAGACCGTGACGTTGGGCAGATCGGGATACTGCTCCAGGCAGTACTCGATAACGTTGGCCTCGGGGTTGTTGTGCAGCGGAGCGAGCGGGGCAACCTCGCGGATCTTGGCAAGAACGTCCTCGTCGACGAGGGAGGAATCGCCAAAGTACCAACCGCCCTGAACGATACGGTGGCCGATGCCCTCGATCTTGACGCCGTTGGCCTCGAGGTCCTTCAGGACGACCTCGATGGCGACCTTGTGGTCGGGGAACTCGATGTTCTCGGTCACCTTCTTGGAGCCGTTGGCAGCATGGGTGAAGGTACCGCCGGTAAAGCAGACGCGCTCGCAGGAGCCCTTTGCGGACACCTTGTGGGACTTGGTATCGATGACCTGATACTTAAGGGTCGAAGATCCTGCGTTGACGACCAGAACGTTCATGTGTCTCCCTACTAACAGGCGGTGTGGCGCCGCCAGGTTACATACGCTTCAATAATAAACCCAAACGCCCTCGCGCTCGGGTTTATTGCGTTGATATATAAGTTATCGGTGCCCAAATACTCATGGCCTTTGACTTGTAAGACGAAATAGCGCGGGGACATACACCAGGGAAGAAATCCCGAGCGCAACAAGCAATACGACTCGAATGCCCGCAACGCTACTCAGCACAGCGTTGAGCAGATAGAAAAGAACAGCACCCACCGCCACCATCTGGCTTTGAACCGAAATCAGTGAACAGCGCATTGATGAATCGGAAGCATTTTGGAAAACTGAGTATTTGATTGGAGCAAATAACGAGTACGCAACCGTCTGCAGCACATAGAACACGGGCAGCAAATTAGCCGGAGTAAGGGGAATCAAAAACAAAGCTGTCAATACTAAGCGAATGATGCCGCAAATACGCGCAAAACGGCTCTTGTCGACATGAGCAATCACACTGGGCACAATAAGCCCCATGGAGGCCGAGGCAAGGAGCTGGACCGCAATGGTCACACCCGAAGCGACGGCATTCATTCCGCGACCCGCAAGCAGCAGTGAGAAAAAGTCTTCCAGGGCGACAAAAGCAAATGCCTGAGAACAGTCCATGATGAACGCTGAACGAAGAATGCCATTACCCGCAATAGCGGCACCGATCATCTTCGGGCTCATTCCACGCTCAGGTGTCCCCGCAGTGCCCCCTCTTCGCATCTCAGGAATGCAGACAACGACAACCAACGTCAACACCATGACGATGATATCGACCGAAAGCCCAATGAGATACGCGCCAGCGGACGAAATGAAACCGCCCACACAAGCGGAGAGGGCATAAGAGGCATAGAAAACAAATCGCTCAACGACATTAAGTCTTACGAGCTGGTCCTGAGAGACGCTGTCAATGTAAATCGCTTCTATGGATCCGCTCAGACATGCAACGGCAAAACCTTTGAGAGCGAACGCACCGATTAAAAGCAGAGGAGAACGGACGAGAAGCAGGGCGGCGTAGTATCCAAGCATCCCCACGACGCCAACGAGACCGCTTGTCTTTCGTCCAAACCTATCAGCAATATAGCCAGTAGGAACTTCAAGGATGAACTTGCTCACTTGATATGCAATCATCATGCTAGAAATCGCCACCATCGAGAATCCGACGAATTCAAGGTAAACCGTCAGAAAATACAAAGTGGTGCTGAAGTTCGACAGAAAAACGAACGTCATATAAAGCAAAACCGTACGGTTTTTCATGCTCCGCCCTCCAAGAGTCAGCAATCTAAATCGGAATCTTGGAAAAGCATGAGGGCAAAGCTGTCAGCTATGTGTTGCAAGGCGTCAATAATCACTTGACGTCTCGAAGCCAATTAATTTCGCGAAGCAAGATGACGCAATAGGTGCAGAAAAACCGTCTGGTGTCGATCAGTCCAGGAATTTTGCCGATAGCAAAAGTAGATAGGCAAGGTTACATCACGCGAGCCTTCAATGGAGCACTCACTCACTTCTGATCCATCCGATGCGAGAGAGGACCCGGACAAACTCAATATCAATCCCCCGGCTTGAAGAAACTCAGCCTGAGCCCTGTTTCCGTATTCGACATCGCGAAAGCGGAAATTAACCAGCTGAGCTTCGGGACATTGATTGATTGCATTGAGACAGGGTGACAAATTAATGGGAACAGCGAGCCTGCCGCCCAGTAACTCACGAATGGTCATAGCGTCAACAGATTGATGACCAGCTGGACATGAAAGAACCCTGAGCTCCTTTTCACCCATATATTTTGAAGAAAGGACGCTGTCCCGTGGTTCCTCAAACGAGATAGCCGCGTCCGAAATTCCAAGTTTAAGTGATTCAAAGCATGTTGCCGTTGGCTGATGCCACACATCAAGATGAATCTGAGGGTGCGAGCTTTCAAACGAGTCGTACCAATTTTCGGAAAAAAGGCGCCCCCGCCCGTGAAGACAGGGGGCGTAAAGACGGAAATGGCCGTCGGGCGAAACGCCGCCGTTCCCCGATTGAGCGTACTTTTTGAGATCGTCGACTTGCGCCAGGATCACGCGTGCACGACGCGCAAATTCTCTGCCCGCCGGAGACAAAACAGCCTCCCCCGCCGATCGGTCGAGCAAAACAATCTGATACTCAGATTCCAACTTTTTAATTGCCGACGAAACGGCCTGCGGACTCACGTGAACGGCGCGAGCTGCTTTGCGCACGCCGCCATAGTTCGCTACAGCTTGAAGGTATTCGAGTTGAGAAAGCTGCATAGATTACTCCAAAGGCAGCCAAGTCGACGGCCTACGCGCCCTCAGATGAGGTTCTCGCCCAGGTTCTTGCCACCGAGAACGTGCATGTGGAAGTGCATGACGGTCTGGCCGGCGTTGACGCCCTTGTTGGAGATGACGCGGAAACCGTCCTCCAGGCCCTTGGCCTTAGCGACCTCCTGGATGGCATGGGCCATGGCGCCCATGGTCTCGGCAGGCACGTTATCAGCGATGTCGCTGTAGTGCTTCTTGGGGATCACGAGCGTATGAACCGGTGCCTGGGGATTGAGGTCATCGAACGCGATGACCTGGTCGTCCTCGTAGACAACAGTCGAGGGGATCTCGTGGTTGGCGATTTTACAGAAGATGCAATCACACATGGCTGGTTCCTTTCTAACGACAACGCAACAGAAGGTGGCGTTGTTCAGTGAAACACCAAGACAGTTTAGCCCACTTCAAAGATCCGAATTGAGCGAAATCCATTCCTCGGCAATCGCAATGGCCAGAGGGCTTTATCCATCCATATGCTCGCGCCTATTTAAAGTGTTTGACCTCGGGAACGATCAACACCGGAAGGACGGATAGACCGTAAAGCAGAGTAATAAGCATCATTTGTTTGTCGTAATCTGAACCGGAAATAGCCGCAATCCCAATAGGAAGCATATAAGAGCCCAAAAGGCTAACTTCGGCCATAATGCCGCCAGCGCTGCCAGCATAACGAGTGCCGATTTCAACAAATGAAACTGGCAGAGCTTGAACAACTGGACCCATCATGCTCGTAACGATGCCGCACACTGCAAGCAATACCCCCATGGACTTCAAGCCCGAGGCAAACCACGCAACTGCAATTGAAATAGAGCCAAGAAGCCCGACAATCACAAGATACGGTCGCGCAAGGCGGCATTTACCGTAAAGCATCGGAGCAATCAAGCAGCCGATAATCCCAGCAGCGGTTGTCAGCGCCGCCATTTCGCCGGCCGTCGAAGCATCGGTGCCTCGCACAAGCTCAAGAGCCTGAGGTAGCACACCGGAAAAGGCGGTCGTGGCGGCAAGTGAGAAAGCGGCGCAAATCGCGCAAAGCCAAACGTTACGCGAACGAAAAGCAGTCAGAAGGGCTTGGTCGTGCTCAACGCCATCAGGAATAAGTGAGTCATGCTGTACGTTCTTACCAAATAAACCCCAGAAGATAGTCAGAACGACCAACAACGCTTCTGCAACTGTATAGCCCATTAGCACGGAAGACATAAACGCCGATGACGCTTGCGCCGCCGCAATGCCAAAGCAAGTCGCCGCATAGTAAATGCCCATCGCAACATCCGTCTTATCTGCAAACCAAAGTCCAAGCGTCTTTGCATTATTGGCAGTCAATGCCGCCATCCCCACGCCGATGCAAAACATCGAGACAAGTTGAGCAGGATAGTTCGATAGGGTGAAAATTCTGATAGCGCCGCCGACTAAAGAAACACAGAACCCGCCAAGTATCACTACTTTGGGCCCAAGCCTATCTCCAAGTGATCCGAACGGGAGACTAAAGAAAACCGCCGCAAGCATTGGCGCCAGAAAGAGAGATGAGAATCCGACAGGGTCGATATTCATCTGAGGCATTATGACCGTAGCATAGGCAGCGACCTGATACTGCATGAAGTTGCCCAAAAAACAGAGACCACACGTCAACAGCAATATTAACCAGCGGTAACCACTCGAAGCCCGCTTTTGCTCAACTTTGTGCGCAACTTCGCACGCTTCACCATCCATTGCACCAACCTCACATTAAAAATGGTCGCGACCCCCATATCAACTGGAGGTCGCGACCAGGCAAAACACCGATTAATTATAATTCAGAAGTCTCAGGCATCTCGGCTTTTGCCGCCGCACCAGTCTCGGGCAACATCGCAATAGGCAAAACGCTCGCAAGGAAAAGAATCGATTCGATCGTAAAGTTCAACGTCCAATTGTCACCAGAAATAGACGAAACAATAACGGGAACAAAATAGGAGCAGAGAAGGCCGACAGTACCGATTATTCCACCAGCGCTACCGGCATATTTCGCGCCAATCTCAGGAAGATCAGGAGTCATTGCCTGAATAATGGGGCCAGAAAGAGCGGTCATAAAACCATTGAGGACGAGAGCAACCCACATGACAGTGCCAAGCGGCAAAAACCAGTTTGCAACCATTACAACGGCGGCAATCACCGTGGTTACAATGAGAAACGGTTTATTCTTACCGAGCTTGAGGACGGCAGCCGGTCCCGCAAAACAAGCAAAGAAGCTACCAACTGTAATAATTGCTGCCATAGATCCAGCGGTGGCAGTATCAACGCCGCGAACGAGCTCAAGCGCAGACGGCAGAATTGCGCAATATGCCGTGGTTGAAGCGAGGGTAAGACCATAAGCCAAGGCAATGCACCAAACGCCGCGCGACTTAGCGGCAATCTTAATGTACTTCATAACCGGCTCGGGCTCGGGCATGGGCTCGCCCTCCGGGACGTTCCTCATAAAGAAGATCCACAGCGCAGCAGTTACAGCTTCGGCAATAGCAGCGACCAGATAAGACACGTCAAGCGTAGGAAAATAAGTGCTGAATGCCTGGGCTATCACGATGGACACACATGAAGCAGCATAGAAAACTCCCACGGCAAGGGAGGTCTGCTGTTTAAACCAGGAACCCAGCACCTTTGCCAGATTGGCATTGAGCGCCGCAATGCCAAAGCCGATCATAAACATCGAAACGATCTGCACGGTAAAGTCATTAATCATGAAATAACGCAGAAAGCCGCCTACAGCAGAAAGCACCATGCCAATTGACACGACAAGCTTAACGCCGTAGCGATCAGCAAGAGATCCTGCAGGAATCGACAAAAACACAGCGGTGAGCATCGGCATCAACATGAGATTGGTAAGCCCACCGGCATCGATGCCGAGAGTCGTCATCACGACGACACCCCATGCTGAAACCTGATATTGCATGAAGTTTGCCATGAAGCAAATGAGGCAAACTACGAATAAGATCATCCACCGATAACCCGATAGCTTTTCTTCTTGAGCCATTTCTTTCTCCTTACGCAGGGATAGTTCAAGCTGAATTCAATGGGGCTAATTAGCCCACTCCATTGCGGCTTCTTTCACTAATCGTTGAGTAGTACCTCGTACATAGGACGGAACACCGAATCTTCTTTGGCATGCAGCGAATGCACCGGCTTCCACTCGTTTTCGTCAATTACCATATGAATGTGGTTCTCAGCGGTATAGGGGTCCCATGGTGCCTTGCCCTCAACAAACGGTTTGCCCGTCTTCGCAAAGCTGAACCACGCATCGTTCATTTCATCCGCGAGATGCGCTGGAGGATTGTCACCCGTAAACATCAGACCACTCGCGGTATCAAGATTCTTGAAAACGAACGGCACCTCGATTGCGTGGCAAGAACCCATTCCCTCGACACGAGATTTATAACGGAACAAATAGTTGTACACGGGCTTAAACGCCGACTGCTCTTCAGCCATAAGGTCGGTGCCGACAAAGAAACCGGTTGAGTTCATAAAATTGGTGTAATTCTCGGCAAAATCGCGCTCAGGCCATGCCTTTCGATATGCTTGCTCCCAGTAATCGATATCAATCTGATCATCAAAATGAATCGGGAATTGGCCGTGCCAGAATCCGGGAAGGTCATCGAAATAGAAATGGAAATAAGTAAACTCGTCCTCGGTACATCCAATCATGATATCGATATCCTTGGCTGCGCCCTCCGCCCAGGCCTTCATCGGCTTCTTGGGAAGAAAAGACCCGTCGCAAACCGGCGAGAAAATTAGCGACACTTCGTAGGTATGACGATCGCACCACACCTGCATGCCCTCAATGAGCTCGTCTGCCGACTTCGCTAAGAGCTCTTGGGCGGTTTTGCATCCCATGATTTCGGCGAACTCCCGAGCAAAGTACTCGCCGCGCTCGCGGGTCTTATAAAGCTGGATAGGGCCGGACTCCAAAATCGCACGTTGGAAATACTTATTTGCCTCTGGCAATATGGAAAGAAGAGCCTGGCTGGAAGAGCCTGCCGACTCACCGAAAAGCGTGACACAATTGGGGTCACCGCCGAAGGCCGAAATATTCTCATGCACCCACTCGAGCGCACGGATTTGATCAAGAATGGCAAGATAGCCGGCGTCTTTGTAGTCCTCTCCGCCCGGCAGGCAATCGAGCAGCAGCGACCCAAACAAGTTCAGACGGTAGTTAATCGAAACAATAACGACATCCTTCGCTGCCGCAAAATTGGAGCCGTTATATAGCGGGTCGGCAGATCCACCTGAGAAGTAGGCACCACCATGGATATATACCATGACAGGAAGGTTCTTGCGTGCGTGTCCCCTGACCCACACGTTAAGGCTCAGGCAATCCTCCCCTTGCTCATGAAGCGAAGCGAGTTCAACTTCATCGATAAATTGCCTGGCAGAATGCCCGAATTCCACGCATTCAATTTCCTCATCGGAATCATCAAGGCGCTCAGGGGCACGCCAACGAAGATCACCTACCGGCTGCTTTGCATAGGGAATGCCCAAAAAAGCTTCAACCCCGTTTTCGAGCGTCTTGCCCGAAACTATACCCGTCCTAGTCTTGACCTTCATTGCTTGTCCTTCCTCACAATTAAGATGCTAGATCGATATGATTTAAGCTAGCTGACTTGAAACCATCTTAGAATTTGGAGAAAGTCAAAGGTCAACGACGTGTTTCGATGGAATACCAGCTGGATACCAAGCGCTTAAGACCGTTCACCTCGTCAAAACGACCGCTTGCCCGACAATGACGGAGTAACAAACATTAGAATAGCTCCAAGGTTTTGAGTGGCCCTAGGGCAGTCGGAAGGTGTGACATGGAACGCGAGTTTTCCCTTAATATCAAGCAGACGGCCGGCCTCTACGGCGTAAGCGCAGACACTCTTCGCTATTACGAGGCAATTGGTTTAGTTGCCCCAAAGCGCGGGGCGAATGCCTACCGTGAATACAGGAAGGACGATTTCGGCAGACTCAACATCATCATGTCAATGCTCAATATGAACTACACGCTTAGCGAAATCAGATCTTTCCTAGATAACCATTCACTCGAAACGAGCTTTGAACTGTTCAGCAACGAACTTGATAGCATCGACGCAGCCATAGCAAAACTATCGCAACGGCGCCGAAAGATCGAGCATTGCATGCAGAACATATCCATGTCGTTAAGAGCACGCGAGGAAAAACAGTCGAGGTTGGTTCATAAGGGACCCCGAGGATATGTCATCGTAAGCGAGGATGAGCTAAGCGGCGACATAATTCCCTACGCCACCATTAAGCGCATGAAAGAACTCGGGATGGAAATCGATTCGATACACACGGTTCCATGCTTCATCCTTGACCCATCGCGCAGAAGCGCCGACGGTTGCCTGGTAGCAGAGAAGACGCTGCTTTCACTCGGATCAATCGACGATAAAGGGTACGAGATTTTCCCAGAAGGCGACTATCTTTGCAGGACAACCACCGGACCTGCAGAAATAACGCCGACAATATGGAGGGAAATGAATGAATTCATGGACCAGAATCATCTCATTGCCGCAGGGCCTCTTCTAGAATTCTGGTATGTAAGCGAATACATATCTGACAATCAAGATGAATATTTACACACGCTAGAAATAATGGTTGAACCCGGTGAAATCGACCAGCGATAGCGCCTCAACTCACCTAACACGCCAAAAGGCAAGCAACATTCACCTCCAATGGCCAAGCCACCAGGGTAGTCTTTTTGCGACGGGGCTTTTTTGACTACTTTTTCGCAAACGCAAGTGCTCGGCGAGGCAGCCGACAAGAGGTAGTCAAAAAAGCCCCGTCCCAAAAAGACTACCCCAAAGTGGACTGCAGGATGGTTAGAACGAGAGGTTATCATCGGTGTTGGCGGCCTCGCCGTCGGCGAGTACGTCGTTGCCGTCGACGTCCTTAAGGAGCACCGAGACTTTCTGCTCGGCATCGGACAAGCGGGTGCGCAGACTCTTGAGGAGCTCGACGCCACGGGTATAGCTCTCGAGCGACTCCTCGAGTTCCATATCGCCTGACTCCAAGCTGCGGATGATGAGCTCCAGCTCCTGCGAGGCCTGCTTGTAGGTGAGCTGCTCCACCGGGGTCTTCTCTGCCATATCTGTTTCCTTTCCTAAAGGTTTATCACTATGAAACGCGGTCTACTCGACTGCGTTGACGGTTGCCGACACGTTGCCGTCCGCCATGCGCACGCGGATGGCGTCGCCGGGCTCAAAGGTCTTGGCGCTCGTAGCAACCCCATCATCGCTGTACGCGATGGAGTAACCGCGGGCAAGTACCTTAAGCGGCGACAGGGCATCGAGCGACGCTGCCGCACGGCTCAGGTCGGACGCTGGCTTGCTGAGCATCGTGCGCCCTTGATGCTCTAGGCGGGAACTCGCAAGCGTGAGCGCATGGCGCTTACCATCGAGCCCCGAGGTGCTTGTAATCAGACGCTCGGGCAAGCGCTCAAAGTTGGAGCGGAATGTCCCGACCGAGCGTACTATGGCGCCCGACAGGCGATCGGCAGTCAGTGCAAGCTCCGATTCGCGACGCTCGACCATAAATGTGGGGTCGTTGAGGCACGGGCGACACGCAGCGGCATCGAGCGCATCACCCAAGCGAGCCGTATAGGTATCCCAGGCACGGCGACCGCGCTGATCGAGCATCTCCAGGTCGACCTGGGCCGACCCAATCATCGATGCCATCGCGGCACCCAGACGCTGATGGCGCGCCTCGAGCACATCGGCCAACTCCGTCATAGCCGGCGCCACCGATTCTGCCGCCGCCGTGGGCGTGGAGGCGCGTCGGTCGCTCACCATGTCGCAAATCGAGGTATCGGGCTCATGGCCAATGCCGGTCACCACGGGCACAGGACAAGCCGCCACCGCGCGGGCAAGCTCCTCGTCATTAAAGGTCATGAGGTCCTCAAAGGAGCCGCCGCCGCGCACCAGCAAAATACAGTCGGGCGCCGGCGTAATGGAAGCGGCGCGGCGCAAGCCATCAATGAGCTCGGCCGGCGCACCCTCGCCTTGAACCTTGGCGCCCACGCAGACAAGCTCGACGAGCGGGTTGCGACGGCGCAGCGTACGCTTGACGTCGTCGATTACCGCACCGGAAAGCGAGGTGACGACCGCCACGCGTGAGCAAAACACCGGGATGCGGCGTTTGCGGGACTCGTCCATCAGTCCCTCGCGGCGTAGCTTTTCGGCCAACTGCGCCACCTGTTGACGCAGCAGACCCTCCCCCGCCAGCGAAAACGAGCGAGCGACAAAGCTCATGCGGCCCGTGGCCTTATAGAGATTGAAGCTGCCCTTAAAGCTCACCTGCATGCCGTCACGCAGATCGAAGGTACGCTTGAGATAGGCGCCCTTCCAGATGATGCAGTCGACGGCGGCCGAGTCGTCTTTAATCTGGAAGTAGCAGTGGCCGCTTCGGGCATTGGGACCACGGAAACCCGTGACCTCGCCCAGGACGGTCAGTTGCGGAATAGCATCGAGCGCACCGGCGGCGATCTCTACCGCCTGGCTCACGCTGAGCTCTTTACGCTCTTGCTCGTCCGAACCGTCGAACTCGGCGGAAACGCTATTGCCGGTTAGATTCCAGCCTGCCACGCAGCCTCCTTTCGTCATCGTGCACAAAGGCTCTGGCCCTGCGCAAATTCAAGTCCAACACATAGTACAGCGCCGCGGGGACACAAATTCCCGCGGCGCCCAGCGACCCAATTTGTTATCGGTTGGAGTTTCTGTTGTAGCGAGCCATAAGATAGAGCAGCTGAATAATCGAGGTGAGCGCCGCAGCCACATAGGTAAGCGCGGCGGCCGTCAGCACCTTCTTGGCACCGTTGACCTGCTTGGAGCTCATGCCCGACTGCTCGATGTACGCCACGGCGCGGCGGCTGGCATCAATCTCGACCGGCAGCGTAACGAGCTGGAACAGCACGCTAAACGAGAAGAAGATCAGCGCGATGGTCGTGAGTCCCGCGATGTTCATAAACAGGCCCATGAGCAGCACGATGGTCCAGGTGTTCTGGGTAAAGTTGACGACCGGCACGAGGGCGGTACGTACCTTCATCATGGCATAGCCGCTTTGACGCTGCGCGGCATGGCCTGCCTCGTGACAAGCGACAGCAACGCTTGCGACCGAGCCGCCCGAACGGTTGGAATCCGACAGATACAGGTTATTGTCCTGCGGGTTGTAATGGTCGGTGAGCTCACCGGCGACGCCCTTGATACCCACGGCGTTGCAACCGTTGGCGTCGAGCATGC
This sequence comes from uncultured Collinsella sp., assembly GCA_959600835.1. Classification (GTDB taxonomy): domain Bacteria; phylum Actinomycetota; class Coriobacteriia; order Coriobacteriales; family Coriobacteriaceae; genus Collinsella. Next base: position 5,111 of record CAUGNQ010000019.1, on the reverse strand, counting down.
GGCGAGCGACCGTGGCACCCGTGTCGCCGTCCGAGCGAACCTTGGACCACGTCTTGTACGTCGAGTTGATATAGCTCTGCGCAGCAAGGCCAAGCACTGTACAAACAAGAACAACCAGCAGGTACAGCGGGTCGATGCCAAAGCCATATCCATAGTAATAGGGCATGCGAATTCCTCCAAATCGAGTTACACGTTGGAGGCATTCTACCCACTCAGCAGACTAGGCTTCCCTATAACAACTCAATCTTTCCGTCCTTCACGGTGAGCCCCATATTGCCGGAAAGCAGATCGTCCAGGCGCGAACCCACAAGCTCAAAACGCCAGCCTTCGCGCAGGGGGCTTTGCTCAGGATGCTCGATGTAATCGGCCAGGTCATCGCGCGAGGCAATGACCGAGGTCGCCACCCCCGAGCGCTCGGCAACCAAGCGAATAAGCGCATACATCAGGTCCGTCACGCTCTCAAGCTCCGGCGAAATCTGGCGATGCCCGCGCACCATGAGCGGCAGGCGATCGTGCGGGCAGCTCGCACCGCGCTTGATGGCCATGAGCGCGCCGTCCACGTCGCGCTCCCCCAACTGGTCGGTACCGCGAATGCTACGGAACTCCTCAACGCGCACGGGATTGCGCTTAACGAGCGCCAGCAGCGTATCGTCGGACATGACCCACTTGCGCGGGATGTTGCGGCGCTCGGCGCGGTCCTCGCGCCAGGCGGCGAGCTCGCGCGCGATGCCCAACTGGTGACGGCTGCACGAATTGATGCGTTTGACCTTACGGAACGCCTCGTGGCGATCGGCGCGATAGTGCGACTCGTCAGCCAGCGGGCGCAGCTCGTCGAGCACCCAGTCCACGCGGCCCAGCTCGCGCAGGCGGCTCATCATCTCGGTATAGGCGACGATCAGGTACTTGACGTCATCGATCGCGTACTCGATCTGTTTGTCGGTCAGCGGGCGACGCGACCAGTCGGTCAGCGACTCGGTCTTGGGCAGCGAGACGCCGCAAAACGTCTGCACGAGCGCGCCGTAGGAAATCTGCTGGCGTTCGCCCAAAAAGGCGGCGGCCACCTGCGTGTCAAAAATCGGACGCGGCAGCACGCCCACGGTATGGAGCATAACCTCCATATCCTGCGAGCAGGCGTGGAAGACTTTGGTCACGCTCTCGTCGGCCATAAGCTCGGCCAGCGGCGACAGGTCGTCGATCACCAGAGGGTCGACCGCTACGCTCTCGGCAGGGGTGGCAATCTGGACCAGGCACAGACGCGGATGGAACGTGCGCTCGCGCAAAAACTCGGTATCGACGGCAATCGCGTCGAACTCACGGGCGCGCTGGCAAAAGTCGAGTAGAGACTGATGTGTGGAAATGTACATATCAACCCATCGAATAAGGTTAGGCCCGAAAAACACGGGTAGGATATCGGCATTGCCTTACAACTATACTCGGTTAGTCACAGAACGGGAACGTAAGTATGCGCTGCCTTATCATCCACAACCCGGCATCGGGCCCCAGCTCAGATGAAATCTACGCGTTCACGCACGCCCTCGCGCAGGGCGGCGACGAGGTCGTGATGCGTTTTATCGGCGATGGCATGGAACCCGAGGACGCCGTGGCGGACGTGCGCGAGTTTGATCGCGTGGTGATTTCGGGCGGCGACGGCACCGTCTCCAACGTGCTCGACCAAATGCGCGGATGCGGCGTCCCCACGCTCGTCTTCCCCTCCGGTACGGCCTGCCTGTTCTTCAATAACATCGGTAATGCCCCCGAGGCAGCGGCACTTGCCAAGGCCTGCCGCGCCGGTCGCACGGTCAAAGTAGACATGGGCGAGCTCTTTTGGCTCGACGAGAACGGCAGAGAGAAGCGCCACGGCTTTATCATCATCGCCGGCTCGGGCTTCGACGCCGAGATCATGATGAAGGCCGCTCCCACCAAAAACGACATCGGCGAGATCGCCTACTTCCTCTCCGCTCTCGCCACGCCCAACCCCACGGTGGCGCACTTTACCATTGAGCACGACGGCATTGTCGAGGAGCTCGACGGCATCTGCTGCATGGCGGGCAATACCTCGGTCATTCAAAACGACATCAACCTGTTCCCCGACTGCCGCATGAACGATGGCATGGTCGATATTGCGGTCATCGAACCCGTGCGCACCGTTCAGCTGCTGCCTACTGTGATCACCGCTGCGCTTGACCCCGCCGGTAAGGTACTCGGGCGCCCACAGTTCAAGATCATCCAGACCAAGGAAGCCAAGATCACCTGCACCCCGTCACTGGGCATGCAGTTCGATGGCGAGATTATCTCCAGCAATTCGGGCGTCTTTGGAGCCCGCGCGCTTCCGCAATGCCTCGACCTCATCGTCGACGAATTCTCCCCGCTCGGAAAATAGGAGGACCCTATGAACGACAATCCCCTGATCGGCTTTATTGTCATCGTCTTGGCCATGCTCGTCGGTTACGCCATCAACGTGATTCACCGCCGAAAGAAGTAAATCCACATTGGTATGATATTCATCCAGTTATCGACTCTCCCGCTGTTTATGCAAATCCTAAACAGCGGGAGAGTTTTCTTTTTGACCGCCGTCTAATGCTTTATTCAGCTACAGTAAATGCAGGGTGCCTTTATTTAACTAAAGCCATAAAATGAGTATTATTATCCGTTCATCGTATATTTCTTCACGCTCATCGAGCAAAGGCTGTTGTCGAGTGAATACTCTTTACACTTCCTTTAGGCTAGTAGATGTATTTATTAGCTGAAACTCCGTACGGTTTCGCGGGGTTTCAACAGTTGGGAGGGATTATGAGGTTTACTCATCCTGTCAACACGCTCAAGAAGCTCGGCTGCGGCCTTGCGTTTGGAGCAGCGGCTATCATGGCCATGCCGACTTCGGCACTCGCCTGCACCCAGATCTACATGGGCAGCAAGCTCACGGCAGACGGCAACACGTACTACGGCCGTTCCGAGGACTTCGGTCCGCGCTACATCAAGCACTTTGGCATTGAGCCCGCACACAAGGACGGCAACGAGTACACCTCGGTCGAGTCCGGTTTTGAGTACAAGTCCAAGGGCGCAACCTACCGCTACACCTTCGTTCGCGACAACCCCTCGCAGTGGGAAGATCGCTACGACGCATATTCCGAGGCAGGCATCAACGAGAAGGGCGTCTCCTGCTCTGCCACGTTGAGCACCTCCTATAACGAGAAGGCCGAAGAGGCCGACCCCATCACCGAGGAGACTGGCATTGGCGAATACAACTACGCCAGCGTCATTCTGGGCGAGAGTGCCACGGCCCGCGAGGGTGTCGAGCTCCTCGGCAGCCTGATTGACGAGCAGGGCGTCTGCTCCAACGACCAGATCATCATTGCCGACAACAACGAGACCTGGTTGTTTGCAGCGCTTTCCGGCCATCAGTGGATCGCCATGAGGCTCACTGACGATATCGCCTCGCTCAACCCCAACATCGGCAACCTCACCTATGACGTCGACCTCGACGACACCGAGAACTGCCTCCACTCCGAGGGCATCGAGTCTATGCCTAAGGAGAAGGGCTTTGCCGAGTACACCGACGGCAAGTTCGACGTCGCCAAGACCTACGGCGAGGAGATTGGCGAGGCCGGCATGCACCAGTGGTCGCGCTATATCCAGGGCCGCGATTACTTCATGGCTCCGCTTGCCGAGGGCACCGACTACGAGATCGTTAAGGACGAGCGCGAAGATGCTCGCGCCACGACCGGCGCCCTGGTCCACGAGATGCAGCCGCTGTTCTTCCAGCCCGGCAAGTCCGACTGGAACACCTTTGAGATGATCCGCAGCTTTGCTACTCGTGGCGAGAATGTCGCCGGCCTCAACGCCAACACCGACGGCGCCTATGCCATTGGCTCCAACCGCAACACCGAGATCCACACCTTCCAGATCCGTCAGGGCATGGACCCCGAGATCGCGACCATTCAGTGGGAGATGCTCTCCAACGCCGAATTCTCCGTCGCCATCCCCTTCTACTCCGCACTGCTCACCGAGGTTAGCCCCTACTTCAGCGATCAGGATGTCTCCTTCGATCACTGCGAAGAGGAAGACGTCGTGAACAACGAGGAGCCCAAGAACTCCATCAACTACGTCCTCATGGACATCAACACACTCGCCTATGAGAACCGCGACCACTGCGCCACCGGCGTCCGCGCCTATCTCGACGCCCTGCAGAAGGAACTCATCGAGCAGAACCTAACCGTCGACGATGCTATGCAGGCCACTGAGGGCACCGAGGCCCGCACCGCCCTGGCAAACAAGGCCGGCAAGGCTGCCACCAAGAACACCTACCTCAAGTGCAAGGCTATGCTCGAGGAGATGCGTGACTACCTCAAGGAGGAGGATTTCTCCGAGGAGTTCGTCCCGAGTGACTACGATGCCGACAACGATTGCCTGGTCGAGTCCATCACCTACGCCGACGAGGCCCTCTCCGATGAGGACGTTGCCGAACCCGAGGTTAAGGAAGAGGCAACCGAGGAGAAGTCCGAGGGCAACAACATGGCCGCCATGGCCGTTGGCGCCGTCGTCATCATCGGTGTCTGCGGCTTCGTGCTCTATCGTCGCAAGAAGGCCTACGGCCCTCATGTCCTAACTGAGCGGGCAAGGCAGCAATGGCAGCCTCGCCCGCTCAGCCCGCTCTTTTGACCGGCGGGAAACCCGCCTGAAATCTTTTTAAAAAAGATTTCCCCGCACACACTTCGCTGTGCTATAGTGCAGCGCAACAGCAACTAGGTGCGACCGCGCCACGACATCACGAAAGGAGCCACCAACATGAAGAACACGATGAACTCTCTCAACAACTGGTGGTGGCGTGATGCGAATACGATCGGTCGACAGTGAGTCCCTCACGCCTGTTTTTGCGCTCTAGGTGATTGGAAGGCCTCCGGTTTCGACCGGGGGCCTTTTTCTATCTCGAGCCCGATCGCATTCGCATCACGCGCCTCCGCTTTTCTCTTGCACTCCCATTCCGAAAGGATTTTCACCATGTCTCAGAACACCACCGCCGCCCAACCCCGCACCGTCCAGACCGCCGACCGCGGCAAACTCGATGTCCGCGCCCTCGTCCTGCTCGCCATCCTGCTCGCCGCCGGCTTCAT
>CAUGNQ010000018.1 GCA_959600835.1 uncultured Collinsella sp. | reverse complement strand
ACGAGCCGGAGAGCACTTAATGTGCTCTCCGTGCGAGCAGGACTGTCCGAGCAGGCGACCAAAGCCCCCGACGCGCCCGGTCAACCTCGCAGTTAGGCATTCAGCTTAACGATCGGCGCAAAGCCCTTCATCAGCTTTTTGGTCTGGCCGGTCTTTTCGAATTGAACCTCGATCATGTCTCCGGCGACCGAGATCACGGTACCCGTGCCAAAGGCCTTGTGGCTCACGGTATCGCCCGCGGCAAAGTCCTGCGATGCACTGGTGCGATCGACCTTGCGCTCCACCGTCGGCGACACCTTGGACGACGGCTTTTTGGCTCGCGGCGCGCCCGAGCCAAAGGTCGAGGCAACACGGCCGGCGTCGGGCGAGACCCCACGATGGCGCTCGGTCCCATAGCTGCTGCCGCCAAAGAAATCGTCGAAGCTCGATCCGCCGCGCGATCCGGAGCCGCCGGTCGAGCGCGTATGCGAACCGAACACCTTGCCGCCATACATATCCGAACCCATGCCCGAGCCAAAAGTGCCGTGACGGTCGCCGCGCTTCTCCCATCCCGTGCCCTCAAAACCGGCAGAACCGATACCGCTAAACTCGATATCCTCAAACGGAATCTCGTTGAGGAAGCGCGAGCGCGGGTTGGCAGAGGTCGAGCCGTAGGTGCGACGCGTGGCCGCATAGGTCAGGAACAGGCGCTTACGGGCACGCGTGATGGCAACGTAGGCCAGGCGACGCTCCTCCTCGAGCTTGCCCGGATCATCGCTGCCGCCAAAGTCGTGCACGTGCGGGAAGATGCCCTCCTCCATGCCGGCCACGAACACCGCCGGGAACTCCAGGCCCTTGGCGGAGTGGATGGTCATCATGGTAATGGCATGCGTCTCGCCGGCCAGGGAATCCAAGTCGGAGCGCAGGGCCAGCCACTCCATGAGTGCCGGCAGCGCCTTACAGGTGAGCGGACCGTAGGTGCGCTCGATCTCGTCGGCATGCACGGCGCCCGCCGGTAGCTCTATTGGCACGGCATACGCGTTGCCCGCGATGGCGGCGGCCAAGGCATCCTGCGGCGAGAGCGCCGGGGCGGCTAGGCTATCGAGCGGATTGGAGCCCGCGGCGTCACGAGCGCCGACAAGTGCCTCAAACGAGGATGCCGGAGCGGACGGTCCCGGCTCGAGCGCGGGCGCACTCACCACGACGGGCTCGGACTCGACGCCGGCCGGCACATCGGCAACGCCAGCCGCGCGCAGCTCTTCTAGACTCTCGAGCGTGCCCTCGATATCCTCGTGCATCTCCTCAAATTCGGCGGCGACGCCCAGGAATTCCTGGATGTTCTCGGCGCGGCTCTCGGACTCCATGGTGCCCTCGGCGCGGAACGCCTGCAGCAGGCCCGTCTTGTCGACAATCATCTCGACGACATCCTTGAGCTCGCCGTCCATGCGACGGCCCTCGCGCACCAGCGCCACAAAACTCGACAGGCCGTTGCGCACCTTGGCACTAAACATGCCCGTCTCGGCTGTTGCGATCTCGCAGGCCTGGAAGAACGAGCAGCGGTTGTCGCGCGCCAGCTGCTCGATCTTTTGGATCGAGGTGGAGCCGATGCCGCGGCGCGGCGTGTTGATGACGCGCTTGACGCTCATCTCGTCGGCCGGGTTCACGATCATCTTGAGGTAGGCCATGACGTCGCGAATCTCGGCGCGGTCGAAGAATCGCGTGCCGCCGACGATCTTGTAGGGCACGCCCGCGCGCAGGAACATATCTTCGAGGATACGCGACTGGGCGTTGGTGCGGTAGAACACGGCGATATCGTCGTAGCTTGTACCCTTGGCATGCAGCTTTTCGATCTCGCCGGCAATCCAGCGACCTTCGTCGCGCTCGTCGCTTGCCTGGAAAGCCTGAATCTTCTCGCCATCGCCCTCGGCCGTAAACAGGCGCTTGTCCTTGCGCTGCGAGTTGTGGCGAACAACGGCATTGGCGGCGCTCAGGATGTGACCCGTGGAGCGATAGTTCTGCTCCAACTTGACGGTCTTGCAGTTTTTAAAGTCCTGCTCAAAGTCCAGGATGTTGGTGATGTCGGCGCCACGCCAGCTATAAATGGACTGGTCGTCGTCGCCCACGACCATGAGGTTTTGGTACTTGGCGGCCAGCAGGTTGGCGATTTCGTACTGGACGTGGTTGGTGTCCTGATATTCGTCGACGCTAATGTAGCGGAAGCGCTCTTGGTACTTGTCGAGCACCTCGGGGCGGGTGCGCAGTAGCTCGAGCGTGCGCACGAGCAGGTCGTCGAAGTCCATCGCGTTGGCGGCGCGCAGGCGGCGCTCCAGCTCCAGGTAGACTTGCGCGGCCTTTTTGTCGTTGGGGCTATCGGCGCTCTTGAGCATGTCCTCGGGCCCGATCATGGCGTTTTTAGCAGAGCTGATCTTGCTGCGGATCATGTTGATGGGGAACTGCTTTTGCTCAATGCCGAGCGCCTGCATAATGTCGCGCACCATGCGCTTTGAGTCATCGTCATCGTAGATGGTGAACTGGCCGGTGTAGCCCAGCAGGTCGGCGTCCTCGCGCAGCATGCGCACGCACATGGCATGGAAGGTGCACACCCACATGCCACGGGTGCCGCTGGGAATGAGTGCCGCCAGACGCTCGCGCATCTCGGCAGCGGCCTTGTTGGTAAACGTAATGGCAAGAACCTGCCAAGGCTTAACACCCAGGTCGCCGAGCATATGAGCGATGCGGAAGGTCAGGACGCGGGTCTTGCCCGAGCCAGCACCGGCAAGGACCAGCAGCGGGCCCTCGGTGGTCAGGACCGCCTCGCGCTGGGCGGGATTAAGGCTGTCGATGTCGACGAGCGGCTTGGCAGGTTTGGGCGCCGGCGCGGAAGCGTCGTAGATGTCGAGCGGAACGAGCTCGGGCTCCGGCGCAGCGGGGGCGGTGTATGCATCGAGCGGCACGGGTTCCGGCGCAGGCGGCACGGGTACCGCGGCGTTCTTTTCCCAGGGCAAGGGCTGGGTCATGGGCGACTCCTCATCTGACGGACGGCGCGCCTGCGGGCAGCGCCATAGTTTGAGCCGTACCAGTATACCGAGCCGCGCGGACACCGACGCAAATCACACCACGACTCCGTGCGCCACCGTCAGGCCCGCCCCAGCGGATTTGGCGCAATGGGTTCAGGTTACTTTGCACCAATCTATTGGCAATCACGAAACCGCCGATGTCATGGCAGCAGCAGCGAGCGGCGGCCAGAGCGAACAAATTGGCATGAAAAGAGGGCGGCATAGACCTTTTGGTCATGCCACCCTCTTTGAATGACAAGTTGTCGCTCTGGCCGCCGCGCAGCGTCAACCAAGTTACAGGCCGAGCATAGGCTCCAGAACGAAGAAGTACGCGAGCACCACGATGCCCAGGATGATGCGGTAGACGCCGAAGCACTTGAAGTCGCGACGGCGAACGAAGCCCATAAGCCACTTGATGGCAATGAGCGACACCACAAAGGCGACGACGCAGCCCACGCCCAAGATGGCGATCTCGTTGGTGCCGAACGCGCCGCCCTTGATGAAGTACTTGACCAGCTTGAGCGCACTCGCGCCAAACATGACAGGGATGGCCAGGAAGAACGTGAACTTAGACGCCACCGAGCGCGTGCAGCCCAAAAGCAGGCCGCCGATGATGGTAGAACCGGAGCGAGACGTACCAGGCACCAGCGAAAGCACTTGGAAGCAGCCGATACCCAGCGCAGTCTTCCAGCTTAGATCCTCGAGCGTGGCGATGGAACCAAAGTCCAGATTCTCGTCATCGTCCTCATCCTCAGCGGTAGCCGTGGCGGGCGCCGCAAAGTGCGCACCGGCGGGACGTTCACCCGACACCACAGCACGCGAACCAAACGAACCGGCAACGGCCATTTCCTCGCGCTTGCTCGCGCGCCAGTTCTCGATCACGATAAACAGCACGCCGTACACGATGAGCGCCAGCGCCACGACGGGAGCATTGTAGAAATGCTCCTCCATCCAGTCGTTGAGCGGCAGGCCGATCGCCGCCGCAGGAATGCAACCGAGCACAATCTTGCCCCACAGCACCCAGGTGTTGCGACGGCCCTCCTTGCCCTTGCTGGGCGAGAACGGATTGAGCTCATGGAAGAACAGCACACAGACGGCCAAAATGGCGCCAAGCTGAATCACGACCAGGAACATGTTCCAGAACGTCTCGCTCACGTTCATCTTGACGAACTCGTCCACCAAGATCATGTGACCGGTCGACGAAACAGGCAGCCATTCGGTGATGCCCTCGACCAGGCCCATGAAGGCAGATTTTAAAAGCTCGATGATATCCAAAGGGACCCCCTCGTTAGACACCCGCCGATATTGTTCTGCGGACGGTGCGGGCGATGTCCCATTATCAACCGTTGGCGGCGCGCCTGCGCCTACCCTTACCAAAAAACTCGCCCGTTCACAGAATTGCGAGCGGTCAAACCCAAATCCTTGGGTATAACTGCAACAAGATAAAGTGTCCGGCGGCCAACGCGCCCGCGCCCGCCCGATGCACGAGCCCCGCGCCCGTGCGATAGACCAAGGAGGAAACCATGAACGAGGGCTACACCAAGGTATTTGTTTCACTCGACGGTACTGAACAGCAGGATTTTGTGCTCGCACGCGCCATCAAGGTCGCCGCGAACAACGGCGCCAAGCTAATCATCGGCCACGTTATCGATTCCACGGCGCTCGAGAGCGCCGGTTCCTATCCGGTCGATCTGGTCAACGGCCTAGAGGAGGCATTTAAGAACTCCATCGCCAAGCAGCTCGAAGAGGCCAAGGCCAATCCCGACATTCCCGAGGTCGAAGTCATGATTCGCGCCGGCCGTATTCGTGAGACGCTCAAAGACGAGATGCTCGACGTGGTCAAGCCCGACCTGGTGCTCTGCGGCGCCCGCGGCCTGTCCTCGATCAAGTATGCGCTGCTGGGTTCGATTTCGACGTTCCTGCTGCGCAATACGGACTGCGACATTTTGGTCGTGAAGTAGCGTTGCTCCCACCGGCCGCGGGGCCTGCGGGGTTTCCACGGGCACGTCCTCGCCGCGTTGCGGCTGGGGTATGTGCCCTTAGGAAACCCCTCCCGGCCCCGCGGCCTTCGCAGCCTTACTTCAGCGAGTTGGCTGATAAAAGATAGCGTGCCGCCCCGTTTGGGGTGGCACGTTTTGTTTGGGGTGGCACGTTTTGTTTGGGCTGCACGTTTTTGTTTGGGTGGGCGTCTGCCGCGTGCGTTACTCGAAATATTGAAACTTATTCGTTGAAAACGCGAATGTTACGACGAAGCCTTCGCCGAGCTCGGATGCCGCGGTGACGTCGATGCCCATCTTGGAGCACAGGCGCGCCACCAGGTAGAGGCCGATGCCCGTTGCGCGCTTGGTGGTGCGGCCGTTGTCGCCGGTAAAGCCCTTCTCGAACACGCGCGGCAGGTCGGCCGCGCTCACGCCGCAGCCGTTGTCCGCGACGGTGAGCTCGATGCGTTCGCTCGCCAAGCCCTCGTCCAGCAATGCGCCCGAAAACACGATCTTCGCGCCGTCCTCGCACGCATATTTAATGCTGTTCTGAATGAGCTGACCCAGAATAAACTCGAGCCACTTCTCGTCGGTAAAGACCTCAAAGTCGAGGTTCTCGCACACCGGCGCCACATGTGCCGCGATAAGTTCGCGCGCGTTGGCTTTAATCGCGCCCGTCACCAAGGTCTTGAGATCCCAACGGCGAATCAGGTAGTCGCGCTCCACGACTTCCGAGCGCGCATAGTACAGTGCCTGGTCGATATAGCGCTCAACGCGAGCCAGCTCGCGACCCAGGTCATCCACACGCGACAGGTCGTCTTCGCTGCCGTCCAGGTTTTCAAGAATCAGATGGGCTGCCGCCAGGGGCAACTTGGCCTCGTGGACCCAGCTTTCGATATAGTCGCGATAGTCGTCGGTTTGACGTCGCCCTTCCGCTACCTCATCGCAAGCCGCCTTGCCCACGCGGCGCAGGACTTCGTATTCGAGCTCGCCCTCGGCATAGGTCGGACACTGCACCATCTCCTGCACCCACGCAGGGCTTTCCAGCTCCTCGGCCGCGCGCTCCAGCTGGTGCAAAAATCGACGGCGGCGCGCGTACTCGATCACGATGCCGAGCATGCCAAAGATAAAGGACACGCCGACCGCCACGACCACGATGGAAGCGGGTGCCCCGGCGACCGTCAGCACAAAGCAACTCAACAGCACGCCGCACGTCCACACGGCGACGGGAAGCAGCGCATCTTTAAAGAACTTGGCAAACGACATAACCGGCACCTAGACCGAGTAACCCTGACCGCGATGCGTGGTCAGATACCCCTTGACGCCGATTTTTTCGAGCGTGGTGCGCAGACGGTTGATGTTGACAGTGAGCGTATTGTCGTCCACGAAGGCATCGGAGTCCCACAGGTCCTGCATGATGGCCGAGCGCGAGACGATCTTGCCCGCGCGACCCAAGAGCAGCGAGAGGATACGCAGCTCGTTTTTGGTGAGCTCGGTGCTGGTGCCGGTTGCCGTGTTGGTGACCACGGAGCGAGCAAGGTCGAGCTCCAACCCCTTGTGGACGAGCGTGCTGCGCTCGCCCGCCGCCGCGGTGCGACGCAGCAGGGCATTGATGCGCGCCACGAGCACACGGGCGCTATAGGGCTTGGGCACAAAGTCGTCCGCGCCGAGCGTCATGGCCATGACCTCATCGATCTCGGTCGTGCGCGACGTGAGAACGATGATGGGGACCTCGGATTCGCGACGGACCTCATGGCAGATGTGCTGGCCGTCTTTGACGGGAAGCGTCAGGTCGAGCAGTACCAAGTCGGGTGCAGCGGCCAGGATGTCACGCGAGACGTGCTCGAACGATTCGCAGGCCTCAACCTCAAAACCGGCACGGGCAAGGATATCGGCAAGCTCGCGACGAATGGGCTCGTCGTCCTCAACGATATAGATTAGCGCCATGGATTCCGCTCCCCTCTTGGTTGTCTTGCCACCATTATGGCTGCGAAACTGCAGGTGTGCACCGCGCGCGGTGCCAAGGTGACAGAACTGTTCGCGAGCGAGGGCGTTTTGTCCGCCTCGCACTCGCAGCGGTGGCGGGGACCAAAATGTTCTTTAATCCCCGTCCCAGAAAAATCATTTAGCGGCGGGCACGGAGCTTTTCGTAGCCGTCGGCGAAGAAGGCGACCATAGCAGCGTCCGCCTCTGCGGCATCGGTATCGTCGGCGGGGACCACGCCGTGCTCGTCGCTCACCAGGAACAGCGCGCCCTTAAGCTGCGCGGGAATATCTACGCGCGTGACCGAGATGCCCTTGGTCTGGGCCAGCTGCTCGATGAGCGTCGCCGTGCCGCACAGGCACTCGTCCGCCGGCGCCACAAAGGCAAGCTCGCCGTTGTTGACGGCGGCGAGCAGCTCGGGCGCCACGCCGGTCTCGTCGGCCTCGGAGCGGGCCTCGGCGGAGCGGACACGCAGCGCCTTGGCCGACGTATCGGCCAGCGGCTCGTACTCCCCCACCGTCATGGCAGCGTTGCCGTTGACGTCAATCACCAGCATGAGCACGCCGTCGTGCGCGGTGTAATCGCCCTCGGCAAGCGACCACTCAACGTGCTGCTTAGCCCAGCTGAGCATGTTATGGGTAAGCGGTTCGCCCTGCACCAGACGCTCGGACAGCGCGCGGATGTGACGGTTGAGCATGGGCACCTTTTTGTTGGACATGCGCCAGCGGCAGATAAGCGCGGGCTTGTCGAGCGTGAACTTCTCGACCGCCTCCTGATTGGCGCAAAAGTCCTCGTACGCACGCTGATCCTCGGCATTGCCAAACAACTCGGCATCATCAATCTGGGGCATGGTTGTACCTTTCGTGTTAGTCATTCCGTCCTCTTATACCAAAAAGACGGCCCTCCAAACGGAGCGACCGTCTTTTGCAGAGATTATTTTAGAAGCGAGGCGGTCCAAGGGACGAGATAACATCCCATCCTCCCCAGTCAACCTAACAGGTCGGCGAGGGTTGCCCAGGTGCCGCAGATTGCCGTGAAAGAGGAGCGACGCGTACTTGGGTACGCGAGCGACGAATGAGCGGCAAGGTGCGGTGGTTGGGCAAGCCGCAGCGCCACCTCCCTACTTAATGGCGGAAGTGGCGGGCACCCGTGAAAACCATCGCAATATTGTGCTCGTTGCAGGCCTGGATGCTCTCGTCATCGCGCTTGGAGCCGCCGGGCTGGATGATGCAGGTCACGCCGTGTGCGGCAAGCACGTCGACGTTGTCGCGGAACGGGAAGAACGCGTCACTTGCGCAGGCAAAGCCGCCCTTCTCCACGCCTTCGCGCTCGCAAAAGTCCTCGGCGCGTTCGCAGGCGAGCAGTGCGGAGTCAACGCGGTTGGGCTGACCCGGGCCCATGCCAATGCCGGCCTTGCCCTTGGAGACCAGGATGGCGTTGGACTTAACGCCCTTGCAGACCTTCCAGGCAAACTCGAGCTCGGCCATCTCAGCGTCGGTGGGCTTGCGGTCGGTGGGGAACGTAAAGGTCGCGGGATCCTCGGTCACGTGGTCGACCTCCTGCACCAGCATGCCGCCGTCGATGGAGCGCAGCTCCACCTGGGCACCGTGGTCCACGCCGCCGGTAGCCAGCACGCGCAGGTTGGGGCGCTTGGCCATGCGCTCGAGCGCCCCATCGGTGTAGCTCGGGGCGATGATGACCTCGACGAACTGCTTGTTCTGGTCGGCGAAGTGCTCAACCAGCTCAAAGGGAACCTCGCGGTTGCAGGCGATGATGCCGCCGAAGGCGCTCTTGGGATCGCAGGCGAAAGCGCGGTCGTAGGCGGCCGCGATGTCCTCGGCAACGGCGGAACCGCAGGGGTTCTGATGCTTGAGGATCACGCAGGCCGGCTCGTCGAACTCGCGGACCAGGTTCCAAGCGGCGTCGGCATCCAGATAGTTGTTGTAGCTGAGCGGCTTGCCCTGGATCTGCTCGGAGCCCACGAGCGGGAACTGCGAGCTCGCGGTGTTCTCGCAGCCCTCGGCAAAACGATAGACCGTGGCCTTCTGCTGTGGGTTCTCGCCATAGCGCAGGTCGTCGACCTTTTCCAGCGAAATCTCGAGCTTGGCAGAGGTGTCCGCCACGTCGCTTGCCTGGGCGGCAAGCCAACGGGAGATAGCCGTATCGTAGGCGGCGGTAGTCTGGTAGACCTTCACCTGCAGGCGACGACGGGTGGCAAGCGTGGTGCAGCCGCCGGTCTCGCGCATCTCGGCAAGGACAGCGTCGTAGTCGGCCGGGTCAGAGATGACGGTAACGCTCGCAGCGTTCTTAGCGGCGGAGCGCAGCATGGAGGGACCGCCAATGTCGATGTGCTCGATGGCGTCCGCAAAGGTGACCTCGGGGTTGGCGACGGTCTTCTCGAACTCGTACAGGTTGACGACGACCAGGTCGATCAGCTTAATGCCGTGCTGGGCGGCCTCCTGCATGTGCTGCTCGGAATCGCGGCGGGCCAGCAGCGCGCCGTGAACCTTGGGGTGCAGGGTCTTAACGCGGCCGTCCATCATCTCGGGATAGCCCGTGAACTCCTCGATGGGGGTTACGGGAACGCCCGCGTCCTCGATGGCACGAGCCGTGCCGCCCGTAGAGATGATCTCGACGCCAAAGTCATCGACCAGCGTCCGTGCGAAATCGACGACGCCCGTCTTATCGGTAACCGAGATCAACGCGCGTGCGATCTTCACATCAGATCCCATGCAGTCCTCCTGTCTGGTACGCCGCCGTGCTCTGTGAGTCGGTGATACGTCGATCTGCAGCGCTCGCGCAGCGGCATTGAAAATACTGATTCAATGTAGCGCATCGAGCGCATCGATGCACCCCGCAACGAGCGCATGTGCAGAAAAAGTTTGCGAGCGGAGGGGATGGGCACGGCACCGGGCACGGTGAGTTCATGGAACACAGGGGCACCATAATTAGATGCCAATAGCGTGGTAGAACTGTGCTCGATATGCATCCGCAAAAGAAAGAGGCACCATGGTCTCGCGGGTTCTCTACCGACCGTTTGATACCGAAGACTTCGACGCCATCGCGCTGATTCTGCAGCAGCTTTGGCATAACAATTCGGATAACGATGAGTACAACCGCCTCGAGGCCGCGTGCGACCTCGCCCATTGCCTTTCGTCATCGACGTTTTCGCAGGTTGCCGTAATCGACGGTCAGGCGCGTGGCATTGCGCTCGCGCGCGCGGGACAGAGTTCCGGCGCCACCGTTAAGGAACACTGGATGGATACCGAACGCGCGCTGCTTTCGCAGATGCGCGAGCTGGAGCCCGATGTCTGCGCCGAGTATCTCTCGTTTGTGCGCGCAACCATCCGAACCAACAACCGCCTGCTCGAGAGCAGCCCGTTGCCGCACGACAACGAAGTCACGCTGCTCGCCGTCGATCCCGATGTCCACGGCCTGGGTGTAGGCTCAGTGTTGCTCGATGCCGCGGTCTCGTACCTGTCCTCGCGCGGGGCGACAAGGGCGCACCTGTACACCGACTCCAACTGCTCGTGGAAGTTCTACGAGTTGCACGGCTTTAAGCGCACGGCCACGCACCGCGCCAACCGCGAAGAGCGTCGTCACGACATGCCGCGCGAAAGCTTTCTCTACGAACTCGACCTAACAGCCTAGCCCAAGCAGCCACACCTAGTCATTTAAGAACGTCCCCAATGACTGATCCCCAACAACTAGTCATTTAAGTCTGTCCCCAATGAGTGGCCTAGGGGGTTTGTAGATAGCCGTGGTCAAAATACATCAAATATGAGTACTGTTACCTTTTTAGTAGCAGCGATTCGGGGCATTTTTGATGCTTATAGGCATGACGACCAGCTGCACGAGCTGACGTAACTCCCCAAATGTTCAATAAAATGGGCTCCTAACGAGGAGTACTCTCATTAGGAGCCCATTATTATGTGCAAACATATGTGACCAACGCAGCAACAGTACTCATATTTGGTATTTTTTGTCCACTGCCCCTTGTGCGAAGGTCCTCAGCGGAAAGTTTGACCCGTTTCGATGCACAAAAATGGGATGAATCTTCCCTGGCAACCGCCCAGAAAGATCCACCCCAAAGCAAGCGCTCGCTAGAACGTTCCGCCGCCGCCTCCGCCGACGCCGCCACCGCCGCCACCGGAAAAGCCGCCGCCGCTGCCGCCGCTCGAGCTATCGGAACTCGAAGCCAGCTCGCGGATGGTCTCGTGGTACACATCGTTGAACGAATCGAGCGGGGACTCGTTGCCGTAGTGATGGTAATACCACCAGTAGCAGGGGTAGTTGTCGTAGAAATCGTCGCTGTTGCGCAGGTCCGCAGGCACGGCCTCGGCCAGCTGTCGCAGCACTTCTTTCGAAACGCCCAGGGCAACGCCCATCACCAGCAGTTTGTTCCACAAGATCAGGTCGCTGGGAATGGCCTCCTTCAGGCGCGTAAAGTCCTCAAGCCAATGCTTGAGCGCCTTGCAGCGAGCCGCCACCTCGGCGCCCTCCGGCGTGTAGCGGCGGAAGGTGCAGCTCAGGACAAAGCCCACGATCGTGACGGGGATCGAGATCATAGCGGCACCGACGTTGGCGTCCGCAAAGTCGGTATAGATCAGAGAGCCCAGAATGCCAAAGACGATGATGATACCGATAACCAAGCCGGCAACCAGGGCGATGGTGCCGTCCGATGCAATAAGCTCGCGCGCCTCCAGCTTGCCCTTAACTGCGCTCTGATAGTCCTCGAGCTTGTCGCCAACAGATGTGGTGCGCTCGCTAGCGTACTCCTCCAGCTCGCTAAACGTGCGCGAACGGACTCCGTCCTTATCGGGCTTAACGCCGGCGAAGAAGACCTTGAGCACATCGCGATCGATGCCGTCCTTCTTGGCAGCCTTCCAGGCCTCGTCGGTCACTGTGATGCGATACGTCTGCTCCTCTTTTTCGCGACGGAGCAGACCCTTCTTCTTGGTCTCGGTCGCTTCTTCCAGCTTGATCACGCGGTCGTCGGTGAGCTTCATAAGTGTGGCGATATATGCCTGATCGGGCACGTCGTTCCAGCTCATGAGAGCTGCAAGCACCGCGGGATGGTCGGCCGAGGGCACATCGCGGAAGTACTCGTCCTGGAAGAGTGGCTTGGGCTTGGGCCTGCGCAGCTTAAGCATCACGATCACACCGGTATAGGCAACCGCCACGACAACACACACCACGGCAATCGCGCCGGCAACCGCACGCGCGTGCTCACGGCGAGCGTTGGCCTCGTCGGCCCATTCCTTCTCTTCGCTCAGAATCGTCGACATGCGCTCTTCGCTCGAGGCGGCGAGCTGCGGCACCCAGTCGTTGGGGAAGGCGATGCGTGCCTCGGCGAATTCTCCCTCATGCACGCAGGGAATGGTATAGGTGACCATGGGCTCGTCCGCATCGAGTGACACGTCGCCCGTCAGCGGGCCGTGGCCCCATGCGCGGAAGTTATCGCCCTTGACGGCGGCCGTCCCGGCAGCGGCATTTGCAAAGTAGACTTCCATCTCGACGTCATCGGAGTCCGCAGACCAGCCGTCACCCACAAATTTCCAGTAGAGCTCGGCGGTATCGGCCCAGTTCATAACCGCACCGGTCATGGAATAACTCACGTAGTAGATTGCGCTGTCGCCGCTCTCGTGAGGGCTGAACACCTTAATCTTTACGCCGTCGTCGGACTGTTCCACCGTGTAAACGCCGTCGTCGCCTTTGTTTGCGCTGTCGACCTTGTTAAACGCAGTGTCGTCTTCCTCGACGCTTAGCACATTGACGACCACCGAGCCGCCTTGCTGGTTAGAGCCTGTATTGATATCCCAATACACGCCGTTGATGTCGTCGTCGAAATCGAACTGGCGTCCCTCGACAACGGTCAGCGAGCCATCGGCCTCAACCGTGGCGCCGATGTAGGTTTGGCTCATGGAGTAGCCGTCGGCGTGCGCGGCGGCAGGCAGCAGCAACAACGCAAGCGCGACGAGTGCGCAGACGGAAGCGAATCGCGCAAACAGGCGGCGCTGCCGACAGGGCTGGGCAACGGGGGCGTTCATAGGCACATCCTTTGTCTGTGGTACCAGTAGCGTCATTGTCCCACGTTTGCGGGCTCATGTGACGAACATCTAGGCCAGCGGAGTATCAAACGGGACGAAAGTCACGTCCACGGCCGGCACTTGGGGACGTTCCTTATCTGCCGGCAGTCTGGGACACTCCTTGCCATGGCCCGCGCCAGCAGCAGACACCACTTCACAGCTCCGTCACAGGTGTAGCGGCTTTGTGTGGGCGCGGCATGCGCTGATTGAGCCGCCAGTTGAGGGGCATAAAGCAGTTGAGCGAAAACGGTTTGCCCCTTTGCCGTCCGCTCGAGGATCATGTCCCCCTTTTCCGCGGAAACCCCGGCAGTTGCGAAGAGCTGCCGGGGTTTCTGTCGTTTGAGGGCTAAATTGATTGACGACGATTAAGGTGCCGAGCCGGTGGTCCGGCACGCGCAACGCGCGGCCTCAGCAACTTGCAGGCCACGGCAGCGTCTCCCCCACCGCGCCCCGCGCTATACTCGTCCGCATGGACATCAACGCACGCAACATAGCAACACCCGCCGCCGACGCGCCAACGACGCCGGCCGCTCCCGCGCCCGTCGTGGGGCGCTTCGCCCCGTCGCCCTCGGGCCGTATGCACTTGGGCAACGTGTTCAGCTGCCTGTGCGCATGGCTTTCGGCCCGCAGCCAGGACGGCAGCATCGTGTTACGCATTGAGGACCTGGACGATCGCTGCAAGCGCCCGGAATTTGCCGCCCAATTGATTGACGACCTGGCCTGGCTAGGGCTGGAGTGGGACGAAGGCCCCTACTACCAGCACGACCGCCTGGACCTGTACGAGAGCGCCTTGCGCCGGCTGAAAGACGCCGGCCTCACCTATCCCTGCTTTTGCACACGCGCCGAGCTCCACGCCGCGAGTGCACCGCACGCGAGCGACGGCACGCCCATCTACCGTGGTGTCTGCCGAAGTCTTTCGGCCGAGGAGGTGGCCCGCCGCAGCGCCCTGCGCGCCCCGGCCACACGTCTGTGCGTGCCCACCGTCGACGACCTCGCAGACGACGTGATCGAATTTGTGGACCGCACGTACGGGGCCCAATGCGAGGCGCTCGCCACCGAGTGCGGCGACTTTTTGGTCCGCCGCAGCGACGGCGTGTTTGCCTATCAGCTAGCCGTGGTGGTCGACGACGCCGCCATGGGCGTCACCGAGGTCGTGCGCGGATGCGACCTGCTGGGGTCCACGCCGCGCCAGATCTATCTGCAGCACCTGTTGGGACTGCCCACGCCGCACTACGCACATATTCCGCTGCTCATGGCACCGGACGGCCGCCGCCTTTCCAAACGAGATCGCGATCTGGACCTGGGCGAACTCCGCGCCCGCTTTGGCACGCCCGAAGCGCTGCTGGGCTGGCTCGCCGGGCAAACGGGCATCGCGCCGGACACCACGCCGCGCTCTGCCGAGCGGCTGGTCGAGCACTTTAGCTGGGATGTTATCCGCGCGCACCGAGAGAACATCACTGTAACGGCCGAGTAGCCAAATACGCCCCACCCCTACGCAACATCCCAAGGCTGGAGTTCGTCGCCCAGGCGAACGATGCAGTCGTAGAGCACGGTATGGCGCTCGGTCGGGTTGGCATCCCGATGAAAATGCCCGTAGTACCAGCGCTTGTAGTCCAAGCGGTCTTCCAACTCGTCAAAAAATGCCGTAAGTCGATCGACGGCGGGGCAATTCAAGCCGGGCGCCGGATAGAGCGTGGGCGAAAGCATGCGCGTAGAGCAGGTGTGGGTGACCACGTAGTCGACCTTCCAGCCCACGCTGTCGAGCTTCGTCCGTGCCTCCTCAAAGTTGCGCTCGTCCGGCAACTCCTGCGGCCACCAGCTGGAATACGGAATGCGGTATTCCTTGTCCACGCTCGTGGCGCCGCCCATGGTAAAGACCGTTGAGCCGTCGAGTTCAAAAACCTCGCCGCGCGTCAGGCGCCGTATGGGCGAGGTGTCCGACAGGCGCTGTGTCAGTCCGCCGTGCCACAACTCCATGGGTCGCTCCGCCCAGTGGTCGAAACGTTCGTGGTTGCCGTCGACGAACAGCACGGTATAGGGGCGCGACTCCAGCCAAGCGATGTCGGCGCACTCCTCGGCAGAGAAATCCCACGGAAAGCCAAAGTCGCCGGCAATGATGAGATGGTCGTCGCTCGTCAGGCTTTCCCCAAGATCCCAATCGCGCAGCTTTTGCATGTCAGCGCCGCCATGGACGTCGCCCGTCACATAGACCGTCATCGGATCACCGCTTCCCTGTAAGTCGCTAGCCCACATTCTGCACGATCACTAAGTCAACCGTTCCAGCCCTTCCATCCTTTGGGACCTACCCCTCGCTCTTCCATCCAAACGGGTCAAACACCCAAAAGATCAGATCGAGCACGCCGCCGGTCATCATGGCGCCGGCAAGAGCCATGCAAACATGCAGAGAACTGGCACTTCGGAGCACATCAAACGGCCCCAGAACAGCCAGCAGCGCGACCGTTGCGCCGGCAAGGCACAGCACGAGGCACGGCCCCGCGTTCTTGACGCACTTCTTTGCGAGATGCTTGGTGTTATCACTCATCGATATCGAACTCCTTAGAGGACCGTTGTTTGGGTACATGCCGCCGCGGCAGAGCAGGGCGGCAGGGTAAGTGTCACATGTCGTGCGGACATGCTTGAGTTACCCTACAAGTTAATGGATTTGATAGAATGTAGGGTAACTACTCGGAAAGGAGGCTCCATGTCCGTCTTAGAAGATGTCCTAGAAGAGGAATATGCACGCTCGAGCCGCCTCTTGGGCCTCATGGAGCAGGAAATCAGTCTCCTTCCAAAGGGCAGCATCCGCATGCGAAACATAAAGGGCCACGAATACTGCTATCTCAACTATCGAGTCGGCGACAAGGTCAAAAGTGACTATGTACCCGCTACAAAGGTTGATGAGCTGCAAGCCAAAATCGAACGTCGAAGGGCTCTTGCGGCCGCCATTAGAGAGCAGAAGCGATCTCAAAAGCTAATCATACGTGCGTTGGGAAGGGTGCCGAATGCTGACTGAGCAGCAGAGGTTTTCCTCTAAAACAATTTGAAAACCTTGCCGCATACATGCTGTTCGCATCCGCTGAGTCCGAGCCGCTGCCCAAGTCACCATGTGCCCGACACACAAATAGTTACACGCGGAACTATTCCAAAACTGAAAGAACCACTGCAGTTAGTACCCAATAACCATAATGCCTTTTAACGGAACAGGCATGCGCCCGCTTGCATACAATGTTTTGAAAAAAGTTACGACCTTTTCGTAGTCTCTGCTTGAGTTGTCACCACTCTTGTACACATTACGAACGACTACACAAAGATATGCTGCATCCTGTATCATGCACGCTTCAAAAAAATCCTTCAGAAACTGGTTGTTCGCGACAGCGCGCCCGGCCTCAATCTCCACTATCGTGTTAGTGTCCCTATGGACGGCATCGACCTCAAAAGCTTTATCAATTAAGCCTTTCTCCCCATACAACACTGGCATCGATAGTTTCTCGTTTTTCTTTTTCCCCACCTCAACATTGAAACCAAATTGCTCCAAATCGAACGCCAAAATTCGGAGCACGCTATCGCTGTGCTCACTGTTTTTATCAGAACGAATCTGCTCAATATTTTTATTTACAGCTTTTACAACGTCCATTAACGGCTGCGGCGGACGACCGTTTAATGGGAAGTAAATCCAGTTGCACTCCATTGATAGTCCTTTCTCTATATTCATTCAGCCACTGCAGCTATTTTAAATTAATGTTATAAAACACCGACGACTAACGATGCCATAAACAGTCAATCGGTCAGCCTTTTAGCAGCTAGCGAACCATGCAAGCAAACAGAAACCTTAATCAACATGACGGATTGGTGCTTTCGGTCATTAGCAAACAGAATCACTTGCCCATGGAGCCATTTACCCTTGGCCTTTCAATTAGGACTGGCGTCAAATGCCACATGCCTAAGTAATATTAAGGTCCTTCCATGGCTGCCGTGTGTGAAACTCATACTTTTGCAACGCGATTTTAATCCATATGATCCGTTCGCCTTGCTTATCCCATTTCTGCCGCCGGCTTGTCATCGGCTCACCATCCCCCGTTATCGAGGTCTAATACTTTTCCCACTGCCACCCAAAAACTCATCCAACATTAATCTTGGCTCAAGAATCGCTTAATCTATAACCTGCACTATAGAGTTCGACCAAGGGCGGGGCGGCGCAACGCAGACCGCCGAACGCAACGCTCGCGCCCGAGCAAATTGCCCGGCGTCGCGCCCATCGAACGAAAGGACAGGCCATGGACGACCTCGAAAAAGTTGAAACCATCCGCACCAAGTGCAGCGTGAGCTACACCGATGCCAAGGCGGCGCTCGACGCTGCCAACGGCAACGTTTTGGATGCCATCATTTGGCTCGAGTCGCAGGGCAAGACCCCGACCACGTCGGCGCACGCCGCGACCGAGTCCGCACCGGTCGATGAGCCCTCGGCCGAGATGGTCGCCGCGCAGGCCGCCTACGAAAAGTCGAGCGAAAAGACCGACTTCTCCAAGAAGATGGACGGCGTGTGGGAGTACCTCAAAAAGCTCTTCCGCCTGAGCCTGGACACCAAGTTTATCGCTACGCGCCGCGATGCGATCATCCTCAACATCCCCATCCTGATTCCCATCGTCGCGCTGTTTGCCTGGGGCGCTACGATTTGGCTGATGCTGATTGGCCTGTTCTTTGGCATGCGCTACCGCATCGACAGCGACGGCGACGTGCCCGGCAGCATCAACAACCTTATGGATAGCGCTGCTAACGCCGCGGATGACATCAAGCAAAATCTGAACGACGACAAGTAGTCGCAGACGGGGGCACGCATGGCACGGATTCTGATCGTAGAGGACGAGGAGAAAATCGCCCGCTTTGTGACGCTCGAGCTGGAGCACGAAGGCTACCAGGTGGAGCACGCCGCCGACGGTCGCACCGCCGTGAACCTGGCGCTGGAGCGCGACTACGATCTGATTCTGCTCGATGTGCTGTTGCCGCAGCTCAACGGTATGGAGGTCCTGCGGCGTGTCCGCAAGCACAAGGATGTGCCGGTGATTATGGTCACCGCGCGCGATGCCGTGATGGACAAGGTGGCCGGGCTCGATGCCGGCGCCGACGATTACCTGACCAAGCCATTTGCGATTGAGGAGCTGTTCGCACGGATCCGCGTGGCGCTGAAGCGCTCGGAGGCCGTGCGGGCGGCTTCGGGCATTGGAGGCGCCGGTACTGGGGCGGGCGCGGCAGGCGGCGCGGGCGCCGGTATCGCCACAATGCCCCCGGCAACCGACACGGCCCAGACCGCTGCCACGCCCTCCCACGCCGCGCTTACCGTTGACTCGGTTGCGCTCGACCCCGACCGCCGCGAAGTCACGGTCGGTGGCTCGCCCATCGCGCTCACGGCCCGCGAGTTCGACGTCCTCGCCCTGCTTATGACGCATGCCGAAACCGTGCTCACGCGCGAGCGCATCGCGCACGAGGCGCTGGGCTACGAATACGTGGGCGACACCAACAACGTCGACGTGCACATCGCGCACCTGCGCGCCAAGATCGAAGACGCCGGCGGTGCCCGCATCATCCAAACCGTGCGCGGGGTGGGCTATGTCTGCCGTGCGTAACGCCGAGGTCAAGCGCGTCACCTCCATCGCCCGCGCCATCAACTGGAGCTATATGTGGCGCCGCTTGATGAGCCACATCTGGCTCGATCTGTTACTGTTGGTTATTGCGGCGGCGATCCTCGTCTATGGATACAACCAGACGCTGCCCAACGGCGCGTTTACCGCAGGATGGATCCCCAGCGCCACCGTTCGCGGCATGTCGCTGACGCCCGCGCACGGCTGGGACCCCGCCACGCTCACCTATACCGTCGAGCTTGCGCGCACCACCAAGACCTTCCCCCTCGCGCAGGACCTCATCGCGCTGTGGCCCCTCTATCTTGTCGTTGCAGGTGGGCAGGTCATCAGCGTGCTCAACATGCTCGGCGGCGCCCGCCGCGTGCGCCGCACCATGGCGCCGCTCAACGATCTGGCCCTGCGCGTGGACGAACTCGGCCGCATGCAGCTCTCCGGCGGCAAGATGGAAACACTGGAGCAGGCCATCGAGCGCGCAAGCGTCGACTCGCCGAGCGTCACTACCGGCGACGCCGACCTGGCAAGCATCGAGGTTGCACTCAACCGCCTACTGCGCCAGATGCAAGAGGCCAAGCTGCAGCAGATGCGCTTTGTCAACGATGCGAGCCACGAGCTGCGCACGCCCATCGCGGTGATTCAGGGCTACGTGAACATGCTCGACCGCTGGGGCAAAGACGACCCGGACGTGCTGGCAGAGTCCATTGCCTCGCTCAAGGCCGAAAGCGAGCATATGCAGGAGCTCGTGGAGCAGCTGCTGTTTTTGGCGCGCGGCGATGCCGGGCGCACGGTCCTGCGGCGTGCGAATACCAACCTGGCCGCACTGGTCGGCGAGGTATGCGAGGAGTCACAGATGATCGATGCCGAGCACACGTATCGGCTGGCTTTTGACGCCTTGCTTGCCAGCGACCCGCGCTGCGACGCGCCCGTCGACGTGGCGCTCGTGAAGCAGGCTCTGCGCGTGATCGTGCAAAACGCCGCCAAGTATTCGGACGCGGGCACGCCCATCTCGTTTGGCGTAGCACCGGATGCGGGCGCGGGCACGGTCGACATAAGCGTTGAGGACGAGGGCATCGGCATGAACCAGGAATCCGCAGCTCACGCGTTTGAACGGTTCTACCGCGCCGACAACGCACGCGATGCCGGCGCGCAGGGCTCGGGTCTGGGGCTTGCCATTGCCAAGTGGATCGTCGATAGCCATGGTGGTGTCATTGGCGTGACCTCAGTCGAGGGCGTCGGCAGCCGCTTTACGATTCGCCTGCCACGATAGAAAGCCCCTCGGCATAAATAAAGGGATAAGGCCATGCGGCCCTATCCCTTTTTGCTAGCTATAGCAGCTTGTGCGCTACTCGCGGCACAGATGCACGGCGAAGCCGGCGAACTCGCGCTTAAAGTACACGAGTTTGGTGCCGCCGTCGGGCAGCAGCACGCGCGACTCCTCGTTGACCTCGAGTCCGCGCTCGGCAAACCACTTCTCGGCCGCATCGATGTCGTTGACGGCAAAGCCAATGTGGCCCTTGGTGCCACGACCGTTCTGCTTCATGACCTCGATCAGCGAATCGTTAAAGTACGAAACCGGGGTCTCGATGACAGGTAGGCCCATCATCGTCGAGAACAGCTCCGCGATCTCCAGGGCATCGGCCGGGTCGGTGGCGTTAATGCCCACGTGGGCGACGCGCATGCCAAAGAGCTCTACCGGGTTGGCGTTCTGCTCATTCATACAGGCAGCGCCTACTGAGCCATAACGTCGAGAACGGCCTTCTCGGCAGCGACGCGGTTCATGCCGGTCATGAAGGGCACGCCGCTCACGTACGGGCAGGTGAGGCCCTCGGGGGCAACGGTGGTGGCGATCAGCAGGTCGGCGCCCTCGTCGCAGTAGTCCTTGGCCTCGGAGATGGCACACTGCACGATCTCATACTTGCCGGCATAACCATTGGCGTCGAGCATGGTGGCGACCTTCTGGGCAACAAGCGTGGAAGTAGCAGCGCCAGCACCGCAAGCCAAAACGATCTTCTTCATAGGTAATGTCTCCCTTCATGGTTTACTTTAGGTAAGTGTACCGCAGCGAGCGATGGCACTCAGCCTCGATGAGCTTTTATGCCAGTTTGCTTGCGCGCTGCGTATAATACATCTAGTACGTGTTGTCATACCGCTCGCTTTATGAGCGACTAAGGATCCCAATATGCCCGATTCCCGCACACTCTGGACCGCCGTCGTTATCATCTGCATCGCCGTGTCGGTGTTCTTTAGCGTCAAAAAACGCACAACGTTCAAGCGCCTGCAGCAGCTTATGGCTGCCAAGCAGTGGGACGAGTTCGATCGTTTGCTCGACGGCAGACTCACCAGCATGCTGTACCCGCGCTACAACCGCGACTACCTGCGCCTGAACTCCTATCTGCTGCGCGAGGACCACAAGCGCGCCGATGAGATGTTCGATTTGCTGCTGGGGCTCAATCTGCCCAAGATGCAGCGCGTCGACCTGGTGATCAAAGCCTTTAACTACTACGTTGGCCAGGAGGACCGCAAAAAGTCCAAGGAGCTTCTGCACGAGATCAAGGGCTTTGAGGGCGGTCAGGCCGAGGCGGTCGCACACGAATGCCAGCTGATGTACGACACGATGATCCTCAAGCGCCACAACGACATTCCCGAGCTGGAGCGCATGCTCGAGGATGTTGGCGACGACCCGGTCAAGCGCTGCCGCTTGGAGTACCTGCTGGCCCTGCAGTACCAGAACAAGGGCGACGAAGCCAAGTTTGCCGAGTACTTGGAAAAGTCAGGCCAGCACTCGATGGCCGTCAACGCGTAACGGACGGCTTGTGCTAGACTTCTAGTCTCACGGGGGCGTGGCGGAATTGGCATACGCAGGAGACTTAAAATCTCTCGCCGCAAGGATTGTGGGTTCGAGTCCCACCGCCCCTACCATATGGCTTTTACGGGCCCGTGTCCCTTTGAGATGCGGGCTCGTTTCTTTTGGATGCCGGTGGGACTCGAACCCGCGAGGGGGCGAGCGTTAAGCGGACGCGCAGCGTCCGTAGCGAGCCGGCGAGGGCGCCGACAGGCGGCCGAAGCCGGTGCGTATTTGCGCAGCAAATGCGCGGACGTCCCACCGCCCCTACCATTTGGCTTTTACGGGCCCGTGTCCCTTTGGGATGCGGGCTCGTTTCTTTCGGACGCCGTCAAGCCTCTAAGTTGCGGTGGAATAGGGACTGTTTGGGGCCCGAAAGGGCGATTTTAGTCCGTATTTCACCGCAACTTATTTAAAGGGTGCTGAGAGCGGGGGTCCAGGCGATGGTGGGAATGGCACCGTCGAGAGTCTCGTTGATAGTGGCAGCCATACCGGCGAGGAGGCTGTTCTCACTTACGGTGAGCGTCTTGTAGCCGCCGGCTCGCATGAGCTCGCGAATCACCACGGCGCCGGCCAGAATCACGCCCGCGCGTTTGGGCTGTACACCCGGTAGCGCGGCGATACCCTCCACATCCAGCGTAGACATACGATCGATGGCGGCCGAGATCTGCTCCATCGTAAGCTCGCGCAGGTGCACAAAGTTCGAGTCGTACGGCTCCAGTTCGTGGACCAGCGCCACGAGCGTGGTGACGGTACCGCCCACCGCAACGAGGCGCTCGGCGCGCTCAAAGTCGCTGGGCAGGCCCTCAAAATAGGCGGAGAACTGCTCGCCTGCCCACGCGGCGGCAGCCGCAAGCTCGTTCGTCGACGGCGGCAGTGCAGAGAAAAACCGCTCCGTCACGCGGCGGCAACCGATGTCCAGTGAGCGCGTTCCCTCCAGCGCAAAGACCCCGCGCTCAGGCGCATAGACGCCCGTCGCGAGCTCCGTGGATCCGCCACCCGAATCGGCGACGATGATGCGCTCGCCTGCAAAGTCGTGCGCCACGCCAAAAAACGTCAGGCGCGCCTCGACCTCGCCCGGAATCACCTGCGGTTCGAGCCCCAGATCGCGCAGGCCGTCCAGCAGCAGTGCGGCGTTGGACGCATCACGCGCAGCACTCGTGCACGTGGTGCAGATGCACGCGGCCCCAAAGGCACGGGCTTCGTCCACAAACATGTGGCACGCAGCGAGCACGCGCTCAACGGCCGCCTCGCAAAAGCGCCCCGTCGCGTCCACGCCCTCGCCCAAGTCGGTGATCTCGGTATGCTTGGACGATTCCACGATCGCCCCGCCCTCGACCTGCGCTAGCACTAGTCGCGACGACACCGTTCCCAAGTCGATCGCGGCCACCTTATATCGTTTGCAATTTGTCATTGCGGGCTCCCCTCTGGGCGCTACTCGCCGCTGGACGCGACCGTCTGGCCTTCGACGCCGCTAAACCCAAACAGCATGTCGAGCGTCTGAATGTACCACGGCACGTCCTTGCCGACCTCTTCGATCTCTTTGGCCACTTCGCTGGCCTTCTTGGCGTTTGAGGACTTTTTGCTCGACGACGAATCCGAATCCTCATCCAGACCCTGTACTTCAATCCTCTTTTCGCCGGGCATCACCATGCCCAGTTCCCGTGCCCGATCCTTAATGCCCTCTTCCGAGAGCCACTTGTCAGTGTCTTTTTTCATCTCGTCTCTGTATTGCTCGCGAATCTCGACCTGCTTGGCCAAGATGTCGTTCGAGCGTTTTGCAACGTACAGGTCGCGCACGGGGAAATACAGGCTCACGAGCGCCAGAGTCACCACGATACCGATAAACAGCGGACGCAGAGAGCCATGCGTAAAGTCATAGATTGCCTTGACCACCGCATTGTCGTTGGCGTAGCGCATAAAGTCCGAGCTCGAAAAACGGTTCGAGGGCCTGCTCGATTTGTCGTGTGCCTGAGTCGAGGGACGCGATGCATGCGACGAACGTGCCGGGCGCACCGGTCCATCTGCCGAAGTATTCGATTGAGCATTGGGGCGCGAGGTACTTGTCGGGCGCTGCGCGGAGCGGTCGGCACCGACGTAGGCGGACCCACCGAGCTGCACCGTGCGGGCACGGCGAGGCGACGGCTCACGCGAACCGGCGGAATAGTACCTGTTGTCGTAAATCTGATCCATGTGCGCCTTGTGCGGTTGAGGTTTGTTTGCGCTAAGTATTCTAGTTATAGCACGAGCACACGCAACGCCTTCGGCGGCCTTTGCTCGACATAAAAAAGGCGCTGAGCCATATGGCCCAGCGCCCCCAGCGCTTTGCGGCGTCCAGCCAAGGCGGGGCGGAACCGAATCAGCCTCTCCCTCGCCAAATTCGCCCGTTTAGCGAATGTTGTAGAACGCGGCCTTGCCGGCGTAGCGCGCGCTGCCCTCGAGCTCGTCCTCGATGCGGATGAGCTGGTTGTACTTGGCGATACGGTCGCTGCGGCACGGGGCGCCCGACTTGATCTGGCCGGCGTTGACGCCCACGACCAGGTCGGCAATCGTGGAGTCCTCAGTCTCGCCGGAGCGGTGGCTCACGATGCAAGCATAGCCGGCCTCCTTGGCGGTCTCGATGGCCTCGAGCGACTCGGTGAGCGTGCCGATCTGGTTGACCTTGACCAGGATCGCGTTGGCGGCACCCAGCTCGATGCCCTTCTTAAGGCGCTCGGTGTTGGTGACGAACAGGTCGTCGCCCACCAGCTGCACCTTGTTGCCAATGCGACGGGTGAGCTCAACCCAGCCGTCCCAGTCCTCCTCGGCCATGCCGTCCTCGATGGAGATGATGGGATAGGTGTCGACGAGCTTCTCCCAGTAATCAACCATCTGGGCACTCGTGTACTCCACGCCCTCGCCCTTGAGCTCGTACATGCCGGTCTCGGCGTTGTAGAACTCGGTCGAGGCCGGGTCCATGGCGTACATGAAGTCGACGCCGGGCTTAAAGCCAGCCTTCTCGACGGCCTTGGTAATGTACTCGAACGGCTCGGCATTGGTCTTAAGGTTGGGCGCAAAGCCGCCCTCGTCGCCCACGCCGCCGCCCAGGCCGGCCTCGTGCAGCACGCCCTTGAGGGTGTGGTAGACCTCGGCGCACCAACGCAGGCCCTCGGCAAAGCTCGGGGCGCCCACCGGCATGATCATGAACTCCTGGAAGTCGACGTTATTGTCGGCATGCACGCCGCCGTTGAGAATGTTCATCATAGGTGTGGGCAGCAGGTGGGCGTTGACGCCACCCAGATACTGGTACAGCGAAAGACCCGCCGACTCGGCAGCGGCGCGGGCAACGGCCAGCGACACGCCCAGAATGGCGTTGGCACCGAGCTTGGTCTTGTTGGGGGTACCGTCCGCGGCGACCAGCGCGGCATCGACGGCGCGCTGGTCGAAAGCATCGAGGCCCACGACGGCGTTAGCGCACTCGTTGTTGACGTGCTCGACGGCCTGCGAAACGCCCTTGCCCAGGTAGCGGCCCTTGTCGCCATCGCGCAGCTCGCAGGCCTCAAAGGCGCCGGTCGAAGCACCCGAAGGCACCATTGCGCGGCCAAAGCTGCCGTCCTCGAGCACGACCTCGACCTCGACGGTGGGATTGCCGCGGCTGTCGAGCACCTCGCGACCGTAGACGTCCAAAATATCGCTCATGTTGTCTCCCTCTCACTTGGAAACGTAGTGGATGCAAGCGACCGGCTGACCGCGCACCGTCGGTGCGCCTCTGTAAGTTAGCCTTATCGCACTTTTTGCATTATGCCCTAAGTTAGCCAAGGGATACAATCTTTTTGAAAAATAATGGGGGCGATGAGAAAGTCCGTCCCGTCGCCCCCGCAGTCTTACTCCTCTGCCTTTGCGGCATCCCAGAGGTCATTGAGGCCGTGGGTCGAAAGCTCGGCCAGATCCACGTGGGCGTCGGCCGCCATCTGCTCCATCGCGGCCCAGCGGCGGCGGAACTTTGCCGTGCTGGCACGCAGGGCGCTCTCGGCGTCGATTCCCTCCTTGCGCGCAACGTTGACCAGGGCAAAGAGCAGGTCGCCAAACTCCATCTCGCGCTCGGGCGAGCCGGGAGCCTCGGCCTCAAACTCGGCACGCTCCTCAGCGACCTCGTCCCACACGTCCTGGACCGTCTCCCACTCAAAGCCCACGGCAGCCGCCTTGCGCGACACCTTCTGAGCCTGCATCAGCGCCGGCAGGTGCGTGGGCACGCCGTCGAGCAGACCCTCGGGCGCAGTCTCGCCTGCCGCCACGGCCTGGTCTTTGGCGGCCTTCTCGGCAAGCTTGACCTCGTCCCAAATCTTGAGCACCTCGTCGGAGCTCTCGGCATCCGCATCGCCAAACACGTGCGGGTGACGACGGATGAGCTTGGCGTCGATATCGCGCGCCACATCGGCAAGCGTAAACTCACCGGCATCCGCCGCAATCTGCGCATGCAGCACCACCTGCATGAGCACATCGCCCAGCTCCTCGCGCAGGTGTGCCGCATCATCGGCCTCGATGCAGTCGAGCGCCTCATAGGCTTCCTCGATCATGTTCTTGCCAATGCTCTGATGCGTCTGCTCGCGGTCCCACGGGCAGCCATCGGGCTGACGCAGGCGCCAGACGGTCTGCACCAGATGCTGCAGCTCAGCCGACGCATCGACCAGCGTGGACAGGTCACGCGAACCCTCGGTATTTTGCTGAGCCATGTGCTCGGCCATGGTTAGTCCTCCTCCATGATCACATGGCGGAACGTGCCGCCCTCGTAGATGCCGTAGCTGTGCGTGCCGTCCTTGGGGATGCTCACGCTGCCGGGGTTGAAGAGCCACAGGCCCGGGTGGGCGACGCTTTCCTCGTTGACCTTGATGTGCGTGTGGCCGTAGACGAGCGCGGAGCCCTCGGGCAGCGCGGGCGCGTGATCGACGCTGTTGTGCATGCCGGCGCCAAAAACGTGGCCGTGCGTCAGGAACAGCTCGCGGCCGGTCCCGTCAAACAGGGTGGCGTAGTCGGCCATGACGGGGAAGTCGAGGACCATCTGGTCGACTTCGGCGTCGCAGTTGCCGCGGACGGCGATGATGCGGTCGGCCAGGGCGTTGAGCAGCGGAATCACACGCTTGGGGGCGTAGTCGCGCGGCAGGTCGTTGCGCGGGCCGTGGTAGAGCAGGTCGCCCAGCAGCACGATGCGGTCGGGCTGCTCGGATTCGATGGCGGCGACCAGACGCTCGGTCCAGTATGCCGAGCCGTGAATGTCGGAAGCGATGAGGTATTTCATGGGGAGTCCTTTCGGAGTGGGGTTGATAGGGGCTGAATACGGGGTCTAGCGGATATGGAGCCCATCTACCGTGTTACTCGAATCGCAGCGCCGCGCTCTGAGCCGCCTGCATCACGCGTTGGAGCGGCACGCCATGTTCGCGGGCAAGGCGGGCGCAGTCCTCGTACTCGGGAGCCGCGCGCTCACTACCGTCGGGCAGGGTCGCCACCTTAACAGATACCTCGCCCCAAGGCGTTATCACCTGCTCGAATCGGCGCGGCAGGCAAACGCGTTCCATCACCTGGCGACGAATGCCGTTGGTCGTGGTCTCCAAAAAGATAATCGTCTGCAGGCGCTCAATATCCTCGTGCGAGCAGATCACCTGCAGCTGCCATCCGGGGCGGCCCTTTTTGCAGTAAAGGGGTAGCCAGTGCACCTCGCGGGCGCCGGCCTCGCGCAGGCGGTCAGCGGCGTAGGCGAGCACCTCGGGCGACGCATCGTCGATGTCGCACTCCAGCTTGACGATGGTTTCGGGCGCATCGGTCTCGCGGGACAGCGGAGATGTACTTCCACGTTGCATACGGTCCGGATCCTTTCCGCACGGGCTCGTTTTATTCACCCAAACGCTAGCACATCGGACGTGGCACAGGCGTGACTTTCGTCCGTCGCCGCCCTCGCCCCTATCCAAACGTGTACGTCAGCCTCCAAACATGTCATTTTTTGTCGGTTTTGGAGGCTGACGTACACGTTTTGAGAGCAAGCGAGGCCGCACCGCGCACCCTTTCCGATCGATTTCGGCACCCCGCGCGCACGACGCGCCGAGGCTGCGCCATTAGAATGGAGCGGATTCACCAAATGCAAAGGAGTCGCCATGCCCGCCTGCCCGCTGGTCGATTGCCATACTCATACCTCGTTTTCGGACGGCCATGCCTCGTTTGAGGACAACGTCCGCGCTGCTGCCGCCGCCGGCTGCCGCGTTATGGTCTCGACCGACCACCTCACCCTGCCCGCCAGTATGGACGCCAACTGCGAGGTGCAGGTTGTCGAGGGCGACTTGCCGGCACATCGTCTGGCCTTTGAGGACGCCCGCAAACTCGCCGCGCAGATTGCGCCGGAGCTCACCTTTATCTACGGTTTTGAATGCGATTGGTACGAAGGCTGCGAGCCCTTGGTAGAGCGCTGGTCCCAGGGCGCCGTGGTGCGCTTGGGCAGCGTGCACTGGATTGGCGACCCCGGCGATATCATGGCAGGTGCCGCGGGTACGGCGGGAACGGGAAACGTCGCGCGCCCCGATACGCCCGACTCACGCTGCGGCTGGATCGACGACGACACCAACCTGCACGTTTGGGAAAACTTAGGCGTGCGCGGCGTGTGGGAGCGCTACGTCGACGACTGGTGCCGTGCTTGCGAAAGCCCGCTCAACTTTGACGTGATGGCCCACCCCGACCTGGTCATGCGCTTTTCGAAGGAGGGGTTTGCGCCCGATTTTGACCCCGCGCCGCTCTGGAAGCAGATGGCAGAGTGTGCACACGACACGGGCCGCCGCGTTGAGGTCTCGACCGCCGCGCCGCGCAAGGGGCTCGACGATTACTACCCCGCGGCCGGGCTTTTGCGTCGCTTTGCCCATGCCGAGGTGCCGATTACTTTTGGCTCGGACGCGCACCGCGCCTGCGACATCTGCTGGAACATCCGCGAGGCACAAGCCCACGCCTACGACTGCGGTTATCGAACCTTCGACATCCCCCACCCCACCGGAGAATGGCAACCCACGCCCCTCGCCTAAGATTAGTCGTTGGGGACGTTCTTAAACGACTAGTGGCGACGGGCGTTGAGTTCGCCGGCAAGCTCGTCGAGGGTGATGCCGTAGCGCTCGAGCGTCACGAGCAAGTGGTAGATCAGGTCGCCAGCCTCGTAGCGGATGTGGTCATGGTCGTTATCCTTGCAGGCCATGATGACCTCGCTCGCCTCCTCGGCAAGCTTCTTGAGCAGCTCGTCCTCGACGTCGGTCAACAGACGCGCGGTATAGCTCTCCTGCGGCGACGCGTCGCGACGGCCATGAATCACCTCGGCTAGCCCCGTCAGCGTCTCGCCGATGTTTCCATCCTGAACATTTGCGGTGCGCACACCCATAGTTCAATCCTTTCTGTTTGGCAGAGCGTCTGGTCGAGCGCCCACCCTACGCGAGTTTCCTGAAGAAGCAGGTACGGTTGCCGGTGTGGCAAGCCGGACCCGGCGAGTCGACCTTGACCAGCAGCGTATCGCTATCGCAGTCGGCCCAAAGCTCCTTGACCACCTGCATATTGCCGCTCGTCGCGCCCTTGTTCCAGAGCTCCTGGCGGCTGCGGCTCCAAAACCACGTGGTGCCGGTCTTGAGCGTCAGCCCCACCGATTCCTCGTTCATCCAGGCAACCATAAGCACCTCACCGGTGTCATACTGCTGAACCACACAAGGAATGAGCCCACGGTCGTCGTATTTGAGCTCTGCCGCGGTTGTCACTTGCTCCATTTAGAAGTCCAATCTCACAGGTATTCCCTGGCTGGCCATATATTCTTTGACTTCACGAATGCTGAAGGTTCCAAAGTGAAAGACGCTGGCCGCCAGCACGGCGTTGGCTTCGCCCTCGATCACGCCCTCGGCAAAATGCTCGAGCGTGCCCACGCCGCCGCTCGCGATGACGGGGATTGGCACCGCGCGCGCCACGGCGCGGGTGAGTGCCAGGTCGAAGCCAGCCTTGGTGCCGTCGCGATCCATGCTGGTGAGCAAGATCTCACCGGCGCCGCGACGAGCCGCTTCCTCGGCCCACGCCACCGCATCGATACCCGTGGCGTTGCGACCGCCCGCCGTGAAGACCTCCCACTTGTCGGCATCCGGCTGACCGGGCAGGCCCACGCGCTTGGCATCAATCGCCACGACCACGGCCTGGCTGCCAAACGCCGCGGCGGCCTGGCTGATCAACGACGGATCGCGCACGGCGGCAGAGTTAAGCGACACCTTGTCGGCACCGGCGGCAACCATGGTTCGCATGCCCGCCAAGTCGCGGAAACCGCCGCCCACGGTATAGGGAATAGCGAGCTCCTCGGCCGCGTGCGCCGCCATCTCGATGGTCGTCGCGCGGTTGTCGCTCGTCGCGGTAATGTCCAGGAAGACGGCCTCGTCTGCACCCTCGCGGTCGTAGGCGCGCGCCAGCTCCACCGGGTCGCCAGCATCGCGCAGGCTCACAAAGTTGACGCCCTTGACCACGCGGCCGTCCTTAACATCCAGACAGGGAATCACGCGTTTGGCAAGCATGGGCTACTCCTTCCCTCGGGCGGCGGCCAACGCCTGGGCCAGCGTAAAGTTGCCCTCGTAGAGCGCACGACCGGTAATGGCACCCTCGATGGCATCCTCGCCCACCGCGGCCAGTGCGCGGATATCGTCGAGCGTCGAGATGCCGCCCGAAGCCACGACGGGAAAGCCCGCGACCTCGGCCACATGGCGATACGCCGCCACGTCGATGCCCGTCTGCATGCCATCGCGCGCGATGTCGGTATACACCAGATGCTTAAAGCCCAGCTCGGTGAGCTGCGCCACGGCGTCGTCGAGCGCCGCACCCGCGCCGTCGCGCCAACCATTCACCTTGACCTGGCCGTCACGGGCGGCAATGTCTGCCACCAGTAACTCGCCAAAGCCTTGCGCCGCCACCTCGGCAAATCCCGGCTCGGTCACGAGCACCGTGCCTAGCGCGATGCGACGCGCGCCGTAGCCGGCCAGCTCGTCGATGCGCGCGAGCGAACGAACGCCGCCGCCCACGTCCGCGGACAGACCGTCGACGCCGCAGATGGCCTTAATCGCTGCCAAGTTGGCAGCGCACGCGTCCTCGTCCTCGCCAAAGGCAGCGGACAGGTCGACGACGTGCACCCAGCTCGCGCCCTGCTCGGCAAAGGAGCGGGCAACGGCCACGGGGTCGTCAGAATATACCTTGCAGCGGCTGCGGTCGCCGCGCTCCAGGCGCACGACCTTGCCGCCGATCAGATCGATTGCGGGAAACAGGATCATCGGCCAACCTCCTCGACGATGTTGACGAAGTTCTTAAGCATGCGCTGACCCAGCGCGGAGGATTTCTCGGGATGGAACTGGCAGCCCCACACGTTGCCATGGCGCACGATGCACGGGAAGCTCCGCGTGTAGTGCGTGCGCGCCAGCACATCGGCGGCATCGGCATCGTCGGCCACCGCATAGCTGTGGGTGAAGTACATGTTGGCGCCCTCGGCAAAACCGGCGAGCAGCGGATCGGCCGCGCCGGCGGGGGTCATATGCACCTGGTCCCAGCCCACGTGCGGGACCTTCAGGCGACTCGATTCCAAGCGCGTACACGAGCCGCGCATGATGCCCAGGCCATCGACCCAGGGGCCACCGGCCTGCTCGGGGGCGTCGCCATCCGCGGCAACACCCTCGCCCGCAGGAACGCCCTCGTTGCCGCACTCAAAAAACAGCTGAAGGCCCAGGCAGATGCCGAGCAACGGAGTTCCAGCGGCGACGGCATCGAGCACCGCGTCTGCCTCGCCGCTCTGGCGCATAAAGGCGATCGCGTCATAGAACGCGCCCACGCCCGGAATGACCAGGCCGTCGGCGCGGCGGATCTGCTCCGGGTCATCCGATGTACAGGCGGCGGCACCGGCGCGCGCAAGCCCGCGCACGACGCTCGACAAGTTGCCCTTGTGGTAGTCGACCACCACGATCTTCGGTTCGCCCACGCGACCCCTCCACTTCTCATCATCCAAAACCACCACAAAGGGGACAGGCACCTTCGTGGTGGTTTCTGCCTTTACGGCGGCTACAGTGAGCCCTTGGTGCTGGGGATACCCTGCACGCGGGGATCCAACTCGCAGGCATGGCGCATCGTGCGGCCCACGGCCTTAAAGGCGGCCTCGATAATGTGATGCGAGTTGCCGCCCGCCAGCTCGCGCACGTGCAGCGTGAGCTTGGCATCGCGCGCAAAGGCGTAAAAGAACTCGACGGCCAGCTCGGTATCAAAGCTGCCCACGCGCTCGGTCGGCACGGGCAGCTCGCAGTAGGCCTGCCCACGGCCCGAGATATCAACGGCGGCCATCACGAGCGTCTCGTCCATGGCAATCGCCGCGTCGGCAAAGCGCGTAATGCCCGCCTTGTCACCCAGCGCTCGGCAAAACGCCTCGCCCAGCACAATACCCGTGTCCTCGACGGTATGATGCGCGTCGACCTCAACGTCGCCTATCGCGTGAACCGTCAGATCGAACAGGCCATGGCGGCCAAAAGCGTTGAGCATGTGGTCGAAAAACGGCACGCCGGTCGAGATATCGCACACGCCAGATCCGTCCAGGTCGAGCTTTACGACAATGTCGGTCTCGCCCGTCTTGCGGGTTACCTCGGCATAGCGATCCATCTACATCTCCTCCTTCACCAGCGCGGCAAACGCGGCCAGCACCTCATCGTTTTCCTGCGGGGTGCCCACGGTAATGCGCAGGCAGTCCGCAAGCCCCGGCGCATAGCTAAAGTCGCGCACCAAAATCGAATACTCATCGCGCAGACGCTCGCGCACGCGCGTGGCATGCGGCGTGCGCACGAGCACAAAATTTGCTGCACTCGGCCACGCCTCCACGGGCAGACCCTCGGCAGCCATTGCGCGTAGGGCGCACAGCTCGCGCTCGCGCTCGGATGCAACCTGCGCCACCACGGGCGCGTATGCATCGCGGGCACGCACGCAGGCAAGCGCTGCGGCCTGGCTCAGCACGTTGACCGAGTAGATCTGGCGAATCGCCGCGAACACGTCGATGACCTCGGACGCCGCGATCACATAGCCCAGACGTGTGCCGGCGGCGCCAAACGCCTTGGACAGCGTATGCAGAATCACCAGGTTGGGATGCTCGGCGATAAGCCCCTGCGCCGTGGTGGCCGCGCCAAACGAATCGTCGGCAAACTCCACGTAGGCCTCGTCGACCATCACCATGCCGGGGCACGCGTCGCACAGAGCCGCGACAAAGTCGAGCGGCGCCACGTCACCCGTGGGATTGTTGGGCGAGGTCACGATTGCCAGGTTACACTCGGGTGCCGCCGCAAGCACGGCGGCCTGGTCGAGTTCAAAGGTCGCCGGGTCGCGCCACACGTCGCGCACCTCGGTCTGGCACAGCGACGCAAAGAACGCGTACTCGCTAAAGCACGGCGGGCAGTTGAGCAGGGTCCGCCCCGCGCCGCCAAACGCCAGCAGGTAGTTATAGAGCAGCTCGTCGCCGCCGTTGCCCACGCAGACGTTCTCGCGCGTCACGCCATGCCAGGCGGCCAGCTCGTCGCGCAGGTCGTTGGACATAGGGTCGGGATAGCGGTTGAGCGGTGTGGCGGCAAGCGCCGCATCAACCGCCTCGCGCACGCCGGCAGGTACGGGATGGGTGTTCTCGTTGGCCGAAAGGTTGATGCGCGTGGGCGTAAAGTTGGGATCATAGGGCTCAATGCCGGCCAAGTAAGGCTGGACGAGCTCCTTCATGCGCGGCGTGAGTTCGGCCATATTAGGCCTCCCCGCCGGTCGGGGCGCCATCCGCGCCCGCAGCCGCCGCCAGGTCCACGCCCTCGGCGACCGTCGCGGTCGTATCGCCCGGCCAGGCGACCTTGGTCAGGTCGGCCGCGGCCAGAGACTCGGCACTCACGGCATCCTCGCCCTGCTCCAGTACACGGCGACGCAGAGCGGCGGAAAGCGCGTGTGCCCACAGGCCCTCGGCCTCGGCCAGGCGCTGCGTAGCGGGAGCGTCGGAGAGCAGACCCTCGGGCGTATAGCAGATAACGCTCGAGCGCTTAACGAACTCTTCGACCGAAAGCGGGTTGGAGAACATGGCCGTGCCGCCGGTCGGCAGCGTGTGGTTGGGGCCGGCGACGTAATCGCCGAGCGGCTCGGAGCTCCAAGCGCCCACAAAGATGGCGCCGGCGTTGCGAATGCCGCCGAGCAAGCCCATCGCATCCTTGCAGTGCAGCTCCAGGTGCTCGGGCGCCACGGTGTTCACCGCCTCGACGGCGGCAGCCATGTCGGCGGCAACCACGATGGTGCCCTCGTTATCGAGCGAGGCGCGCGTGATCTCGGCGCGCGGGGACTGCGCCACCAGAATGTCGATACCCGCCTCGACCTCGCGCGCAAACTGCTCGTCGCAGGTCACCAGATAGCAGGCGGCCAGCGGATCGTGCTCGGCCTGGGCCATCAGATCGGCCGCAACCACCATGGGCTTGGCCGTAGCATCGGCCAGCACGCAGACCTCGGAGGGGCCGGCGACCATGTCGATGCCCACATCGCCCGAGACAATCTGCTTGGCGGCGGCAACAAAGGCGTTGCCCGGGCCGGTAATTTTGTCGACGCGCGGAATGGTCTCGGTGCCGTACGCCAGCGCGGCCACGGCCTGGGCGCCGCCCACCATATAGATTTCGTCCACTCCGCCGAGCTTTGCCGCGGCGAGCGTGTAGGGGCTGATCAGGCCGTCCTTTTGCGGCGGGGTCACCATGACCACGCGCTTGACGCCGGCGACCTTGGCGGGAATGGCATTCATGAGCACGGTGGAGGGATACTGCGCGCGACCGCCCGGCACGTAGATGCCGGCCGCCGCGAGCGGGGTCACCTTAACGCCGAGCATCGTGCCATCCGATCGCGTGGTAAACCAGCCCTGCTCGACCTCGCGCTGGTGGAACTCGCGAATCTGGCGCGCAGCCTTTTCGAGCGCGGCGACAAAAGCCGGGTCGAGGCCCTCGAGCGCGGCATCGATCTGCTCCTGCGGCAGACGGAAGCTCTGCAGCTCAACACCGTCAAAACGCTGGCAGTAATCGCGCACCGCGGCATCGCCGTTGGCACGCACGTTGGCCACGATATCGCGGGCGGCGTCGACGATGTTTTGCGGCAGCACACCCTTGCGGTTGAGCTGGTTGGTAACGAGGCGCTCACCGGGAACAAGCTTGATGGTCTTCATATCGGTATCCCCTATCGGTCGAGATTGTGTTCGAAAAACGAGAGGCCGTGCGGCGGCGCCAATCGGCCCGCAGCCCGTACGTTGGGGCGCCCGTGCGCGCTCGCGCTATTGTGCCGAGCCCGCGACGGGCTCAAAATGCTTGTCCTTAACGGCCGCGGCCAGGCGATCTGCCAGATTGCGCACGCGCGGATCCAGGCGCGCGGCACCCGGATTGACAAAGAAGCGGGCCGTGCAATCCATGATGCGGCCGGTGATGACCAGGTCGTTGTCGCGCAGCGTGGCACCCGTGGCGGTAATGTCCACGATGCGATCGGTCATGCCGACGATGGGGCCCAGCTCGATGTTACCGTGCAGCGAAACGATGTCGGCATTCACGCCACGCTCGGCATACCAGGCGCTCGCGATGCGCGGGTACTTGGTGGCCACGCGAAGCGAACCGCGACGGGCATAGTTGCGCTCGGCCTGACCGGCGCGCCACGCGGGCTCCGCCTCGATAAAGGTGCACAGGCCGTAGCCCAAATCGACCAGCTGCAGCAGGTTGAGGTCGGCCTCGATGAGCGAGTCCCAACCGCAGATGCCGCAATCGGCACCGCCGCAGCCCACAAAGGCGGGCGCA
The DNA here is from genome assembly GCA_959600835.1 of uncultured Collinsella sp. Lineage (GTDB taxonomy): Bacteria > Actinomycetota > Coriobacteriia > Coriobacteriales > Coriobacteriaceae > Collinsella. Next base: position 1,677 of record CAUGNQ010000018.1, on the reverse strand, counting down.
TCGCTGGGGCGCACAATGACAAACTCTATATCTCCGACCGCGCCCTCGCCGGCGCGCGTGTCGCGACCGCGCACGATCAGGTGACGGCCGGGGTCACGCAGCTCAGAGACGTCCAGACCCGCGGCCTCGAGCACGTCGAGCGTGTCGGCCTTAAGCGAGCCCTTGGGCACGGCGATACGCAGCGGGCCCTCGGCGCCACGGCCCGCAGCATGGTCGCCATCGGAAGCGGCATCCTCGGCCGAGGTGCGCGCGGCCTCCAGGCGCTCGAGCGAAAAGGCGAAGCCCGCCGCCGGCACCTCGATACCGGCGCCAAATGCGCCGGTAAAGATGGAGTCATAGCGTCCGCCCGAACCGACCGGATCGGGCAAACCGCCGGCATAGGCCTTAAAGACCAGGCCCGTGTAGTAATCGAAAGAGTTCATGATAGAGAAGTCGAACGACAGCACCTGGGCGTCCTCGGGTGCCAGGCCCTCGACCAGGGCACGCAGCTCGCGCGTCAGCGGCGCGACGATACCGGCGGCCTCCAGCAGCGCGTCCACGCGGTCGAGTACCTCGGCACCGCCGTGCAGACGCGGCAACTCGCTAATGGCGGCCTTGACGGCATCGGACTCGGCGCTTGCCGCCACGCGGGCATCGAGGCCCACAAAGTCGTTGGCGTGCACGCAGCGCAGGGCCTCGGCAGCCAGCTCACGATCCTCGCATACCGCGAGCAATTCCTTAAAAGGACGCACGCTGCCTGCGATGATGCGCGCATCGGGAAGTGCCAGCTCACGCACGGCCTCCGCCACCAGCGAGACAATCTCGACATCGCCCGCGGTGTCGCCCGCACCGATAAGCTCAAAGCCCAGCTGCGTAAACTGGCGCGAGCCACCGGCATTGCGCTGGCACTCGCGAACCACCGGCGCCTCGTAGCGCAGGCGCAAGGGCAGGTCGGCCGCGCGCATGCGGGTCGAAACCAGACGCACAATCGGCAGTGTGTTATCAGGACGAACCACCAGCAGACGACCATCGTCGTCAAAGAGCTTAAACGGCGTGTCTGCAATGCGCCCGCCTTCCTCGAGCGAACCCTTGTCCTCGAGCAGCGGCGTCTCGACCGGAAGGTAATGATGCTCCCTGAGGCAGCCCTTCACCGTATATGCGATCTCCTCGCGCGCCTGAGCCTCCTCGGGCAATATGTCCCGGAATCCCCACGGTGTGGCCGTCATCTGGTGAGCCTCCTCATGCTGTACTTCATATGGAACAGAAGACCGGCATAGCTCCGCCGGTCTTCTGGGTACTTTAGCATACTAGAGTGCTTGCGGGGAAAATCCGTCGCAGCCGCTCACACCGTATTCATTTGGAAACATTGGCGTGGATTGCCCGCAGCCCGTCTCTACAGCGAAGGGCATCGACAGCCCATCCGAAAAAACGTCCGAGGTCCCGCTCGCTCAGCGGAAGAACATACGGACGAGGGCCGGGGAGCCTGGCTTGTTTTTTGAAGTGGGCTTCGCGAACTTCTCAAAACAAGACAGGCTCCCCGGCCCCGGCGATGTGTTTCGGGCTGGCCAAAGTCAGATGCGCGGTCTCCGGGGCAGCATCAGCAAAGTCCCCATTACATAAAAAAGAATCAGCCCCCGCATATCGAAACGGTCGAGAGGGCCGCCTCCGGGCGGGTTGCCTTGGTCTGAGAAGTTCGCG
>CAUGNQ010000017.1 GCA_959600835.1 uncultured Collinsella sp. | reverse complement strand
GAAAGAATGAGCGCGACCTGGAGGATGTCGGTACTCTGCTGGCTATTAAAGCCGTAGACGCCGGCCATGATGACAGCCGGGGTGATGATACCGGCAAACGAAGCCAGTACGTGCTGAAGGGCACACGGGATCATTTCTTTAACGGGAGGCATGCCTTCACGAGTGAACAGGGCTTCAGTGCCGTTCTTAACCGTCTCCTGGGTCATTTGACCACCAATCCTCGAAATAGTTGTTTTCGCATCTAACGCTCTATTGTGACGCAGTGCGGGGTTGAGGTTGTGCCTTCGTTGCATATCGTATTAAAGATGATTCTCATTCTCAATAATAATTTTTTGTTATCAGACTATTCTTCAGCTGAGATAATGCATTTCCGCAGGTCAGGAAAGTGTCTGGTCAAAATAACATCTAACTTTTCTTTTGGTCAACCGTTTACCGCCAAATTCCTACCGTTCGTCTGTATTACGCAATGTACCTGCGGATATACGAGATGAAGAGCAGCGTGTTACCATGAGAAAAAATTGTTATGAACATCTCCGATTTCACCCAAAGGAGTTGCCCGTGAACGAGACCGTACGTCGCTTTTTGCCGATGGTCGATTTCCTGGAGCAGATACTCGGTAAGAACAGCGAGATCGTGCTGCATGATTTCTCGGATCCCGACCACGCCATCGTCGATATTCGCAACGGCATCGTGAGCGGCCGTAAGGTCGGCGGTCCCGCCACCGATCTAGCGCTCAAGATCATGCACGACCCCAAGTATCGCGACCTGCCGTTTATTACGGGCTACGAGGGGCGCGGTGCCGGTGGCAAGACGCTGGAGTCAGCGACGTACTTTATCCGCGAGGATAACGAGATCGTCGGCATGCTCTGCGTCAACACCGACCTCTCGACCGTGCGCTCCATCAACGCCATGGCGCAGCAGCTCATGGCATGCTTTGACGTGGCGCCGACGCGCACGGAGCCCGCGTCTATCGAGGTCGAAAGTCTTTCGGAGTCCACACAGGAGCTCATCGACCGCAGCATTGCCGAGTTGCTGAGCGCGCGCGGGCTGGATGTAGCGTCGCTTGGTCAGAGTGACCGCGTGGACGTCATTCGCCACCTCAACGGCAACGGGGTGTTCATGCTCAAGGGCGCCGTGGCCTGCGCCGCCACCGCGCTGGGCATCTCGGAGCCCAGCGTCTACCGCTACCTACAAAAAGTCCGCAAGGAAGGCTAAACGTGATCCCTTGGGGACGAGGGGAAACGGATCATTTTTGTCGCACCGCTTGACAAAAGACCCTGCAGCTCGCACTGCAGGGTCGTTTTGCATGTCATGTTTAGTTGTTGCCAACGCCTTAGAGAGCGGCGACGACCTCGATCTCGACCAGACCGCCAGCCGGAAGGGCGGCAACCTGGAAAGCGCTGCGCGCGGGGAACGGAGCCTCGAACTTGGAGGCATAAATCTCGTTCACGGCAGCGAAGTCGGCAATGTCGGCCAGGTAGACCGTGGTCTTGACGACATCGGCAAAGGTGGCGCCGGCAGCGCTCAGCAGGGCCTCGACGTTAGCAAGGGACTGCTTAGCCTGGGCCTCGACGCCCTCGGGCATCTTGCCGGTTGCGGGGTCGATACCCAGCTGGCCGGACAGGAACACCATGTTGCCGGTCTGGATGCCGGGGGAATACGGGCCGATGGCTGCGGGTGCGTTATCGGAAGACACGACGGTCTTGCTCATGTTTATCTCCTTACGATCAGTTGAAAGAGCGTGAGCGCGGCGTTCACACCGGGAGGCACAGTTCGGTCTGAACGCCGCGCTTGATTGGGATAGTACTCAAGGTTTCCGCGCGATGCAAGATTATTATCACGTTGCGAGAATCTTTTATCGCCCAACGGCGTCTGTCGGCCGCTGAACGGCACGACCGGACGGTGAAGCTCAAAACGATCCGCTTCTTTCCGTCCCCAGCCGATCAGGTGATCCATAGGGGACGGAGGGAAACGGATCGTTTTTGCTGCAAGGGCTGCTGAAGACTTTATCCTGCTTGGGCCACAGGACTCGTCCGCCGCAACAGCACCACTATACTTTTGAATATCTGAGCATTTTGAAAGGCAGGATATGACCGCAACCGCCAGTCGAACCACCAACCGCAGACCCGAGCTTTTGGCGCCCGCCGGAGGGCCCGAGCCCTTTGCCGCCGCACTCGCCGCCGGGGCAGACGCCATCTACTGCGGCATGGGCAGCTTCAACGCCCGCCGCAAGGCCACCAACTTTACCGACGAGGCCTTTGAGCAAGCCTGCCGCGCCGCGCATCTAGCCGGGTCGCGCGTCTACGTCACGGTCAACATCGTCATCAAGCAGTCCGAGATGGGCGATGCGTTGCAACTCATCCACCGCTGCTCCACGTTGGGCGCCGACGCCTTTATCATCCAGGACTGGGGCCTGTTCTTTGAGGTCAAGCGCACGATGCCCGGCATCGAGACGCACATCTCAACCCAGGCGAACATCCACGACGACCGCGGAACCCTTTGGTGCCGCGAGCAGGGCGCCGACCGCGTGACTCTCTCGCGCGAGCTTTCCATCGACGAGATTGCCACCATTCACGATGCCGCGCCCGATGTGGACCTTGAGGTCTTTAGCCACGGCGCCATCTGCTTTTGCTACTCGGGCCTGTGCCTGCTTTCGAGCTTTGCCATGGCGGGGCGATCGGCCAACCGCGGCATGTGCGCCCAGCCCTGCCGCCTGCCCTACGAGCTGATCGACGAGAACGGACGTACGCTCTCCCCTGCCGGTCGCGAGCGCGCTCTATGCCCGCGCGACACCAACACTTCGCAGCTCGTTCGCCGTCTGTATGACGCCGGCGCCGCGTCGCTCAAACTCGAGGGCCGCATGAAGGCGCCCGATTACGTGTACTCCATCGTTGATGTGTATCGTCACGAAATTGACGACATGCTATCCGGAGCCGCCGTTACCAAGGACGAGGAAGCCGCCCTCCAGCGCCAGCTCAAGCGCTGCTTCAACCGCGACTTTACGCACGCCTATCAGGACGGCACCTCGGGCGACGAGATGATGAGCTACGAGCGTTCCAACAACCGCGGCCAGATCGTGGGCACGGTGCTGGGCAGCCGCCCGGCCAACCGCGATGTGCGCGGCCTCAAGCCCGACGACCGCCGTCGCCGCGCCGCCATCGCCCGCATTGAGCTGTTTGAGCCCGTGGGCAAGGGCGACCTGCTGGAGCTTCGCCACGACGATGAGTTCGACCAGTTCCTGACCACCATTGCCGCCGATGATGCCGCCGCGGGCGACATCATCGAATGTCGCGTGCCCCGCAGCATGCCCGAGGGCTGCCGCGTCCGCGTGATTCGCAGTCAGCGTGCCATCGACGCCGCCGGCGCCGCACTCAAGCGCGATGTGCTGCGCCGCCGAGCTGTTGATGTGTCCGTCGTGGCGCGCCTGGGCGAGCCGTTTACCGTTACACTCACCTGCTGTGACAACCCCGCGCTCACCGCCACCGCCACGGGCTTCACCGTCGAGGCCGCCAAGACCCGCGCCGTCGAGGCGGCAGACCTGGTTGAGCATGTGGGCCGCATGGGCTCCTCGCCCTTTGAGGCAGCGAACTTTGACGTTTCGCTCGACGCCGGCTGCGGTATGGGCTTCTCCGCCGTGCACAAGGTGCGCGCCGCCGCCTGTAAGGCATTGGAGGAGGCCATTCTGGCGCCGTACGAGGAGCGCGCGAAGACGCTCGAGTTGCCGGCGATTGTCACCAGTGATTCCCGCCCCGCGCCCGAGCACTACCGCGACGAGCCGCAGATCTGCGCCACCGTCACCTCGCTCGAGGCTGCCGAGGCAGCGCGGGCGGAGGGTGCAACGCGCATCTACATGACCACCGATGCGCTCGAGGCTGTCGGTGCCTCCCCTGCCGATGCATTTGAACAGGGTATCGTGCCCGTACTCGACGAGGTCTGCCGCGCCGTTGACCACGAGCGCGTCGATCCCTGGATCAATGCCGGAGCCACCGTCGCCGTCGGCAATATCTCCGAGCTTGCCCTGGCCGCCCAGGTTGGCGCCACGGCCGAGATTCGCTCTTGCCTGCCGGTTCATAACACGCCCTGCATGGAAGCGCTTGCCGAGCGCGGAGCCGGTGCGTTTTGGCTCTCGCCCGAGATCACGCTCGACGAGATTGTCTCGCTCGGCGCCGCCGCGCCCGCGGCTCTGGGCATCACCGTCTTTGGCCGCCCGCGCGTCATGACAAGCGAGCATTGCATTCTGCAGGTTGCCAACGGCTGCATCCACGATTGCGCCAACTGCCGCCTGCGTGCCCGCAAGCTCTCGCTCAAGAATATCGACGGAAAGGTCATGCCCGTCCGCACCGACATCCACGGCCGCTCTCGCCTGTACGATGCCTACCCCATCGACCTCACGCCGCAGGTTCCTCAGCTGCTCGATGCTGGCGTGCGTCGTCTTATGGTGGACGGCACGATGCTCGAGACGGATGAGGTGGGCCGTGCCGTCGCCCGCGTCCGTCGTGCCGTCGAGGCCGCGCAGGCCGGCCGTAAGCCCGCCGCCCGCCTGCGCGGGGCGACCTCGGGCTGCATGTTTGTGGGAATCAGCTAACCGAAAGGCTTACACGTGAACGAAGAACCTCAAGTCCTCTACTGCGACGCCTGGCTCATGGCCATCGACAAGCCTGCCGGCATGATCGTCCACGGCGACGGCACCGGCGAGCGCACGCTCACCGACTACGCCAGCGACCTGCTGCTGGCGATGGGCGACGGCTTTGCCGCGACCGACATGCAGCCGCTCAACCGCCTGGACCGCGACACCACCGGCGTGGTGCTGTTCTCGCTCGACAAGCAGACACAGCCCGCCTTTGACCAGATGGTCATCGACCACGCTTTCGAAAAGCACTACCTGGCGCTCGCCGAGGGCAAGATCGACTGGAACGAAAAGCTCATCGACAAGCCCATCGCCCGCGACCGTCACGACAGCCGAAAGATGCGCGTCGGCGCCAGCGGAAAGCCGTCTCAAACGCGCGTGAAGGTGCTCAAGCGTCTTAAGAGCCGTCGTGGCCTGCCCACGCGCTCGTATATCGATGTCGAGCTGCTCACCGGCCGCAAGCACCAAATCCGTGTGCATCTGGCGAGCGAGCGTCATCCCCTGGTAGGCGACGAGCTCTACGGCACGCCGCGTCCCTGCGGCCTGATGCTCCACGCCCACAGCGTGTCCTTCACGCATCCCGTAACCGGCGAGCACATCCATATCGAAGCCCCTTGCCCCTGGGAGCCCTAAAACCTGCCAAAAAGGGACAGGTTTATTTTGGCAGGTTTTATCTGGGAAAACGTCAAGCCGCCACGATGGCTCAGCCGCGGCGCCAAAACGTCTCGATCTGTAACAGTTAGAACCCATTTTTCGGTCTATCTGTTACAGATCGAGACATTCGAATCCCCCTTAAGGGAAAATCTCAATCTGTAACAGTAACTCGGCAAAATCAGCCTCAGATGTTATAGATTTAGACAAACCACCAGCGTCGCCCCAAACAATCTCAATCTGTAACATCTAACCCACTTTTAACGGTCTAGTTGTTACAGACTTAGACAAAACCGGTAGACAACGAAAGCGGCAACGCCCGTAATGGATGTTGCCGCTTTTCTATTGAGAAAACTAAATGGTTTTGGCCTTACTTCGCCCCGTTGCTAGACCGTGATGACGTTTTCCATCGCCTGGTACTTGGCGGGCACCTCGCCCGCGGTGATGATCGTTGCATCGCGGAAGTCCGCGAACTTGACGGGCGCCACCATGCCAAATTTGCTGGCGTCCGAGATTACGTAACGTTTGGCCGTATGGCGCATCGAGATACGCTTTACTTGCGCTTCCTCGATATCGGGCGTCGTAAAGCCCTGCTCGGCAGCAATGCCGTTGGAACCCCAAAAGCCGCAGTTGAAGTTATAGCGGTCTAGAGTTGCCAAGGCATCGGGGCCAACGAGCGCCTCGGTCTCGGGCTTGAGCTCGCCACCCAGCACCACGGTGCGCATGCCGCGCAGGGCGAGATGCTGAGCATGGAGCACGGAGTCGGTCACATAGGTGACGCCGTCAAGGCGCGGAAGATGCTCGATGAGCCTGAGCGTCGTCGAACCCGAATCGATGTACACAAAGCTCTCGGGCTCCACGAGCGCCGCGGCGCGAGCGCAGATGCGCTCCTTGTCGTCGTTATGGAGATCACTGCGTTCACTGATCGTTAAGTCGCGCGTCACGTGCGCGCGCTCCAGACTTGTCGCGCCGCCGTGCACCTTGGCGATGCGGTGCGCTCGGTCAAGTGTCTGCAGGTCGCGTCGAATGGTAGAAGCCGTCACACCCAGGGCATCGGCAAGCTCTGGCACCGTTACTGAGCCAGCCTGCTGCACCATCGAGACGATCGCATTGAGCCTATCTTCCGCAAGCATCGCTTACTCCTCCTCGGGGTAGACGACTCCCCAATCGGCACGGAGCTTGGTCATCAGCTCCATAACATCAGAAGCATAGCCCAGTAGCTCGCGCTTAGAATCATCGCCGGCAACGGCCTTCTCCAGGTCGGCCATCTCGTAGCACAGTGCGTAGGCCTCGGTGCCAGCGTGGACCTCCTCACGGTGACCGTCTGCAGTCCACACGATGGTCGCATGATCGGCACGCGGATATTCGTTGACCTCGATATAGCACTTGTCGAAGCTGATGACCGAGCGCTTGGGCTGCTTGGAGTGGAGCGTAAGGCTCACAACGCCCAGCTGCTGCTCGGCGTTACGGCAGATAATGCCACCCGCGACGTCAACGCCAGTCTCGCAGGTATTGCCCAGCGACACGACCTCAGCGGGCTGGCTTGCCATAAAGAGGCGCATGACGGACAGGGCATACACGCCAATGTCGAGCATGGCGCCGCCGGCAAGGCTGCGGTTGTAGAAGCGGTTGGTCAGGTCGCCGTACTCCTTATAGCTGCCAAAGTTGAGTTGGGCGAGGTTCATGCGGCCAAAGTCGCCCGCATCCATGCGCCGGCGCAGCTCCTGATACAGCGGCATGTGAAGCACCGTGGTGGCATCCATAAGGACCACGTTGTGCTCGTCGGCGATAGCACGGGCCTCGTCGAGCTCGGCGGAGTTGAGGGTAATGGCCTTCTCGCAGAGCACATGCTTGCCGGCGGCCAGCGCGGCACGCAGATAGGTAATATGCGTGTTGTGCGGCGTGGTGATATAGACGGCGTCGATGTCCGGATCGGCGTAGAGGTCCTCAGCCGTCTCGTACACCTTCTCGATGCCATACTGCTCGGCAAAAGCCTGGGCCTTGGACAACGTGCGGTTGGCGACACCCGCAAGCTTGCGGCCGGCCAGAGCGAGGGACTGGGCCATTTGGTTAGCGATAACGCCGCAACCGATCACAGCCCAGCGAAGCTCGGGTGCCGTAAAGATGTCGTTGGGGAACGGCTTGTCCTGAACCGAAGCGAATGCTGCTTTGGCGGCTGCCGCGGCGTCGAGTGGAGCCCGCTTGGAATCTGCCATATGTGCCTCCTGGGTCATGGAGCGTCTAACATTTCTGCCGTCTCTATATTCGCACAAATTAGCGCGTATGTGCGTACTTTTGCGTATATAACCGCCAAATGGTCAAAATACAGCCGCAGACGACGCTTATACACGCATAGCCACGCAATCCTACGCACACAAATACGCACAAATGCGCACTAATCATTACTCAGAGACGGGGAATTCTGCTTAGAACTCGAAAGACAGGGTGATCCGCTTCGCCTCGTCGCTCATGGCGCGCTGCAGCTCTAAGGACCGTCCCAAACTGCCGACAGAAAAGGAACGTCCCAAACTGCAGACAGAAAAAGAACGTCCCCAGGCGCCGGCATTTCAAGAGCACTCATTTAAGTCTGTCCCCAATGAGTGCAATCACTCATGTAAGTCTGTCCCCAATGAGTGGGAGCAATCAGAGACTCTTTGCGAGGGAGGCCGGACGTGGCCTTCCTCGTTTTTATTCATGGACTTTAGTCCGTGCCGCGCGGCACGCGCGGCATAGAAAGCCACCCGCTCAGCGGGTGGAGGCCAATTTCCGCTACGCGACAAAAACCTTCCCCCTAGCATGAGGATTGTTCAGGTCATCATACTAGGGGGAAGGTGATTGCTGTGGCCCAGAAAGCCAACAGCCTCGCGCACACGAAATGGCTGTGCAAGTACCGCATCGCACCGAGGTCAAGCTCATCACCGCCATCGTCGAGAAGCACCCCAAGGTGCGCTTTGCCGTGAGCTGCACCTCGGCCTACGCCGACCTCTACGACCGCATGGAGCAGGCCCTGCGCGAGCGCGTGGCCAACGCGGTGGAGATCGTCCGCTCCGACATCAGCCCCGCGCTTCTTGTCCACACCGGTCCAAACCTCGTAGGTGTGGCGGTCCAGGGACTCTAGCGGAGGCGGGGCGTCCTGCCCAAAAACAAATGCAAAAGACGAGCGCTTCTTGCCGCCCAATTGGCAAAAAGCGCTCGTCTTTTCTTAACGCGTTGTATGGCGGAGAGAGCGCAAGTTACGCGAGCGCCCTTCTTGCCAGCTCGGCCGCGCCGAGGATTCCTTGGTCGCCGCCGCAGCCCGGAGCGCAGATGTAGCTCTCCATGTCCTTAAGCTCGGCGGTCTGGATGTAGCCACCCAGATATTCGAGGGTCTTCTTGCGGACGATACCGTAGAGCTGCTCCTGGTGCATCACGCCGCCGCCGAGGACGATGCGGCGAGGCGAGTACATGAGCACGAGGTTCGCGCACATCTGCCCCAGATAATCCCCCTCGAGCGCCCACACCTCATCGTTGTCCGCGAGCTCGGCCGCGGGCTTTCCCCAGCGCGCGGCGATGGCGGGGCCGGAGGCGAGGCCCTCGAGACAGCTCGCGTGGCTCGGGCAGACGCAGCGTCCCTCCTCGGTGGGACGGGTCCTTACCAGCATGTGGCCGGCCTCGGGGTGCAGCATGCCGTGAAGGAGCCTGCCCGCGCACATGACGCCCGCGCCCACGCCGGTGCCGATGGTCACGTAGACGGCGTCCTCGAGCCCCTTGCAGCAGCCGAAGACCACTTCGCCGAGGCAGGCAACGTTCACGTCCGTGTCGTAGGCCACCGGAATCCCGAGGACGTCGGCGAACGCGGCGCGAAGACCATAGCCTCGCCACGCGAGCTTGGGGGTCTGCAGGATGGAGCCGTAGCGCTCGTCGGCGGGGTCGACGCAGGTCGGGCCGAAGGCGCCGATGCCCAACGCGTCCACATCGCGGGTGGCGAACCACTCGATCATCTGCGGGACGGTCTCGGCGGGCGCAAGCGTCGGGGTCTCCATACGGTCGAGGACCTCGCCGTCGCCGGACACCACGGCACAGACCATCTTAGTCCCGCCGGCCTCGAGGGCGCCGAGCCTCATTTGCTTTTCGCTCATGTGATCCTCCTTGCAAAGGGGCGCCCGCAGCCATGGTCAACCGCGGGCGCCCATAACGTTGGCATGTTTCGAGGCGACCCTACCTGGGCACGCGGTCCTGCCTTGCGGCAAACGGGGCGAGCACGGCGTGCGGCTCGCTTTGGTACCAGTAGGCGACGGTGGAGATGTCGTCCTCGCGCTCGTAGAGCTTGATGTCGTCGTTGCCGAGGTCCTGGAATGTCACGCGCAGGTCCTCCTTGAACGAGATCGGGTCGGGAAGGTGCCACCTGTAGAGGCCATGCCTGGGCAGCGCGTCGTCGTTGGTCGCGAGCATCGGGTTCGGGTTCGGCTTGCCCGCGCTGAAGCGGTCGCGCGTGGCGTCGCGCGTCGAGCGGTACGGGTAGCCGGCGAACAGCGTGTTGAAGCACTGCGCCTCGGGCAGCGCGTGGGGCGGCCTGTCGAGGAAGGCCCAGGCACCGCCGAAGTAGTCCTCGGCTCCCGTCGAGGTGACCGTGGGGAACTCCTCGTCGCCGTCGAGGAAGAACTTCATCTCGCCCTCGCCCCACCAATAGCGCTCCAGGGCGCACAGGGCCATGTAGGTGCCGACGTAGTAGCCCTTGCCGCGCACGCCGTCGAGCACGGTGTAGTCGACGCCCCTGCGGGTGCTGCGCTCGCGGTTAAAGCGAGCGTGGAAGTACATGGCGTCGTCCGGCACGTCGGTGAGCGCGTAGTTGAACGTATAGAAGATGTACTTAATGAACCCGGGGTGCTCGCTCGTAAGCGTGACCTTGGCGTGCTTCCTGAAGGGCATCTCGAAGTAGCAGTTCATGCCGCCCGTCGGGTTCACGCAGATGGGCATTGAGTTGACGATGGCGCGCTCACCGAAGCCGTTGCAGAAGAAGTCGCCGACAGGGCACTCGACCGAGGGGGTCTCTTCGTCGTCCCAGTAGAAGCGCAGCACGAGGTCGCGCATGACGAAGCTGCCGGCGGCGGTCTTGTCGGGGACGGTCATCCAGATGTGGCGGATGATGCCGGGGCCCTCGATGTCCGCGAGCGTGATGGTCTCGCCGGACTCAAGGGGCACGCAGCACGAGCCCTTGCGGCCGACGCCGAGGTGGCTGGCCGACATGGCGGCGCGGCCCTTCTCGCCCGTGATGTTCTCGGGGGTGATGGCGCGGCTTTCCTCACCGCCGTGCATCCACACGTCCTTAAGGAACTCTCTCATCGTCGACCTCCTCTATTCATCGTCGTCGCACTCGGCGGAACTGGCACCGTTCACGTAGATGATCTGCTGGCGCGCCTCGTTGACGAGGGCGTCGAAGTCGAGTTTCTCGTCGGGGCGCGCGAGCGCGACCGTCATGGCGAGCGGGAGGTTGACACCCGCGATCACGTGGATCCGGTCGGAGGCGAAGCGGGAGAAGCGCTGGTTCACGCTGCCGCCAAACGCGTCGGTGAGGACGACGACCTCGTCAGTGCCCGAAAGAGCCGCCTCGATCGCCGCGTCGAGCCCCTCGCCGTTGTCGTTCACGTAGGCGCACACGGCGTTGACGGCGTCGCCCTTACCCGTAAGGAACTCGAGGGTGTCCTTGAAGCCCTGGGCGAGAAGGGAATGGCTCGCCACAACTATCTTTCTCATTGATTCACCAATCTCTTGGGTCGAAGCTAGGCGAGGATGCCGGCGGCGGAGGCGACCATCGCGAGGACAATCACCACGAGGATGAGGGCCGTCATGCTCGCGTTCTTCTTGGTAAGAAGGTAATACGCGCTTCCCGTGATGGCGGCGGGGATCATGGCAGGCAGGATCTTGTCGAGCAGCGGCTGAATCTCCATCGCGACGTCGCCGAAGCTGAAGCTAATCGGGCAGGTGACGCCGATGACCGAGGCGATGAGGCAGCCGACCACGGTGAGGCCGAGCACGGAGGCGGCGGCAGTGAGGTTGGGAAGCTTCTCGCTGAAGTCGGTGACGAGCTTCACGCCCTGCTTGTAGCCGAACTCGAGGGCGTGCATGCGGACCCAGAAGATGGCCAGGATGAGCGCGAACCAGATGCCAGCTCCCACGGGGTTGCCCTCGATGGCCATGTAGGCGGCGATGGAGCCCATGATGGTCGGGATCATGGTCATGAGCAGGGAGTCGCCGACGCCGGCGAGCGGTCCCATGGTGCCGATCTTCAGGTCTTGGACGGCGTCCGCCGCCGCTAGGCCGTCGCGCTCCTCCATGGCCACGCAGGCGCCAAGGATGATGGCGGCGAGCCAAGGCTGGGTGTTGTAGTAGCGGAAGTGGTTGTTGAGCGCTTGCTTATAGTCCTCGTCGTTCGTGTAGATCTTCCTCAGGACCGGCGAGAGGGCGTAGGCGACTGAGGCGCCCTGCTGGGTCTGGTAGTTGAAGGTGCACACGCTCATGAGCCAGCGCCAGTTCGCGTTGCGCAGGTCCTTCTTGGTGACCTTGTAGCCGGAGGGCTTGCCCTCGGCGACGGCGGTGATGTTCTCGTTTTCCATGGTTACTCATCCTCTCCGATGAAGGCGTCTGCGGAAGCGTGGGCGGCGAGCTCGGTGTCCCTCTCGGCGCGCTGGTAGAACGCGATCGCGAGGGCAAAGCCGACGATGGCGGCGCCGATGATGGGCACGTTCAGGAAGGCCGAGAGGAAGAAGCCGGCGAGCAGGTACTGGAAGTACTTGCCGGTGGGCATGTAACGCAGCAGCATCGCGATTCCGACGGCCGGGAGCATCTTGCCGGCGAGGGTGAGGCCGGAAAGGAACCACTGGGGCATGACCTCGAGGAGCCAGTTGACGGCGGGCTGGCCGAGGGTCACGGAGACAAAGACGGGCAGGGCGGCGCACAGGCCGAAGAGCACGGGGCAGACCCACAGGATGGCGTTCATCTGCTTGAACTTGCCCTCGTCGCAGAACTTCTGGGACTTCTCGACGACGAAGCCGTTGAGGATCTTGACGATGACGTCGAGCTGGATGCCGAGCATGCCGACCGGCAGGCCGATGGCGAGGCCCGTGTCCGCGCCCAGGGTCACGCCGTAGGCTGTGGCGATGATGGCCATCGTGCCGTAGTCGGGAATCGACGAGCCGCCGAAGCCCGCGACGCCGAGCTGCATGAGCTGGATGGTGCCGCCGATGACGAGGCCGGTCTGCCAGTCGCCCATGACGACACCGGTGATAAGGCCCCAGAAGACGGCATAGTTGACGAAGATCATCGGGATGCCGTAGTAGTCCACGTGCTTGATGAAGGCCAGCAGGGTCAAAAGGACGACCTGCAGGATAGTGAAGTTGACCATGATCCCTCCTTAGATGAGGTCGGCGACGGAGACGGGCTTGTCGGCGGGCACGAACTGTGCCGTCACCTTGACGCCGCGGGCGATGAGCGCCTTGTAGCTCTGGACGTTCTCGGCGGAGGCATAGGCGCGCTGGGTGAGCTGGACGCCGCCCTCCTTGACGAGCGAGCCGCCGACGACCAGCGACGGGAGCTCGACGCCCGACTCGACCAGGTGAAGGATCGTCTCGGGCTCCTTGGCGATGACAAAGACCTTCTCGCGGTCGTACTTGCCCGCCGCGAAGTTCTTGAGCGCGGTCTGCTCGGAGATGATCGAGACGGCCATGCCCGCGGGGCGCGCCATCCTCATGGTGGACTTCAGGACCTCGTCGCCGGCGACCTTGTCGTCGATGACCATGACTCGGGTCGCGCCCGACACCGGGGCCCACTGCGTCACGATGATGCCGTGAAGCAGGCGATTGTCGATTCGTGCCATAACAACACTCATGTTTGCTCCTATCAAATGAAGTTTTACGTTCGGTACTGCCTCGGCGCTATCCGGATTCGCGCCGGGCAAGGGGTTATCGGATTATTGAGGACGCGCGGTCAGCTTGCGGCGGCGCGGGGAAGGTCACTCGTCGAGCAGGAGGTCCGAGGAGCCGAGGCGCTCTTCTCGCGCCGGGGCGGCGCTCACGCTTATGTAGTCGAAGACATATGCGATCTCGCTTACGGGAACCTCTACGCGATAGCGCGTCGAGATGCTCGAGAAGCTCTGCCTGAAGGACTCGATGAAATCGGCGCGTTCCTCCTCGAAGCGGTCCTGGCCAACGTAGGTCTCAATGGGGTTTCTGGTAACAAGGCGCTCGACGAGACAGCAGAGGTGAACGTAGAGCCCAATGATGGCGTTGCTGCCGATCTTCTCGCCTGTCCTGCGCTGAAGCTCGTGCACGGCGCTCTCGATCTCATGGAATAGCCGCTCCGGGTCGAGGATGGTGATGGAGCGGATGACGTTCTGCAGCGTCATGTTCGAGAGCAGCTTCTCGTGGAAAGAAGAGAGCTCGGAAGCGTCAAGCCACCTGCCGAACACGGCATCAACCTTAGAGGCGGACGCCGTCGACATGATGTCCTCGAGGGCGACGAAGGGGACGGAGGCGACCCCGGGGTCTCCCGTGCCGATGACGGCGCAGACGCGGTGCTCGGAGAAAACGGCGTCGTTCGACCCGTTCGCGACGAGCTGCTTGAAGGGCCTCGTGAGCAGGCGCGCGCCTATGGTGCGCGGGAGGCTCTGCGAGACGAGCTGGCGTATCCTCTCCGCGGCGTCGACCCCGGACTCGGAGCAGAAGACGATGGCGTCCTCACGGTTGACGCGCTCGATCACCTTGCAGTGCGTCACGCACGCGGCGGTCGCATCGCCAAGAACCTCGGCGATGGACTTGCCGCCGAGCAGCCCGACCCCGATCTCGAGCGCAAGACCGGTAGAGACGTTGTTCACCACGCCGATAGTGGAGTCGGTAACGTTCTCGAGGGCCTTATAGGCCTCCTCCAAGGAGCCCATGTCGACGAGGAACACGACCCCGGTGCAGTAGGAATGGCGGTCGACGAGGCGCTGGAGCGGACCGACGATGTCCTTCAGCTGCTGGTCGTAGGGCATGTCGACAGCCTCGTACACATGCATGCCGAGCATACGGTTCGCCGCGTCGGCGATGCTCGTCGCCGTTGAGTAGCCGTGGGACAAGATGACGCAGAGCGTCCGAAGGGCCTTCGCATCGCGAGACTCCGATGCGACGCACAGCGTCAGAAGCGTCTTCGTGAAGTGATCGAGCGAGATTCCCAGCGCCCCTTCCACGTCTGCGGCGACCTGATCGGAGACACTCGAGGCAAACGGCAATTCGGAGGTCACGGCACCGAGGAGATGGGAGATTTGCTCCGCACAGGCAGACTTTCGCTTAGCCAGGCCGATACCCGGCCACAACTGCAGGCAAATCTCCTGGGCCAGTAGAAAAGCGACCTTCCTCGAAAGCTCGATGCCATAAGAAGAGCCTGCGTCGGCAAGGACCGCGCCCACGACGCGCTCGAAGGCGCGCGACCTCGAGGAGGCGACGCCGTGGTCGAAGATCAAGTGATCCTCAACGCCGCGCACAGCGGAGACAGCTTGCGAGACAAGCTCGGAGACAGAGAGCTCCCCGGCGCAGAATCGCTCATCGAGGGAGCACAGGGCATCGAGCGCCTGCTCGACCGGCCCTGTGCTCTCGGCGGCATCCAGAGACGCGTCGATCAGAACGCCATCGTCGGGCTGTTGATCGATCTGCGCGGAGGAGAGGAGCCCGCTGGGAAGAAGATACGGGCGAACGACGACGTAGTCGCCCTCGCGATTGAGGAACGCTTTGGCACAGCAGTTCGTCACGCAGGCGCGCAAGCCGGCGATGTTATCGGAAAAGTCCGCGTTCACGAGGCAACGGTATGCGCCGCGGCTGATCTTCACATCAGAACCGATTCGGCACCCCTCGCTGCGCAGGAAGCTCAAGATGAGATCCTCGCGCTCCTCGGGGGTCCGCTCCTTGAGTGAGGGGACGCGGGCACAGATGGGCATTTTGCTGTAGGCCGAGGAAACCTTCAGGTCATCGGCGGAAAGCGTCGTCGAAAGAACGAGGCGAGCGCGCGGCGCATCCTGGGAGGCATCGAGCCCGAGGGCCGTCGCAAGGCAGTGCTCCATCGCAGAGGGAGAGAGTGCCTCGATGCCGTTGACAAAGACCACACCCCCGCGCGCTTTCGCGATCGACTCGTCAAGAAGCCCGTTGAACGAGGCGGCGTCCGGGACCCCGGCGCAGTCGATGCGCACATAGGAGGAGTCGCGGGACAGCAAGCCCTGGTTCTTGCCGTACTCGTACACAAGGCGAGAAAGGAAAGACTTACCGACACCCACGCCGCCGCTCAAGAGGATGGGCAGGCCAAACGGAGGGTACTGAACCGCAGCCTTGCACTGCTCGACAACGGAGCTGAGGCTCATGTCGAAGCCCACGGCACGCGCGAAGTCGCGGTGATCGGCGATTCCCGTCGCCTGGATGAGGTCGGCGAGCGAGGCGTACTCGCTTGCAGAGAGCTTTACCTGAAAACGCTTCTGGAACGCGCGGCGATGAAAATAACGGACAGGCCTGCCCGCCACCTTAACCACAAGACCGGCGCGAACAAGGTCGTTGAGGTACTGGCTCGCCAGGCTCCTGGAGATGATGAGCGTCTCGGCGATGTCGGAGGTGGACAGACGGGCAAGGTCGTCGAGCGAGACGGCAGAGGTGAGGGCCTCGAGATGCTCGAGAATCCTGTCCCTCATGTCGACGGGTTTCTTTGCCAAGCTGTCCTGTGTGGTCTTGTCCATGACTTCTTACCTCCTCGTACAAGGAGTATAAGGGGAGAACAGAGAACGGAAGGGGGCGCGTGGGGGAATCAACAGCTCCGAGGAAAAGTCCACCACTTGAGGGGCAGAAAACAACGGCCATTGAACATTCAGGGCCGACGCTCAACACTTCGGCTCGACACTTCGCTTTGGAAAGGGCCCCGGCGCGCAGGGCCTAAAGCTTAACCATGCGCGCGGCGATGCGGGCGCAGTCGCAGGCGGCCTTCTTCTCGAAGGTGTTGTAGTCGACGACCCGGCCCTCGGCGCAGGGCTTGTCGCTGATGGCGCGCACGACGACGAGGGGCACGCCGTTGAGATAAGCGGCCTGCGCGATGGTGCAGCCCTCCATCTCGCAGCACAGGTCGCCGAAGGTCGCGAGGATTCGCTCCTTCTGTTCCGCGGGCGAGACGAACTGGTCGCCGGAGACGACGCGGCCCTTGAGGACCTTAATGTCGGGGGGCGACGGCGGCCGCGGCGGCGCACGCCGCCAGCAAGGGCCGGAACGGATCGCGCAAGATCAAGGCGTCGCCCGGGAGGTCGGGCGTTACCGTCAGCCGGCGCCGCGTCTGCCGCATCATGAGGGAGAACGGCCTGGCCGGCGCATACGGCAGGAAGAGGTTCAAGGTGCACCCCGGGGCGGTCAACGAGGCCGACGTGTCGAACGTCGTCGCGCGCGGCTTCGGCGGCAGGGCGCCGTGCACCCATATATGCAGCGACTTGGCCTGCGTGCGCGTCGGGGCGTCGTGGAACTACGTCTGCCTGCTCGTCGACCTCTGCAACGGGGAGATCGTCGGCCACTCCGAAGGACCGAGGAGGGACGCGCGAGCTCCGAGCCAAGCTCTTGGATTACGTGCACTGGTACAACAACTTCAGGATCCACTCGACGCTGGGCTACATGTCGCCGGTCGAGTTCAGGGAGGCGGGGCCGTCCCTCCCGGAATCGTCCAAATAAGTGTTGCCAATCCATAGCCAATCCAGCCATCATCTTCGCGAAGGCGGACGTCAGGAAAAGCTCGGCTTGAGCTCGGTCGGACGCGGTCTGTGGGGCATCATTCAGGCTCAGGGGGTCTCCTTGTCTTCTTCGGTCGCAACCTGAATGATAGGGACGGCCCCTTCTCTCTTTCCCCTTCGTTTTCGACGCGTCACCCTCTCGGCGGGCTTAAGGCTCGCGCTCGCGGGTGCAGGGGCTACGCCCAAACCCCAAAAACGTAACGCCGTGCTCGAAGCGTTTCCGGACGTCAGCGTAATCTCAAATCCCGTTCGTCAACTCATGGGCAAGCCACCTGAGACTACTCATTTCTCCTACTGGCAATGAAGACCTGCGACCTGCAGTTTTGCAAACTGCTTGAAAGCCACCTGCGTTGATTCACTTCCTATTGCAGCTGGCGGCTTGCACGCGAAAAGGCATTTAAGTTTCAAAACGGGCGTTTTCGGCGCTATCGAGCCTCCAAAGGCATCCCGCCGCGCCCTTTGGGACAAAAACAAAAACTCAAAGCCCTGAGTTCGAAAATAGTTTTTGGAGTTGTCCCGACTTTTGTCCCCGAAGCCGACGAAACGCGACAGGGTGTCACCTGGCGGCACTCGATTCGAGACGGCACCGAAAACTGGATGCAACCGGAATGACGGGACGGCAGAACCGAAGCCATCGAGTGGGGATAGAAAAAGGCCCGGGTGCCGTGGGGCATCCGGGCCTTTGCTAGCAACTTGATGTTGCGGGCAGCTTAGAACTTGTGGCCGCACTTCTTGCAGACGCGCAGCTTGTTCTTGCCGTCCTTCTCGTGACCAACGCGGGTAACCTTACCGCACTCGGGGCAAACGAGATTGACGTTGGAGGCGTCGATGGGAGCCTCCTGCGAAACGATGCCGCCCTGCTGGTTGGCAGCGTTGGGCTTGACGGCCTTCTTGACGACCGAAACGCCCTCGACAACGACCTTGTTCTCGGCGGGGAGAGCACGCAGGACAACGCCCTGCTTGCCGCGATCCTTACCAGAGAGAACCTGGACCTTATCGCCCTTCTTGATATACATATATCTCCCCTAACTACAGGGTCTCGGGAGCGAGCGAGACGATCTTCATGTACTTCTTGTCACGAAGCTCGCGAGCGACGGGCCCGAAGATACGGGTGCCGACGGGCGAACCATCGTTGTTGATGACAACGCAGGCGTTCTCATCAAAGCGAATGTAGGAGCCATCCTTGCGGCGGATCTCCTTAACGGTGCGAACGACGACGCAACGGACAACGTCCTTCTTCTTGACGTTGGCGCCAGGGGTAGCCTCCTGGACAGCACCGATGAACACATCGCCGATGCCTGCATAACGACGCTTGGAACCGCCAAGCACCTTGATGCAGCGAATCTTGCGAGCGCCGGAGTTGTCGGCGACGTTCAGCATGGTTTGCATCTGAATCATGGTAGATGTTCCTCCGAACTAAGAACCGAAGAGAGGTGCGCAGCCTTTATACGGCCCGTGGTATGCAAGCCAGGCATACGCACATCTTCGGAAACGTACAAGTCGTAAGGGCGACTGCTTATTTAGCGCGCTCGACGACCTCGATGAGGCGCCAACGCTTCATCTTGGACATAGGACGGGTCTCCATAACGCGGACGGTATCGCCCACGCCAGCCGTGCACTCCTCGTCGTGAGCGTGCAGCTTCTTGGAGCTGGTCATCATCTTGCCGTACTTGGGGTGACGCTTGCGCTCGGTGATGGTGACAACAATGGTCTTGGCACCGGAGACGGAGGTAACGACACCCGTACGGACCTTACGCGAGTTACGCGAATCAGTCATGTTCTCTCCTTAGGTCCTACTCGGCGACAGCGGACTTCTCCGCTGCGATCTCGCGGGCGCGCTGCTCCGTAAGGACGCGAGCGATGTCCTTCTTCACGGTGTTGACGCGAGCGGTGTTGTCCAGCTGGCTGGTGGCCATCTGGAAACGAAGGTTAAAGAGCTCGGCACGCATTTCCTTCAGCTTCTCAACGAGCTGAGCGTCCGAGAGCTCACGAATCTCTGCGGGCTTCATTAGTTCTCCTCCTTGGCGGCGGCGGCGTCCTCAGCAGCCCACTTGGCCTCGAGAGCGGCCTCCTCAGCCATCTCCTTCTCGATGCGCTGCTCAGCGTTCTTAGCAGCAACAATCTTGGTCTTGATGGGAAGCTTGTGCTGTGCAAGACGCAGAGCCTCGCGAGCGACCTCCTCGGGCACGCCCTTGACCTCGAACATGATGCGGCCGGGCTTGACGACGGCCACCCACTCCTCGGGGTTACCCTTACCAGAACCCATGCGAGTCTCGGCAGGCTTCTTGGTGATGGGCTTATCGGGGAAGATCGTGATGTAGACACGACCGCCACGCTTCATGTAGCGGGTCATGGCAATACGAGCGGCCTCGATCTGACGGTTGGTGATCCAATGGGCCTCGAGAGCCTGGATACCAAACTCGCCGAAATGCAGCTCGGTATTACCCTTGGCCTGGCCCTTCATGGAGCCACGCTGCACCTTGCGGTGAAGAATACGCTTAGGGGCAAGCACTACTGACCCCTCCTCTCGGAGTTACGACGACGAGGACGGGAAGAGCCCTCGAGTGCAGGGTTGGGAACAGGCTGGCCCGGGAGCTTCTCGCCCAGGTAGATCCAGACCTTCACGCCGCAAGCGCCCATGGTGGTGCTGGCGACAGCCGTGCCGTAGTCGATCTTGGCACGGAGGGTGTGCAGAGGCACGCGACCCTCGCGATACCACTCACGACGGCCCATCTCGGCACCGCCGAGACGACCGGAGCACTGGATACGGATGCCCTTAGCGCCGGCCTTGCGGGCAGACTGGACAGCCTTGCGCATAGCGCGACGGAAGGCAACGCGGCCCTCGAGCTGCTCGGCGATAGACTGAGCAACGAGGTTGGCGTCGAGCTCGGGGCGCTTGATCTCGACAACGTCGACGGAGAGCTGGCCCTTGGAGACGCCAGCGACCTTCTCGAGCTCGGTGCGGAGGGTATCGATCTCGGCACCCTTCTTACCGATGACAACGCCGGGGCGAGCGGTGAGGATGATGACCTTCACCTTGTCGCCAGCGCGCTCGATCTCGACGCGGGAGACAGCTGCGCGGGAAAGACGCTTCTCGAGGTACTTGCGGATCTCGAGATCGTTACCGAGGGTCTTAGCGTAATCCTTCTCTGCGAACCAGCGGGAGCGCCAGTTCTCGGTGATGCCAAGACGGAAGCCGGTGGGGTAGACTTTCTGACCCATACAGCTTTACGCCTCCTTTCGAGGAGCAACGACGACGGTGATGTGGGAAGTACGCTTCAGAATGCGAGAAGCGGAACCCTTGGCGCGGGGACGGATGCGCTTAAGCGTCGGACCCTCGTCAACATAGGCAGCGGCGACAACCAGGTTGTCGGCACGCAGACCGTTGTTGTTCTCGGCGTTCGCAACGGCGGAACGGAGAACCTTCTCGACATCCACGGCGACGGCGCGGTCGCAGAAGTGGAGGATGTCGAAGGCCTGAGCGACAGGCTTGCGGCGGATCAGATCGACCACCAGGCGGGCCTTGCTGGGGGAAACACGCACGTACTTAGCGACGGCGCGAACCTCGGTGGCCTCAGTTTCAATAGACTTAGTTGCCATTTACGGTTAACCCCCTATTTGGCCTTGTGGCCACGGAACGTACGAGTCGGCGCGAACTCGCCGAGCTTGTGACCAACCATGGACTCGGTAACATACACGGGCACATGCTTGCGGCCGTCGTGGACGGCGATGGTGTGACCAACCATCTCGGGGAAGATGGTGGACGCGCGGGACCAGGTCTTCACGACGTCCTTCTTGCCAGCCTCGTTCATCGCGGTGATACGCGAGAGAAGGCGAGTCTCCACGAACGGGCCCTTTTTGAGACTTCTGCTCATAAGTGCTTTCTCCTAAAACTCGGTATCCGAAATTACTTCTTACGGCGACGAATGATGTGCTGGTTCGAGACCTTCTTCTTCTTGCGCGTACGAAGGCCCTTCGTCGGCTTACCCCAGGGGGTAACAGAGGGACGACCAGAGGTGTGGTTCTTGCCCTCGCCACCGCCGTGCGGGTGGTCGACAGGGTTCATGACGGTACCGCGGACGGTCGGGCGCACGTTCATGTGACGCTTACGGCCGGCCTTGCCGATGACGATGTTGGCGTGATCGGCGTTGCCGACCTCACCGACGGTGGCGCGGCAGGTAACGAGGATGCGGCGCATCTCGGAGGAAGGCATACGGACGATAGCGTACTTGCCCTCCTTACCCATCAGCTGGCAGGAGTTACCGGCGGAACGGGCGATAGCAGCGCCCTTGCCCGGCTGGAACTCGACGGCGTGGATGAGCGTACCGACGGGGATGTCGGCGAGGGGCAGAGCGTTGCCCGGCTTGATGTCGGCGTCAGAACCGGACATGATGGTCTGACCGACCTCGAGGCCCTTGGGGGCCAGGATGTAGCGCTTCTCACCGTCAGCGTAGTGCAGCAGAGCGATGCGAGCGGAACGGTTCGGATCGTACTCGATCGTGGCAACCTTGGCGGGCACGCCGTCCTTGTTGCGCTTGAAGTCGATCACGCGGTAACGACGCTTCACGCCGCCGCCCTGGTGGCGGGTGGTGATGCGGCCGTTGTTGTTACGACCGGCCTTCTTGGGCAGGGGCTCGAGAAGGGACTTCTCGGGCTTGGTGCAGGTGATCTCAGAGAAATCGGAGATCGTCTGCCAACGCCTACCAGCGGAGGTCGGCTTAAGGTGCTTTACAGCCATTACAATCCCTTTCAATAGGAATCCGTTAGCCATCGCAGACAGGGATTCGAGGTTCTGCCTCGGGTGCGATGACACCGGACGTATACACGGTTCCGGGCGTGTCCATTTTATACGCCCGAAACCTTGAGCTCTCGCCTCCCCTATTTGGGAGGCATGAGCTCACTCAACAGCAGCGAGTCTTAGGCCTGGTTGCCAAAGACCTCGATGGTGTCGCCCTCGGCCAGCGTGACGATGGCCTTCTTCCAAGAACGGGTCTTGCCGGCGACATAGCGCACGCGCTTGGTCTTGGGCTTGACCGTCAAGGTGTTCACGCGAACGACCTTGACGCCGAAGATCTCCTCGACAGCGTCCTTGATCTGATACTTGTTAGCATCCTTGGCGACCTCGAACGTGTACTTGTTCTGCTCCATGCCGGAGAAGGAACGCTCGGACACGATCGGACGGATGACGATCTCGTGGGCGGTCATTTATGCAAGCACCTCCCCGAAGTGAGCGGCGATGTCGGCGGGCATCAGCACAGCGTTGTTGTTGACGAGATCGTAGGTGTTGGCCTCGTCAGCGGTGATGATGAACGTCTTGGGAATATTGCGGAACGACAGGTAGGCGTTGACGTCCTCATCGCGAACGATGATGGTCAGACGCTTGCCCTCAAGGCCAAGAGCCTTGAGCATGGCAACGGCAGCCTTGGTGGAAGGCTTCTCGAAGCCGTAGTCGTCGACGAGCACGAGCTCGCCATCGGCCAGCTTGGCGGACAGCGCGGAGCGCATAGCCAGCTTGACCTCCTTGTTGTTCATACGCTTAGCGTAGGAACGGGGCTTGGGGGCGAAGACAACGCCACCGTGACGCCACTGGGCAGCACGGATGGAACCCTGGCGGGCACGGCCGGTGCCCTTCTGACGCCAAGGCTTCTTGCCGCCACCGGAAACCTCAGAGCGGCCCTTAGCGGACTGGGTGCCCTGACGCCAAGAGGCCATCTGGCACTTGACGATGTGGTGCATAACGTGGATGTTCGGCTCGATGCCGTACACCTCAGCGGCGAGCTCGGCCTCGGCGACCTTCTTGCCCTCGCTGTTCTTTACTTCAAACTTTGCCATTTAAGTGTTCTCCTTGGTATGACGCTGGGCTAAATGGGCTGGGCCCTTAGGCCATACGGATGGCGACGAGACCATTCTTGGCACCCGGGACAGCGCCCTTGACCAAGATGAGGTTCTGCTCGGCATCGATGCGGACAACGGAAAGGTTCTTGACGGTAACGCGCTCGTTACCCATGTGACCGGCCATCTTGACGCCCTTGAGGACGCGCGCAGGATAGGCGCACTGACCGATAGAACCGGGGTGACGCTGGAAGTGAGAACCATGCGTCATAGGACCGCGGCGCTGACCCCAGCGCTTGATGCGACCCTGGAAGCCCTTACCCTTGGAGGTACCGATGACGTCGACCTTCTCGACATCAGCGAAATCAGCGACGGTGACGACCTCGCCGACCTTGTGCTCCTCGCCGTTCTCGACGCGGACCTCACGAAGGAAGCGGACAGGCTCGACGCCAGCCTTGGCGAAGTGACCAGCCATGGGCTTGTTCACGTTCTTGGCCTTGATGTCGCCGAAACCGATCTGGACGGCGTCATAGCCGTCGGTTGCCTGAGTTTTAACCTGCGAGACAGCGCAGGGGCCAGCCTGGATGACCGTGACGGGAACGACGTTGTCGTCCTCGTCCCAAACCTGGGTCATGCCAATCTTGCGGCCGAGAATCATGCTGATCAAGATATGATCCCAACTCTCGCGTGGTCTTGGGACAATGCGTACACCACCGAGCGTACGCCCCTAGAGGACCACTACTTACACGACGTGCTCCCCAGCCTTGTATTTCGCCCGGACTACCTGACAACCCTATTAAGCAGGCATTTTGTCCAGCCAGAATACTCCCCTGGTTTCACACAGCTGTTTAGTATACACGGCTGCGGGCGTATCCATCGAGATTCATATTTCACTCACATTGTTTACGCAGGTAAAGTGCGTGGCACGTTCCCAGTGTGCGGCGGAGGGGGCGGGCCTGAGACATATTAAGGTTGCTGCTCTACAGTCCTGCTCACGACGGAGAGCACATTAAGTGCTCTCCTTTGCGTGCGGAACTCGCGATGACCTTAATATATTTCTCCGGCCCTCCGCCGTGCTCGGGAGACGACACGTTGATGTCTGCTTAACTCTGCTCGCTCAGGCTAATGACTTTGTTGGGGGTCCACTATTTGCTGGAGGGTGAACTTGCATTGCATTGGCTCGCCCTCTACTTGTGGCTCCGCCTCATCAAAATCGAAAATCATAATGGCGCAGTTGGGGAGTTTTGTTGGGAGCTCGAAGCCCTCTGGGGCTGCAGCCTTGATGAATTGGCGGCTGGCGCTGCCGTGGCTTACTGCTAGGAGGGTTTCGATGCCCTCGGCGCCCATGAGATTGGTGAGGGTGCCCACCATGCGCTCCTGCAGGGCATGGCTTCCTTCTCCGCCAAATGGGATCAGGTCCTCGCCGGGGTCCCA
This sequence comes from uncultured Collinsella sp., assembly GCA_959600835.1. Taxonomy (GTDB): domain Bacteria; phylum Actinomycetota; class Coriobacteriia; order Coriobacteriales; family Coriobacteriaceae; genus Collinsella. The sequence continues at coordinate 13,148 of CAUGNQ010000017.1, read as the reverse complement.
GACGTCGGTGGGTAGGGCGTCGTGGGGGCCTTCTTCGAAGGTGCCGTAGCTGCGCTCGATGATGCCTTCGCAGGGCTCGACTGCTGTGTCCGGGCCGAGGAGCTCGCATGCGACGAGCTGAGCCGTGTCCATGGCTCGGCCTAAGGGCGAAGAGACCACTTTGTCGGGGACGACGCCGTGGGCTTTGAGCCATGCGGCTGCCATTCCCGCTTGCTTGCGGCCCAGATCGGTCAACGGAGAATCGCAGCGGCCCTGGACGAGCTTTTTAACGTTGAACTCCGTCTGGCCGTGGCGGAGCAGATACAGTCTCTTCATATTCTCCCCTTCTGTATAACTAGCTTTACCGGCGCGGCCCTACTCGTGGGTATGGCCTACGTAGTCTTCGTCGATCGTAATCTTGGCAATTGACTTGGGATATTCCGATTCGACTCGTTGTGCCAGCGCGTGCTTTACGTCTTCGGCACTCACCTGCAGATCCGAGGGACGCACGCAGTCGAAGATCACATTGGTGTGCGTGGGGCCCGGCACGCAACGCAGATCGTGAATCGAAAGGCGGCTATCGATCTGTTGGGCCATAGCGTTGATGCGCAGGCGCATGCTCGCCAGCTTGGGGTCATCGGTCACGATGGGATCGTAATGGAGCGTGACGATCATGCCGTCCTCGTCCCTAAACACCTGCTCGATGTTATCGAGCGTGTCGTGACTTTCCAGCGGGCTGGCCTCGGCCGCCATCTCGGCGTGTGCGCTTGCGAACTTCCTGCCCGGGCCGTAGTCGTGAACCATCAGATCGTGAACGCCCAAAACGCCGGGGTAGCTCATGATCTTGCTGCGGATATGCTCGACGAGCTTAGGATCGGGCGACTGGCCCAAAAGCGGGCTCACCGTATCCTGGATGAGTTCAAAACCGCTCCAGCCAATATAGGCGCCAACGGCAAGGCCGACCCATGCGTCAAGATTGATATGCGTCACCTGGGAAACAATCGCGCACGCCAGCACGGCGCCCGTAGCAAGAACATCGTTCTTGGAATCCTGCGCGGTCGCATGCAGCGTCTCGGACTCAATGCGGTCACCGAGCTTTTGGTTGAGGGCCGCCATCCACAGCTTAACAACCATCGAAAGCACTAGAACCGCCACCAGGGCAAGCGAGAACTCGACAGGTTCGGGGTGGATGACGCGCTCAACCGAGGACTTGATAAGCTCAAGGCCGATCAGCAGTACGAGTGCCGCCACGACCAGACCCGAGAGATACTCGTAGCGACCGTGGCCGTAAGGATGCTCGGGGTCGGCCGGCTTGCTCGCCAGCCTAAAGCCCAGCACGCTCACGATATTCGAGCTGGCATCGGACAGGTTGTTCATGGCATCCGCCACGATCGAAACCGATCCCGACAGCACGCCAATTACGCCCTTCGCAGCACAAAGCGCAACATTGGCGAGAATACACACCACGCCCGTCAACGTGCCCACGCGCGCACGGTCGCCCTGCGCACGACGAACAATCCACTCAACCATCTATATCCGCCCCCACGGTACTACCTATATATCTATTGCTCAAACGGATTGTAGTGTAGCCACTTTGCCCCACAGATACAAAAAGGCCGCAACCCACACGGGCCACGACCTTGGAACATGACAAAGAAATCGCCCTTTGTCGCACGGGTTTATGCGCTTGCTTCGGCCACGCTCTTCGAGGTTTCGGGTGAATCGGCTCCGTCCCCTGTCGTCTGCCTCTTCGCCGGCACCACGCCAAAGCAGTAGCTCAGCGCCGCAGACACCGCAAATGCCACACCGCCGGCAGCACAGCACCATAGCAGGTTCGAGATGCCGCCCGTGGCAAAACCAATGACCATGAGGACATTCGTCATACCGATGGTATAGGCCGTAACGTGGCCCACGGCCGCAACAAGGCCTCCGACGGCGCCGCCAATGGCCATGCACGTCAGGCACCTGCCATATTTAAAGCCGCAACCGTACAGCGCCGGCTCACTTACGCCACCAAGCACGCCCGAGATCGAATAGCCCAGCATGAGAGCCTTCTCGTCCTTATCCGCAACGCGAAGCGACGCACCAAAGGGCATGCCCCAAACGGCAAACGTCGCCATCGTCGCGGCGATCAGAATGCACGAATCCGTTCCCACACTCATAAACTGCGCATAGGCGAGCGATAGGACAACGTTGCTGATGCCCGCAATCTTAAGGAACTCCCAACCCGCGGCAAGCCCCATGAGCGTAAGCAGCGACACGATGCCACCGGAATTGCCAAGCATAAACATAAGCTGTCCCAACAGCATGCCCAGATAGCTGCCCGCCGGCGCCGTAATGCACAGCGAAACCGGAACCATGACGAGCATGGTCGCAAACGGAACGAACGAAAACGCCACGGCCTTAGGGATAACACGCCGAAAGAAACACTCCACTCGCCATAGCACGGGCACCGAGATGAGAATCGGAATAACAGTCGCCGTGTAATCGTTGACCGGCGCGGGAAGCAGGCCATACACGGAAGTCATCGATGCCCCCGTCGTCGATGCGGCATCGACGAGCTTAAGCAAATCGGGCGCAATCAATACGCCGCCCAGCATCATGCCCAGCTGCTCCGAGCAACCGAGCTGGCGGGCGGCCGCCCAACCAAGATAAATGGGCAAAAAGTAGTAGCCGGCGTTATAGAGCCAACTGTAGAACAGGCGATAGATTTCGGAATCGGCAGACCACTGGCCCAGCATGCCATCGCCCATAATGACGGCGACGGTGCGGAACAACGCTGCGCAGACAATAAACGGCAGCGCCGACATCATGCTTTTGGACAGATAGTCCACCACGGCCGTGGCGTTTGATGAAACCGTCGTTGTAAACGAGGTGTTAGAAACTTGCGACATGGAACGCCTTTCCCAATGTGACATGCGGGCTGCCCCTTGTCACATCGTGCGGTACTGACCGATTGTGCGGTACTTTTCATAGCGGAGGTTTGTGAGGGTGGCGTCGTCGAGCTGCCCAAGCGTATCGAAGGCATCAAATGCCGAAGACATGACGGCACCGGCGATCTCCTCATGCGACAGGCCCCTATCGTCGACAATGCCGTCGATGATGCCGAGCGCCAACAGATCGGGGGCCGTGAGCTTCAGCGCCTCGGCGGCCTCATCCGCACGCTCCGTATCCTTCCACAGGATCGACGCGCAGGCCTCGGGACTCACGACCGAATAGGCCGAGCTCGAGAGCATCAGGATGCGGTCGGCCACGGATAGCGCCAGCGCGCCACCAGAGCCGCCCTCGCCTGTCACCACCGAGACAATCGGCGTCTTAAGGCCGCTCATCTCCATGAGATTCTGGGCAATCGCCTCGCCCTGGCCGCGCTCCTCGGCACCGATGCCGCAAAACGCGCCCGAAGTATCGACCAGGCACAGAACCGGTCGACCAAACTTTTCGGCCTGACGCATAAGGCGACGCGCCTTGCGGTAGCCCTCGGGATGCGCCATGCCAAAGTTGCGGCGGATACGCTCTTTGGTCGTGGTGCCGCGCTCGATGGCGATAACCGTTACGGGGCGTCCGTCTTTCCAGCCAATGCCAGCCAACACAGCGGCGTCGTCGCCAAAGTAACGGTCGCCGTGCAGCTCAACGAATCCGTCGAGGCCCAGCGAGATCATCTCACCCGCCGTGGCGCGATCTGCCGAGCGGGTCTGCTTGACAATCTCGAGCGCGGTTTTTGGTGCGGCCGAGCGCTTGAACAAGTGTCCCAGCTTTTTGCCGCGGCGACCCATATGCACGATCTCATGCGGTGCCCCCAGGCCGGGCGCGTGCCCTTCGTGCAGCGCCAGCAGCTCGCCTACCGTGAGCGCAATCTCGCCACGCGGAACAACGGCATCGCAAAAGCCGTGCTCCAGCAAAAACTCGGAGCGCTGGAATCCCTTGGGCAGGCGCTTGTGCATGTTCTGCTCGATCACGCGCGGGCCGGCAAATGCCGTCAGGGCATCGGGCTCGGCCAGGATAATGTCGCCCTCCATGGCAAAACTCGCGGTTACGCCTCCGGTCGTGGGGTCGGTGAGCACCGTGATATACAGGCCGCCCGCCTCGCTGTGGCGCCTAACCGCCGCAGAAATCTTGGCCATCTGCATAAGCGATGTCACGCCCTCTTGCATGCGCGCACCGCCCGAAACGGTAAAGCCGACAACTGACAACCCCAGCTCGGTCGCTCGCTCAAATGTGCGACAGATCTTCTCGCCCACCACGGAACCCATCGAGCCCATCATAAAGTTGGCGTCCATAAAGAAGAGCGCCGTATCGCAACCGCAGATTTTGCCTCTACCGCACACAACGGCATCGCGCTCGCCCGAACGCTCGCTCACGCTCTTGAGCTTGTCGGCATAACCGGGAAACGAGAGGAAGTCCTCCGACGCCAGATTGGCATCCCATTCCTCAAACGTGCCCTCGTCAACCGTCATGCGCATGCGCGCGCGACCGCTCACGCGAAAGTGTTTTCCGCAACGAGGGCAGACCTCGAGGTTGTCGTGCAGGCGCGCCTCATCGATCACGCGGCGGCACTCCGGGCACTTGATAAACACGTGGCGCGCGGGAAACTCGGCGCACGACTCGGTCATCGGTCCCTCGAGGACGTTGACCGTCTTCGCTTTTCTATTCATCAGCATAGAGATGCCCCATCAGATCGGTGTGATACATGCCCGACAAGAACTCGTCGTTTGCCAGCACGTCGAGCTGAAGCTCGCTGTTTTCGCTCACGCCCTCAATCACGAGCTCGCCCAGGGCCGAGCGCATCTTGCGAATGGCGCCGTCACGCGTGGGCGCACACACGATGAGCTTGCCAAGCATGGAGTCGTAGTACGGCGGAACTTTAGCACCGGTAAACATGGCGGAATCCCAGCGCACGCGCGGACCACCCGGCACACGCAACGCGGTGACCGTTCCGCATGACGGCAGAAAGTCCGGCGTTTCGGCATTGATGCGGCACTCCATGGCGTGGTTGCGGACCGGCATGTCCTCCTGCTCAAAGGGCAGAGGCTGGCCGGCTGCCACGCGCAGCTGCCACTTGACCAAGTCGGTATCGGTCACAAACTCCGTAACCGGATGCTCCACCTGCAAGCGCGTGTTCATTTCCATAAAGTAGAAATTGCCGTCGTCCGAATACAGGAACTCGATGGTACCGGCTCCTTCGTAGCCGACGGCACGAGCCAGGTCACGCGCTGCCTTGTGCATGCGAGCACGAATGTCGTCGTGTCCGTCGAGGCACGGCGCGGGGCTCTCCTCGATTAGCTTTTGGTTGCGCCGCTGCACCGAGCACTCGCGCTCGCCGAGCGAAAACACATGGCCCTGCTTATCGGCCATAATCTGTACCTCAACGTGATGCGCCGGCGCGACGAACTTCTCCATGTAGCACTCGCCGTCGCCAAAAACGGCCTCACCCTCGGCACGCGCCTCGATGAACGCCTTTGCCGCATCTTCCACGCGCTCGACCTTGCGAATACCGCGACCGCCGCCGCCCGCGCGCGCCTTAATAAGCACGGGGCAGCCGATGCGCTCGGCCTCGGCCGTTGCTTCCTCGGGGCTTTTGAGCAAATCGCAGCCCGGCACGATGGGCACGCCCGCAGCAGCGGCCGTTCGGCGTGCGGCGTCCTTGTCGCCCATGCTGTCGATCACCTCGGCCGAAGGACCGACAAACGCCAGACCGAACTTGTCGCAGTCGCGCACGAAGCTCGCCTTCTCGGAAAAGAAACCATAGCCGGGATGAATTGCCTTAGCTCCCGACTTTACGGCACAGGTGAGCACGGCATCGTCGTTGAGGTAGCTCTCGGCAAGACGCGGGCCGCCGATGCAATACGCCTCGTCGGCAAGCTGCACGTGTAGCGCGTCCGCATCGGCCGTGGAATAAACGGCGACGGTCTTGATGCCCATATCGCGGCACGCGCGGATAACACGGACCGCGACTTCGCCGCGGTTGGCGATGAGCACTTTGTCGAACATGGAGCCTTCCTTAACTTTCGTGCATGAGTGCAAAAGACATATCGGCGCGGCAGCAAACCTCACCGTTGACGCTCGCAGTACCCGTCGCAAAGCGGAACGGCCCGCGCGCACGCGTGATGGAGCACACCAGATCCACCGTGTCGCCCGGGCGCACCGGACGCTTAAAGCGCACCTTGTCCAGACTCGTGTAGAACGGCGTCGCGCCGCGCGCCTCCTCATCGCCCATCAGCAGCACGCAGCAGTTCTGGGCGAGCATCTCGCACTGAATCACGCCGGGAACGACCGGGTTTCCCGGAAAATGTCCCTGCAAAAAGTACTCGTCGCCTGTAATCGTGATCTTGCCGTGGGCCTCGTCGCCCACCAGCTCGGCTTCGTCGAGCAAAAGCATCGGCTCGCGATGCGGTAACAGCTTCTTGAGCTCTTCTTTGTTCATGGATATCACCTATCCGATCCTCATGAGGCAGCTGCCAAACTCCACGAGGTCGCCGTCGGCCACGCAGATCTCGAGCACCTCACCGTCTGCCTCGGCCGTCACCTCGTTGAGAACCTTCATGGCCTCGATGATGCAGAGGGTCTCGCCGGCCTTGACCTTGGAGCCCACGCGCACAAACGGCTCGTCGCCCGGCGCAGGGGCAGCATAGAAGACGCCCACCATGGGAGCAGTCACCTCGGTGCTCTTGGGCTCCGGCGCGGCGGCAGGTGTCTGCGTGGCGGGTTCCGGTGCGGCAGGCGCGACTGTGGGAGCTGCAACTTGAGCGGCCATGGCGCTCGGCATAGGCATGGGCACGGCAACCGGCTGCGCCACACTCGCGCGCTCGAGTTCGACCGCGGTGCCATCGGGCTCCTCAACGCGTACGCGCGTGAGGCCGCGGTCCTCCATCACATCGGCTATCTCGGCAAGTCTTTTGGAATCCATGCTCTAGCTCCTCGTATATCTACGCAGCGCGATGGCGGCGTTGTGCCCGCCAAAGCCCAGGTTGGTCGAAAGCGCCCAGGTAAGGTCGGCGCGAACCGCGCGATTGGGCGTGTAATCAAGATCGCAGGCGGGATCGGGCGTGTGGTAGTTAATGGTCGGCGGCACCACGCCCTGCTCGAGTGCCATGGCGCAGGCCATGACCTCAATGGCCCCCGTGGCACCGATCATGTGCCCCGTCATCGACTTGGTCGACGAGACATGTGCGGCGCGCGCCGCGTCCTCGCCGAGCGCCCGCTTAATGCCTGTCGTCTCGGACGAATCGTTGAGCTTGGTCGAGGTGCCGTGGGCGTTGATGTAGAGACCCTCGGAAGGCTTGACGTCGCCCTCGGCTACCGCCAGCGATATCGCGCGGGCAATGCCGGCAGCCTCGGGATCGGGACTCGTGATGTGATAGGCATCATCGGTGTTGCCGTAGCCCACGACCTCGGCATAAATGTGCGCACCGCGCGCCTGCGCATGTTCCATGCTCTCGAGTACCAGCACGCAAGCGCCCTCGCCCATCACAAAGCCGTCGCGGTCTGCATCGAACGGGCGGCAAGCCGTCGCAGGATCGGGGTTGGTGGTCAATGCGCGGCAGGACGTAAAGCCTGCAACGGCATCGGGGATAATGGCCGCCTCGGCGCCGCCCGCGAGGATCGCGTCGGCATAGCCGTGCTTGATGGCGCGGAACGCCTCGCCCACCGCATGGGCCGAGGTCGCGCAAGCAGTCACGACTGGCAGGGTCGGTCCCTTTGCCTTGTGGCGGATCGCGATATTGCCCGAAGCCATGTTGGGGATCATCATCGCAATCATATAGGGCGATGCGCGGCGAGGTCCACGATCGGCGATCGTGTGGACGTTGTCGACGAGCGTCTGCATGCCGCCCACGCCCGAGCCCACGTAGACGCCCAGGCGCTCACGATCGATGGCGCCTTCGACATCAAAGCCCGCATCGTGCATTGCCTCGTCCGAAGCCACCAGCGCAAACTGAACGCAGGGGTCCAGATGCTTGGCGTCGCGCTTGCCAAAGTACTCGTTGCCGTCAAAGCCCTTGACTTCGGCCGCCACCTTGACGGTAAACGCATCGGTATCAAAGTGCGTGATCGGGCCGATGCCACAGGTCCCGGCGCACATGGCCGCCCAGGTGGCAAGCGCGGTGTTGCCGAGCGGCGATACGGCACCGATGCCGGTGATTGCAACTCTCTGTTCCATCATGGTCTCCTCATCCAAGCCGTTCTTCGGCCCTGGTTTCTACATCGCCATTCCGCCGTCGACGCGCACGACCTCGCCCGTAATGTAAGCAGCCGCATCGCTCGCTAAAAAGCGCACCACGCCGGCCACTTCCTCGGGACGTGCCATGCGCTTAAGGGGAATCTGTTCCTCGGTTGCCGCACGCACCTTCTCCGAGAGCTTTGCCGTCATATCTGTCTCGACAAACCCGGGAGCGACCGCGTTCGCTCGTACGCCACGAGGCGCAAGCTCGCGCGCCACCGCCTTGGTAAGCCCTATCACGCCCGCCTTGGAAGCAGCGTAGTTGGCTTGCCCGGCATTGCCCATCAGGCCCACGACCGAGCTCATGTTGACGACGCAACCGCCGCGCTGGCGCATAAAGGTCTTGGTGAGCGCGCGCGTCATATTGAATGTTCCCTTGAGATTGACATCGAGCACGCGATCGAATGCGTCATCGCCCATGCGCATGAGCAGGCCATCGCGGGTGATGCCGGCGTTGTTGACGAGCGCCCAAATGGAACCAAAGTCGTTGAGGACCGCTTCCACGCACGCGTTGACAGCAGCGGGATCGGCCACGTCGCATTGATATGCGCGTGCCGTGGCGCCAACCGCCTCACAGGCTTCGCACGTCTTGCGCGCCGCATCGACGCTGCCGGCATAGACGACGGCGATATCAAAGCCGTCCTCCGCCAGACCGACAGCGCAGGCGCGGCCGATACCCCGCGAGCCGCCCGTGACCAGTGCCACGCGACGTGAGTCGTTGCGCTCGAGCGCGCCGTTGTTCAAGTTGCCCATGTCATTCCTTTCGGGTTACAGCCCTGTGGACTATGCGAGCTCGTCGGCAATAGCTGCGACCTGCTCGGCCGTTTCGCACGAATACACGCGAACGTCGCTCAGCGTACGCTTGACCAGGCCCGACAGCGTTTTGCCAGGGCCGACCTCAATAAACGTGTCGATGCCCTGATTCTGCAGAGTATGCAGCGTGTCGACCCAACGAACGGCATGACTCACCTGATTGGCCAAGACATCCGATGCCGCTCGCGGGTCCGCCGGATAGGGCGCCGCCGTCATGTTTGCCATGACCGGAATCAGCAGCGGTGACGGCGCGTGGCCGGCTTGGATATACGTCGCCAGCCCCTCAGTCGCCTCGGCCATATAGGGACTATGAAATGCGCCCGACACCGCGACTTTCATAGCGCGGCCGCCAGCCTCTTTTACTAGGACGTCGAGCTCCTGCAGCGCCTCGGGCGCTCCGGCAACAACCGTCTGCTGCGGACTGTTGTAGTTGACCGGCCAGCAGTCCTCGCCGGCCTGTTTTGCCAGGTTCTCGACTTGCGCCGCATCGAGCTTGATGACGGCGCGCATGCCGCCCGGATGGCGCTCGGCAGCCGCGGCCATCAGCGCCGCGCGCTCGCACACGAGCTCAAAGCCCGCTCGCGTATCGAACGCCCCCGCAAAGGTGAGCGCGGCGACCTCGCCAAGCGAAAAACCCGCACAGGCGGCAGGCACCACGCCGCGCTCACGCAGGGCGGCAGCCGCTGCCAGATCGTGAACGAACACGCACGGCTGCGTGTTCTCGGTCTGCGAGAGTTCCTCCTTGGAGGCGCTTCGGCACTGCTCACTGGTCCCCGGGCGCACCTCGTCGGCAATGTCGAACACCTCGGCGGCGGCCGGCGATGCCTCGATCAGGTCGACGCCCATCGCGGGGTGCTGGGCGCCCTGGCCGGCAAACAGAAACGCTACGCCACCCATGCGCACGCACCCTTCAGGACGTGCTCGGCGCCATCGACCAGGTCGTCAACGATTTCACGTGCACTTTGGCGCTCGTTGACCATGCCGGCAATCTGTCCACACAAAAACGAGCCCTCTTCGTAATTGCCGTCCTTGGCGGCCTTGCGAAGGGCGCCCGTGCCCATGGCCCCGAGCTCCTCGACGCTTACGCCCGCCGCCTCGCTCTTGGCGTAGGCGTTGGTGAAGGGGCTCTTGAGGGCACGCACCGGGTGTCCCGTCGAGCGGCCGGTCGCACGCGTCGAGGTGTCGTTGGCCTTCAGGACCATCTCCTTGTACTGCTCCGATACGGTGCACTCATCTGCGATCAGAAAGCGCGTACCCACCTGCACGCCGGCGGCGCCCAGCATAAAGGCGGCCGCCACGCCGCGGCCATCAGCGATACCGCCAGCCGCAACCACGGGAATATCGACCGCATCGACAACCTGCGGCACCAGTGCCATCGTCGAGGTCTCGCCAATATGGCCGCCTGATTCGGTACCCTCGGCAACCACGGCAGTGGCTCCACGACGCGCCACGAGGCGCGCCAGCGCCACCGAGGCAACGACCGGGATGACCTTGATGCCCGCCTCGTTCCACGCCTTCATGTACTTGGTGGGATTGCCGGCACCCGTCACGACGACCGGCACCCGCTCGTCAATCACGACCCGCGCGACCTCGTCGGCAAACGGGCTCATGAGCATGACGTTGACGCCAAAGGGCTTATCCGTCCTGGCGCGCAGCTCATGAATCTGGTCGCGCAGCCAGTTGGCGTCGGCGTTCATGGCCGCGATAATCCCTAAGCCGCCCGCCTCGGACACTGCGGACGCCAGCGAGGCGTCGGCGATCCAGGCCATACCGCCCTGGAACACGGGCTTTTCGATGCCGAGCAGATCGCAGAGAGGAGTCTTGAGCATCTCTACTTCTCCAATGCCGCCTCGACCGTATCGGCGAACTCGCCGACCGTCTTGGGGTTCTCCTCGGTATCGAGCTGGATGCCAAACTCGTCCTCAACGGCGACGAGGATCTCGACGGTGCCCAGACTGTCGAGACCAATCTCCTCGAGCGTGGACTCGGGCTTCATCTCGACGTCGTCAAGACCGGCGGTCTCGCGGATAACATCGCAAACGCGCTCGAAGGTCTTCTGATCTGCCATGGTAGTTCTCCTTTGTTTGTGCCCTAGGGGCGTTTTTATTTCCTATGTGCGACTACTTCCAACGAAGTAGATAGCCACCTATATCCAGACCGGCGCCAAATCCAACGAGGGTGATGGTGTCGCCCGTGTGAAGTGCACCGGCGTTTGCCAGCCAGTCGAGGGCAAGCGGAATGCATGCGCTCGAAATGTTGCCGGTCTCGCGCAGCGTTCGAACCACGCGCTTGTCTGGCACACCGAGGCGCTTGACCGCCTGACTCAGGATTCGTTCGTTAGCCTGATGGAATACAAAATGGTCGATGTCCTCGACCGAAATGCCCGCATCGCTCGCAAGCTTATGGACCGTGTCGCAAATCGCGTTGACGCCGAACTTGAACACGCGGCGGCCATTCATGGACAGCACGCTCTCGCTATCTGCGGAGGCCTTAAACGGCGAGGTGCCGACCAGACCGGGAACGCACAACGTCTCGACGTCGGGCGCCGTCGAAAGCTCAAAGGCAAGGGGGCTGTCTCCCCCAGCCTCAATCACCGCGGCGCCTGCCCCATCGCCAAAGAGCACACAGGTGGCGCGGTCGGTCCAGTCGAGCGCGCGCGTCATCTGCTCGGCGGCAACGACAAGCACATGCTTGGCTCGTCCTCGGGCGATATAGCCCTCGGCAACATCGAGCGCAAATACGAAGCCGGCGCAGGCAGCCGAGACATCGAAGGCAGGGCACGTCGCGCCCAGTCGCTCAGCAACGGCACACGCCTCGGCGGGAACAAGGTGGTCACCCGTCGTCGTCGAGCAGACGATCAGATCCAACTGGCTCGCGTCGATTCCGGACACCTGAAGTGCCCGCTCGCTCGCCGCTACGGCAAGGTCGTCAAGTGACTCGGTGGTGCAGACGTGGCGACTCTTAATACCTGTGCGGGTAAAAATCCACTCATCCGAGGTATCGAGGAACTCGGACAGCTCGTCATTGGAAACACTGCGCTTAGGAAGCGCCGAGCCTGTTCCAAGAATCGTGAAACCCATCACTAACCTCCTTTGAGTTGTTGACGTGTTTACATCGACCAAGAGAGGATAGCGCATTTCAGTCGTTGTTAACGTGTTAACATTAAATTGTCCAAATGCAACAAAGGCTTCACATTGTGTCTCTCTCGACACCATTGCGTTATTCACTTATTCATTAAGGAGGTAGCAGCCGTTATGGATGCCAAATTAACGATAGTCGACGTAACCGGATCGACCAACGATGACCTGCTCGAAGCAGGAAAACAGGGAGCGCCGCACGGCACAGGACTTGCCGCCCGGGCTCAGACAGCAGGACGCGGCCGGCGCGGCCACAAGTGGGATTCAACCGCCGGCAACCTATTGCTTTCGATTGTCCTGCGTCCATGCGTTAATCCTGCGAAGTACTCTGGTCTTGCTGCCGTCAGCGGCCTAGCGGTGCTCGAGGCGCTCGAAAAACAGGGTCTTGCAAACGAGATTGGCCTCAAATGGCCCAACGACCTGGTCGCGCGTGGACGCAAACTCGGCGGCATTCTGGTCGAGGCCGCACGCGATAACGAAGGCAAACCTTTCGCCGTCTGTGGCATTGGTGTCAATGTGAACTATGCGCCCCAAGAGGTGCCCGATGGCGGCCTGCCGGCAATCGGTCTCTCGGACCTTAACGAGAACGTTCCAGCTGTCGACATGCTCCTCGATGAGGTCTATCACGCAGTTATAGACGCTATAGATGCCTGGGCAGAACGCCTCAACGCCATGGAAGAAAACACCGGACCGCTCGCGCCCGTCCACGGCGAATATGTCGCTCACCTCAATTGGATTGGAAAGCACGTTATCGCCCGCTCCCCTGCCGGTGACGAGCTGGCGCGAGGCATCTTTAAAACGGTCGATGGCTTTGGTCGTGCGTGCATCGAAACAGAAGACGGCTTGCGATCCTTCCATTTTGAGGAGGCATCGCTGCGTCCCGTGAGTGAATAGGGTGCCACAGCCAGCCGCTCGGCAGCCTTACCCGGCGATCCAAACCCATCATGCCAAATCAGAACCACCCTTAAAAAGGGTGGTTTGCTCTTAGGGTATAACCCACGGGC
>CAUGNQ010000016.1 GCA_959600835.1 uncultured Collinsella sp. | reverse complement strand
CCCCCCAACGAGCACTTGCAAGCTAATGTTTGCCAGAAGGGGCAAATTAACGGCAAGCGACATTTCTGCAATATACCATCATCCGCTGAAGTGTGACTTTCCCGACGCTCCCACGCAAAAGCCCCGTTGATAAACGCGTTACCAACGGGGCTCGGGCTGAAAGGCCGAGCTTCAACGGAGGCCGAAAGTAAACTGATCGGTTTGACTTCGTCCCCAATCGATCAGTTAGAACTCGAGCTGCTCCAGGCGATCGAAGACCGTGTCGATGCGGGTGAGGAAGTCCCACGGATCAAAGATCTCGTCGAGCTTCTCCTGGCTGACGGTGCAGCGCGGATCAGCCTCGAGACGCTCCTTAAAGGTGGGACCGGAGACGCAATCCTGCACCTCGTGCCAGGTAGCCATGGCGTTTTCCTGCACGATCGCATAGGCATCTTCGCGGGTGATACCCGTATCGACGAGGGCCAGCAGGACCTTGGAGGAGAAGATGAGACCGCGAGTCTTGTTGAGGTTGGCCATCATGCGAGCCGGATACAGCTGCAGGCCGTCGATAACGCGAATGAGACACTGGAACATGTGGTCGAGTGCGATAAAGCTATCGGCCTGGGCGACGCGCTCGGCAGAGGAGTGCGAAATGTCTCGCTCGTGCCACAGGGCGACATTGTCGAAGGCGACCTGGGCATTGGACTTCACGATGCGCGACAGGCCACAGACCTTCTCCATGGTGATCGGGTTGCGCTTGTGCGGCATGGCGGAGCTGCCCTTTTGACCCTTGCGGAACGGCTCCTCGGCCTCAAGCGTATCGGTCTTCTGCAGATTGCGGACCTCGGTAGCGATGCGCTCGCAGGTGGCCGCCGTGGTGGCGAGGACGCCGGCGAGGTAGGCGTGATGGTCGCGGGAGATGACCTGCGTGGACAACGGGTCGTGGACCAGACCCAGGTGCTCGCAGACATATTCCTCGACAAACGGCTCGATGGAGCTGTACGTGCCGACAGCGCCCGAGATGGCACCGAAGGCAACGTTCTTGCGGGCGTCCTCAAGACGATCCAGATCGCGCTTGAGCTCCCAGGCCCAAGAGCCAAACTTCATGCCGAAGGTCATCGGCTCGGCGTGGATGCCATGGGTGCGGCCAGCGCAAAGCGTGTTGCGCTCCTCGAAGGCGCGGCGCTTGCAGATCTCGCCGAGCTTCTTGACGTCCTCGATGATCAGATCGCAGGCCTGGGTGAGCTGGTAGCACAGAGCCGTATCGCCCAGATCGGAGCTGGTCATGCCATAGTGAACCCAGCGGCTGGGCTTGGGGTCGCCCTCGGGAACATCGGCGTCGATGTACTCCTTCATGTTGGTCAGGAAGGCAATAACGTCGTGGCGCGTGACTTCCTCGATCTCGTCGACCTTTGCCTTCTCAAAGTTGGCATGATCGCGGATCCACTGGGCCTCGTCTTTGGAAATACCGATCTTACCGAGCTCCGCCTGGGCCTCGCAGGCCAGAACCTCGATCTCCTGCCAAATGGCGTACTTGTTCTCGAGGGAGAAGATGTGTCCCATCTCCGGGCGGGTATAGCGATCGATCATAGCGGCTCCTTTTTGGTTATTGGCACGTTGGTCGTAACCCAACCATTGTACCGTGCGCAGGTGCAAGTATGGGCAGCAGGCATGAACCTAACATTTTGGAATTGGAGCGGGCAACGGGACGTCCGCGTATTTGCTTCGCAAATCCGCACCGGCTGCGGTCGATCTCCTCGGATTCACGGAGACGATGGGGAAGACTTTGTTGAATTGGCCGTCCCAAGGTCTCCCGCGCTCGATGGAGCGGGCAACGGGACGTCCGCGTATTTGCTTCGCAAATCCGCACCGGCTGCGGTCGCCTATCGGCGACCTTGCCTGCTCGCTATAAACGCTTCGCGTTTATTTAACGCTCGCACCCTGTCGGGTTCGAGTCCCGGCACTTTATTGAAAAAGGCACAGTAACGAAACGTTACCGTGCCTGAAATTCGAATGGAGCGGGCAACGGGACTCGAACCCGCGAGTGTCAGCTTGGGAAGCTGATGCCTTACCACTTGGCGATGCCCGCTTGTGTGTTGGCTAGTATAACGCGGTTGTCTTGTTCGATACAAGGGTGGCGATGCTTGTTTTAGCTGTGGAGATTCGTTTGAAAATCGCATCAATTGTGGAGATGAGGACCTTTGGCCTCCTGTTCTCCTTATCTTCTACCTGCGCTTTTGCCTGATTGTTGTATTTGAGCTCAATTTGTCAGGAATTGGGCAAGCTTTTGGTCAGGCTCCGGTACTTACCCGCATGAACCTCGGGGGTAGCCTCATCCTACGCGTCGCAACCTCCCCATGCGGCGCACGAGGGATAAGGAGCAGCCATGTCCAACGCACCCACGCACTCTGTCCACAGCGCAATCGCAACAGGTCCGCTGCTCCTGCTCCTCTTCCTGCTGTTCGGCTGCCTGGCACCGGGAGCCGCATTTGCCGTCGATGGCTACGACCAGCTCGGCTTCCGTACTATTAGCGATGATTGTGGGCCCTTCTTCATCGGCAAGTATGAAGCTCAAGACGCCTCGATTGCCTACTGCATGAACCAGGAACGCCCCGGGCCCACCAAGCCGGGCGGTCCATGGCTCAACTTTGATCAAGGCTGGGTGTGGCTCGACGACGAGTTCGCGGCAATCGTTTGTCACGGATATCCTACCGCCACGTCGTTTGGCGGTTACCATCTTTCACCCGATCGCGCCCGCGCCGCCACCCAGCTTGCCGTATGGATGCTCAACGGCACTACCCATGTCGACGGCACCTACTCCTACACGACCGCTCAGGGCAAAACCAAGAGTGGGCACTTTACCGCCGACAATGAAGTCGTGGCGGCTGCGCGGTGGCTCCACGACAGCGCAAAATCAGGAAGCATCAAAGCCGCTCCGCACCGCGCGCGGCGCTATCTAGGAACCGTATCGGGCGGCAGCAGACGTCAAGACATGCTCTATGTACTGCCGGCGGTCTCTGTTTCCTTCCAAAAGCAGTCTGCAAACGCTGCCATTACCAGCGGAAACAATACTTATCAGTTTGACGGGGCAACATTCGATGTTTTTGAGAGCGCCAGCGGCGCGCGTGTCGGCACCGTCCAGATGGACAGCAACGGTCGAGCGCAGGCAACACTCCTACCCAACACGGCATACTACCTAGTTGAGACAACAGCGCCAGCTGGTTATATCCCCCGGCACGATCACATTGCCTTTACCACGACGGATAACGGCGGATACGTCACCATTGATGAACAACCCGGCACCATTACCTTGCGCATTGTAAAGCTCGACGCCGCAACGAATGCAGGCCCCCAAGTTGGGGCTTCGCTCGCAGGAGCAGAATTCGTGTGCGTATCGCAATCAACCCCTGGATGGACACAAACTCTCAGGACCGATGAAAGCGGTCGAGCTACCCTCACCGATGTCCCCCTGGGAACCTTTACCATCTATGAATCGAAGGCGCCCGAGGGCTACCTGCCATCCAACGACAGCTGGTCCTATACCGTTAGAGCCGACCAGCTCGGTGATTCAGGCGTGGTCGAGATCGAATCTCGCGTTTCCGATATCCCCATTGCATTTGACCTTGAAATTTCCAAATTCAAGGACTACGGCAATAGCGACCAATCCGGCTTGGAGCAGCCGGCGGGAGGTGTTGTCTTTGAGGTTGTGAGCAACAGCTCTCAGCAGGTTGTTGGCACACTGACCACAAACATCTATGGCTTTGCCTCCACCAAAGATCAGCCCGAAGCATGGTTTGGCGCAGGCAAGCGACCCGCCGGTGTCCACGGAGCCATCCCATACGACCGCGCCGGCTACACCGTTCGTGAGGTTCCGGAAACCGTCCCAGAGGGTTTTAAACGTGCAGGGGAATGGACCGTCGAGGCCAATCAGATTTCCAACGGCGCCGAGCTTCAATATATCGTGGACAACCACGCTCTGTCGACGCATCTCCAGATTGTAAAACGCGATGCCCAAACAGGCGCTTCTGTTCCCCTAGCCGGATTCACCTTCCAACTCCTCGACAGCAATCACAAACCTGTCTCACAAACTTGCTGGCATCCAGCACATAACGTAATGGACACCTTTACGACTGACGCGACCGGGACCGTCACACTGCCCGAATCGCTCGTGCCGGGCACCTATTATGTACGCGAAACCTCGGCCAAAGAGCCCTATCTTGTCGGCAAAGAGATCGAGGTAAACATACCCGCCGACATGAACCTAACGCCCGTTGTAATCGCCTCGTATTATGACCACGCCGCGACCGGAAACATCAGGATCGTTAAAACCGATGTCGTAGACGGCAGCAGCCTCGCGGGCGCCATCTTTGAGATCCGTGCCTCGGGTGATATCGTGCGCCCCGACGGTAGCATTGCCGCGCTCGACGGTGAGACTGTCGCTACCGTCACAACGGATGAAACTGGAGAAGCACGCGTGGACGACCTCCCGCTGGGATCTGGCACCGCACGCTACGAGGTTGTCGAGACTCAAGCGCCGGCAGGCTTCTTACTCGACCGGACGCCCCATATCGTAGACCTCGCTTATGCCGACCAGAAAACACCCGTTGTAGAAGCACGGCTTAACGTATCCGACAATTACACCAAGGTTGGTATCTCCAAGGTCGATGCAAGCGGAGAGCAGGAAGTGAAAGGCGCACAACTCACCTTATATGGTCCCGATAAAACCGAAATAGACTCCTGGACCTCATCCGACAAGCCGCACCGCGTCGAACATCTTGCACCCGGCACCTACTCGTTGCGCGAAATGATGTCTCCGCGGACCTATGACCTTGCCGAGGAGATAACGTTTGAAATAAAGGATACGGGAGAAGTCCAATCCGTCGCGATGAAGGATGCGCCCATCGAGATCAAAGGACAGGTCGACAAGCGTCAGGAGCTTGTCCAACCTATCGGGAAGGGTCTGCTGGCCAACGGCGATGGTAAAAATCGCGCCGCAACGCAAACCAATACGGACGGTCTTTTCTCCTATACCATCGACGCTCGAAACGATTCAGCTACCTGGGTTGATGAGTTCACAATTACCGATGATCTTGAGTGTGCCGAGGACGATACGGCGAGATTCGTCTCAATCGAAACCCCCGTCGCCATCGGCGACCTCAACGGTCTGTGCAACGTGTGGTATCGCACGACGCCGTTGGACTCGACAGACGTCGATGAGCCGGCAAACGCGACGCTTGACGATGGGCACGAAAATCCTTGGCTTGAGTCCGACGAAGTAAAAGAGAGTCTGGGTGAAGATTGCCGCCTCGTCGATTACGACGGCTGGCACCTCTGGAAGGCGGATGTCTCGACCACGGAATCCGCCACACTCGAGGCGAAAGAACTCGACCTTGCATCCAATACCGTCGTAACGGGCATTCGCATTGAATACGGTGCGGTAGCCGCCGACTTTACGACTCGAAGCGATACGGATTCTTGGACCCGCGATGATCTCAAAGATGAGCACGACGACCTTGACGATGCCAAAGCAATCCTTGGCACAGATGCTCGGGGCGCAGTCGTGAACATGCAGGCAACGTCGGCTTACACACCCCAAACTGCACTCACCAACAGCGCACGCGTCGATCTTTGCCGCAACGGCGGCGGCGATAAACTTGAGTCACATGACGAGGACCGTGTCATTCAACGCTGTACCCTACCGCAGGACCTACCGGCAACAGGATCAGCTCCCATCGCCGCTTGCATCACCGCGCTCCTGACCTCGGGTGCCGCAGCCCTATGGTTCGCTCGCCTTAGGTCAATCCCAAAGAAGCGCTAGCGCGATGAAAAAGCGGGCGAGCCAGTCCCCCGGCTCGCCCGCTTTCAATCATCTAAATCGCCGCATCTACTCTGCAGACGAAGATCCACCATCAACGATTGCCTGCTCGGACTCAGGGATCCCATCGGCGCCCGTGCTCTGTTCTTGCTCCACCTCTTCGCTGATTGCGGAGGCGGGGGTCGAGCCCTTCGCGCCCACGATGTAGGCAGCTCCAAACCCTAACGCAATGGCAATCAAGGTCAAAATCACGTAGACAGGCCAATGGCGCTTAATATACGAAAACACGTTGACTCCTTAGAGCTCCGTCTACGAACGGCGGATAACCTCGGTCACGACCTCGGATACCGTGGCAATGTTCGTCGGGTTGACATTGTGGGGCAGGTCGTCCTCGGTACGAGCACAAGCCAGGCGCGTGCCGTCCACGCCGGCGATGGTGAGGGCTCGGCGGCTCGCCTCGAGCGCGGCATAGGCATCGGTCTTGGCATAGGGCATCTCGAGCGCGCCACAATCGACATGGAACGACTTGCACACCTTGCTGACCAGGTTCATGATGCGGCGATCGCCCTTGAGCAGCTGCTGTTCGCCCTCAACCGTCACCACCGAAAGCCTACCGGCGCCGACGGATTCAAGATTGATGAAGAATACGCCGCGGAGCTTATCGCGATGCGAAGCCAAGAAGGCCTTCATACCGGCGCCATCACAATCCGAGGCGCCCGTTGCCACAAACCAGATATCGTGACCGAGCAGCTCATCGTCACCCATAGAGGCAACAGCCGAGAGCATATCTTCGGAAGAAGCGCCGTCGGAAGACGTAGCGCCGCCCTTCCAGCCATCGTTATCGTCCTCGAAATTATCCCACGAACCGATGCCGCGACCGGACTTCTTGGCATCGTAATCGTCTTCGACGCCCAGCCAGTCACTCATGCTGTCCTGTTCGTTTTTCTTTTTACGACCGAACAGGCCGCCCAGGCCGCGCTTGCGAGACTTGGGTGCCGCCGGGGCGGGAGCCGAAATGGTCTCGATCGGCTGTGCGCCCGACGCAACGGGCCTAGGAGGCGCAACGGGTGCCGATGTGGGTTCGGGACCCTGAGCGGTAGCAAAGGGGTCGTTGACCTGTGCGGAGGGGTCGGGAAGGTCGAACAGCGACGTGCGAGACGCAACGTTTGCCTGCTTCATCGACGGCAGCGACGGATCGGGGACCGAAGCTAGCGGAGACGAGGAAGGTGCAGGCGACGGAGCCGACGCCGGATCGGGAACATTCATCTGCGGACGTGGTGATGCCTGGGAGGAAATCTGGGCCATAAGGGAATCGATCGTTTCGTCCTGGGTGGGAGCAACATCGGCAACCGTGGCACCGGAACCACTCGGGGCCGGCATGGTGAAAATCTGCGTGGAGTAAGGCCTCAACTCATCTGTCTCGGGAGCCTCGGAAACCGCAGGCACTTCCTCCTGCTCGACCTCGGTCGAATCATCTTGCTCGGCTGCCGCGTATTGCTCTTCGTCACAGTTGGCCTCGACGGGCTCGTCCTCGGCGGCATCTTGGATTTCGGCAGCATCAATAGGCTCGTCATCGTCTGCCGCGTCGCCCTGCTCATCGGAAACAGGAAGGGGCTCGGCAATCGCGGTGCCTTGCTTTTCAAACGTTATCGTGGAATCGAACCGCGCGGCATCAAACGACATGGTGCTATCGACGTGCTGCTGAGCCTCGAAAGACGTCGTCGCCTCAACAACATCCGCGGACGCCGGTTGCTGGGACTCAAAGGACGTCGTAGCTTCGGCAGCGTCGACGGGCACGGACTGCATAGCCTCGTTCTGCTCGAACTCTTGCGCCGCGAGCTCACGTGCCGCCTCAGCTGCCTGCTGCTGAGCGATAGCTTCCTGCTCGGCAGCCTCGCGTGCAGCAGCGCGCTTCTCTTCGAAATCGTCGACAAATTTCTTGCTCTTTGCAAGCGCGCCCTTAAAGAAGTTGGAAGCACTGGCGCCAATCGAAGAGAACGCGGATGCAATATCGGCATGGGGCGTTGCCGCGGGAATCTCGGCCGAGAAATCAGTATCGCTCTCGTAAGACACGCGCCTCGGCTGTTCAACGTAATCGTCGTCAGACTCATCCGCAACGTCTTGCGCCGGCGCGGCGGGAGCCAAAATGTCCAGTCCTGCCGCGGGATCGATCGCGGACACCGCCTCGGACTCGGCAACGGCAGCGGTAACCGCGGCAGACTCATCATCCACGGTCACGACGGGGGCAGGCTCGGGCTCAAACGTCGGCTCCTCGCCCTCCTCGTAATCGAGCGTGCAGGACTCGGGAAGCATTCCGAGCGCACGGATGGCATCCGAACCAAAGCGGATGTTGCCGGCGGCATTGCGATAGAGCTTGGGCTCGGGCTCGGCCGCGACAGGCTCCTCCGCCGGCTCGGCAGCGGGAACCTCGTCATTGAACTCTTCGGCCTGGACAGCCTGATTCTGATCCTCGGGCACAATGGCGCCAATCAGCGTCTCGTCGGCAGACGCACCCTCAAAGCCCTCGATCTGCTCGTCGAAAGCCTCACCCTGTTCGGGCTCGGTCTGAGCGTCGGGAGCAGTCGGCTGACCGAACTCGTCCTCGGCGTAGGTAGGCTCTTCGTACTCGATGGTGTTGCCGTAGTCGTTTTGCTGCTGGGCCGCGGCATACTCCGCCGCTGCGCGCGCCATTTCTTCGGCACGACGCTTCTGCTCCCCAAAATAGGTATCGAACGGAACATCGTCGGGAAACTCGTTTTCGCCCTGGAAGGGAGCAACGTTGTCCATGACGCCGAGCATGGCGGCGACAGAAGACTTGTTGCACACCGCGCCGGACGTATAGGGAAGAATGTGGCGGTTAGAGATGATGTTTGCCGCGTTGGCAAGTGCAACGAGGGAAGCGAGGATCGCGACAATCCACAGCAGAACCTTGAGCGCGCCGGGGAGCGGCAGGATACGCAGGATGGCAACGGCAGCGGGGGCAACCGTGGCAACGGGCAACAGCTTGGCGATGAGCGCACGATACGAAGCATAGGGCTCGCGGGCGAGCAGCTCAGCACGGGGAGAGTCGTAGTGTGCGACAACGACCACCGGGCGGTTGCGCGGAGACGCGAGCGGGCCCGAGGCCTTGTGGTAGGCGATGACATTTTGGCTCACGCCCGTCTTGCCCAGGCGTGAAACCACGGGGTGGCCCGTGCGCTCGAGCACGTAAAGAACGGCGCCGACAATGGCCAGCAAGGTGCCGACCAAGCCGATGCCGCCGCCGATGCCCATCAGCAGGGCGCCGGCAAACGCAAGAATACCGGTAACGGCAAATGCCAACCTGCTGGGCGCCGGGGCATTGAACTCCTGAACTTCGGGATCAAAGCCGTGGTTGCGGAAGATCTGAGCGATATCCTCGGCAGCCAAGCGCTCTTCTTCGCTGCATGCCGGCGTGATGCCGGTGTTCTGCAGCAGGTGGTTAATATAGTTCTGGGTGTTCGCCATGTGCGCTCCACATCCATAATCCGACAAATAGGCCCAATGCATGCACATTAGAACCGTATATAGTCGAAAGTATACCCCGAGCGAGCGCAAACGACCGAATTCGGGCCATCTTAACGCCCCGAGCGGACAAGGATATAGCCTAATCTCCATATCGGACTAAAATCATGGCAGCAAACCACCTTCTCATGCGAGGACTCTATGACGGCAAGCGACGCGACCGCGACAATTAAAAAGGGGAATTCGGAGCCCAGTTTCGATAAAACGGCCCAGCGCATCCTCAATCTTTTCTTTGTGCTCAACAGCTCCCCCGAACCGCTGACGACCGAGCAGATCGTCTTGGATTCTGACCTGGGATATGGCTCGGGCAACATCGACTCGGATAAGCGCAAGTTTCGGCGCGATCGTGACAAACTGCTCGAGCGTGGCATCTTAATCAAGGAGGTTCGCCCCGCCGGTGCGCAGGAGACCGAGGAAAGCTCGTGGACAATCGACCGCGAGCACACGTTTGCGGCAGGCGGCCTCATCACCGCAGACGACGCCGATATCCTGCTCAACGCTATCGACCAGACAATAGCGGCCGGCTCATCCACTTTTGCCGCGCCGCTTGCCGATATTCGTTCCAAGATTGCCTACCTCACCGGCAGGACGACGGCGGACGAAGCACCGATCCGCCGCTCTCCCACCGTCGATGCGGTATGGAGCGCCTTTGCCGAGCGATGCGCGCTGCGATTTTTATATCAGAACGGACGCGGTGAGCAGAAAGAGCGTACCGTCTGCGTCTACGGCATGTTCGAGCGCGAGGGCGTTGCGTACTTCTGCGGCCTCGACAATGCCACCGACGACATCAGGACATTCCGCTGCGACCGTATCGTTCGCGCTTGGCGCCCCTCAAAGGCCTACGCTATCCCTGCGGACTTCAACCTCAGCGACTACCTGTTCTTTGAATTCGATTTTGCCGACCGCCCGCCCGTTGCGGCTACGTTCTCGTTCGCCCCGCAGACGCAGATCGATATGATCAACGGCCTCACGCGCGGGCGAGGTGAGCTCGCACACACCGATTCGGGATGGACTTGGACCGTTGACGTGCGCGATCTTGAAGCCGCCGCCTCATTTTGCATGGCCCACGCCATGGACGGCATGAGGCCCATGGCCCCCAAATCGCTCAAGCAGGCGTGGAACCACCTCATTGAAAGGACGGTGCACGAGCATGCCCGTGCGTAAACTCACCAGCGAGCAGAGGCTCTCGCGCGCCATCGACATCATGGAGGCCCTCTACGCCGCCGGCGAGAGCGGCATGACACGAACCGAGATTTGCAGTCGCTTTGACATCACGGGGGCGTCGCTCGACGAGATTCTCGAGATCGTCTCGACGCTCGCGGACCGAGAATCGGGTGCGCGTATCATCTGCGAATGCCACGGCGAGCGCGTGGTCCTCACCGGTGACGCCGGGCGTGTACTACCGCTGCGCCTGAGTGACGCCGAGGGCGCTGTGCTCAACCACGAACTTGAATCGTTGGGGATCGAGCCCCAGGCGGCGGCTCGAATTCGACATGCTCTTCTACCCGAAGAGCTCGGCTATAACCAGCACGTCTCTGACACCGTCAACCACGGGTCGCACTGGCAGCAGCTGAGCTGCGCCATTCAGGACGGCGTTCGCTGTCGTATCTCGTATCGCTCGATGGACGATGCGCGGCCACGCGAGCGTCTGGTCGACCCCTTGCGCATTACAGCAAACGGCGACCAAACATATCTGATTGCCTGGGACATCGCGGTCGATGAGCAGCGCACCTATCGCATGGATAAAATCGAGGGACTCGCCTTGACGGAAGACTCCGTCGTGCCTCACGTACCGGACGTTGTATCCCTCCACGATTCCCTTGCCCGGACGCAGCGTAGCGCAAAGCTCTTGATACCATTCGATATGGCGGAGCATCTGGACTGGGCCGGCATCACCCTCATCGAGCGCAGCGGGACAGACATGGCAACGGTAACCGTACATTACGGCTCCGAGCGTTGGCTGCTGAGCCAGATAATCGCAGCGGGCGGAGCCATCCGCATCTTGGATGACCCCGCCCTGTCAAAGCGTCTGTGCGATATGGCAAAAACCCTCGTCTGTCCGCTTTAGCGCCGCCGCTCGTGGCGTGCACGCCACAGCTGTAGATAGTGCCCGATCTGCGCCGATTCGATGCGCTGGTAGGAGCTCGTGGGCAGCGACGTTAAGAACTTCTTGCCATAGCCCTTCGTCACCAGGCGAGGATCCGCCAAGATCAGCACACCGCTATCGGTCGACGAGCGAATCAAACGCCCCGCGGCCTGCTTAACCTCGAGCACCGCCTCGGGCAGCGAATAGCGCGCCCATGCGCGGTCTTCGCGCAGGTTGCGCTCGCACGAGAGCGGGTCCGTGGGGCTTGAGAACGGCAACTTGGGAATGATGACGCAGCGCAGCGTCTCGCCGCTGGCATCAAACCCCTCCCAGAAGGCCTTGAGCGCAAAAAGCGACGAGGTCGGTTCGTTGATAAACCGGTCGCGCAGGCGACGAGGAGATGAGTTGCGCTGCTGGCAGTTGAGCTCCAGACCCGCACGGGCCATCTTGGGCTCAACGCGGGCGTATAGGTCCTCCATGTCGCGCCGATTGGTGAACAACGTGAGCACCGATCCGCCCATGGCAAGATGGGCGTCGACCAGCACGCGCTCGAGCGCCGTAAGATAGCTCTCACGATCGCGCGGATCGGGGATATCGCCCGCAACGACTACAGCCATGTTCGAATCGAAGTCGTAGCTCGAGTCCAAGTGCAGCGATGAGGATGTTGAAGCACCGATGCGATCGAGGCCGACCGCATGGTTAAAGTGTTCAAAGCTTTTGGACACCGTCATGGTCGCCGAGGCAAAGATAGCCGTGTGAACCTCGGGCAGCCACTCGGTTGCCAAGGCCTCGCCAATGTCGATGCGCTCTGCGGTCATTGACTCTCCGCCGGCACGCAGCCTGCGATTGACCTGCAGCGAATACACGTAGTGTTCATCGGTACCATCAATGATGAGTTTTAGGTTCTCGGCCAGCTCATGCAGGCGGCGCGAGATATCACCCAGGTCGACAACAACCTCTGGCTTGTCGGCGGCGACGGCTTGCACCAGCGCGTCGACGCTCTTGTCAGCTTGTTCCAATGCGTCGATGCCAGTGTAGGCCGACTGTAAGAAATCATGCCAGTCGTCAGATTCGCGCAGCTCGGGGCCAATCCATAGATTGGCATTGTCATAGCCCCCACGGGCACGGCGACCGAGCTCGCGAACGCCATCGAACACGCCGGCGATCGCCATGCTCGCGCGCGCAACCGTCGACGTCGCCTTGGCGGTAAGGCCCAGATAGAGCGTAGAGCCCTCGGAGGTTGCCAAATCACGGGAAACCTGGCTTAGCGCGCCGGTGCTCGAGCCACCCAGACGCTCGAACAGGACGCGTGATTCGTCCGCCGACACCACACGCGCCCACTGACGGCGCGCCTCGCGCTCGATGGAATGGGCCTCGTCGATTACCCAATGACGAATCGGCGGCAAAATCCTGCCCTCGGCCGCGACGTTGCGGAACAGCAGGGAATGGTTGGTGACCACCACATCGGCATGCGCCGCACGACGGCGAGCGCCGTGGACCAAACATTTATCAGGGAAAAACGGGCAGAGGCGACGAGCACACTCGCGCGAGGCCGTCGTAAAGTCGGGACGGTTGACGCTGCGCCACCGAATGCCGAGCGAGTCAAGGTCGCCATCGGCTGATTGGCAGACGTACGCCATAATGACCGCGACCGCCGTGAGCGTGTCCGCCGGATCGCGCTTGGTGGTAATCTCGACCTGGCCGCGGCTCATGCGCTCGAGCTTGCGCAGGCACGGATAGTGGTCATACCCCTTGAGAGCGCAAAATGACAGACCACCGTCCAGTTGCTCGGCAAGTTTTGGCAGCTCATGGTACATGAGCTGGTCGGCAAGATTGTTCGATTTGGTCGCAATACCAACCGTGATGTTGTTACGGCGTGCTGCCTCGGCAAAAGGCACCAGATAGGCCATCGATTTGCCGACGCCTGTGCCTGCCTCAATTACTCGATGAGTGCCCGTGACCAGCGCATCGCGGACCTCGAGCGCCATCGCGATCTGCTCATCACGCGGCTCGTAGGTGGGATACATGCGATTGACCAGGCCACCTGGTGCATAGTCTGCCTCGATCTCCTCACGACTCGGCATCTTGAGAACCGGCAGCTCATCGGCGTCCACCCGATCGTCGGCGCGATCGGCCTTGAGAACGTCAGCACGAGCGGCGCTGAGAGAGAAGATGGAACCAGGGTTCTGCCCTGCCAAGAATGAGAAGATAGGACGATAGGACCAAGGCACGTCCGGATGCATGTCGGCTAGGCGCGCCATGAGGCCCTGGGGCAAGTCGGTGAGCGCCACGAGCAACACGCGCCATACGCCACACAGGGCGTCGACGTCGGCATTGGCACGGTGTGATACCGAGTCGCAGCCAAACAGATCGGCCATAAAAGACAGCTTGTGCGAGGCCAGGCGCGGAAGCGCGATGCGCGACAGCGCCAGCGAATCGATCCAAATATCGCTCACGTTGACGCCGCCTTTGATCGACTCGATAAACGAGCGGTCGAACGTGGCGTTGTGTGCGATCACCGGGCAGCCACCGACAAAATCGGCGAGAGCGGCGACGGCCTCAACCGCCGACGGGGCATCTGCCACATCGGCATTTGTAATGCTCGTGAGCTCGGTAATCTCGGCGGGAATCAGCTGTTTGGGATGCACGAAGGTATCGAAGCGGTCGATGACCTCGCGGCCCGAAAGACGGGCCGCCGAGATCTCGATCAGCTCGTTGTCCTGCACCGAAAGACCCGTGGTCTCGGTATCGAGGACAATCACATCTTCCTCGATAAGGCCGAAGGACTGCGTTTTGGCGCGGTCGGCAAGCGTGGCATAGGAGTCGATGACAAACTGCGGCGTTCCTGACGAAACCGCGTCCTCGATTAGCATGCAATGCCCGCTCGACGAAGGCCCATACGGATCAGGCTGTCACAGACCTGCGGGAACGTCATGTCGTCGGTGTGGCGGATCTCATCCGGATACAGCGACGTATCGGTCATGCCGGGAATGGTATTGGTCTCGAGGATAACGGGGCCGTCCTCGCTCACAATAAAGTCGCTGCGCGAGATACCCAGGCAACCGAGGGCCTTGTGAGCGGCACAGGCAAGTTCCTGAGCGCGAGCGTAATTCTCGGGTGAAATCTGCGCCGGAATGCGATGGATATCCGTAGGGTCGACATACTTCACGTCCAGATCGTAGAACTCGCAGTCCTCGGGCTTACGAATCTCGACAATCGGCAGGGCGCGTACGTCATCTTCGCCGTATACGCCGACGGTGATCTCGGTACCATCGATGCACTTCTCGACCAGCACTTTGTCGCCGTACTCAAACGCCTTGGCGATTGCCGCGGGCAGCTCGGATGGCTCGTGGACCAGGGAGATGCCATAGCTGGAGCCGTTAACGGCCGGCTTCACAAAGCAGCGCTCGCCACAAACCTCGACAATGTGATCGATATCGACTTCATCGCCCACCTCGAGCGCAAGGCTGGGGGCAATGGGAATGCCCGCCTTGGCGTATAGGAGCTTAGAGACCTCCTTGTCGGCACCGCAGGCGCTCGCGAGCACGCCCGAGGCCGTGTAGGGGATACCCAGGGTCTCCATGGCACCCTGCATGGCACCATCCTCACCGCCGGCGCCGTGCATGGCGATAAATGCCACGTCGAAACCACCGGTCGCCATGGTTACCATAAAATCATCGGCAGCCGTGTCGAGCAGCTTCACCGAAGTGTAGCCAGCCTCCTTCAGGGCCGCCACGACGTTCTTTCCCGAATTGAGCGAGATCTCGCGCTCAGCGGAATGACCGCCCGCCAAGACCGCTACGTGCATGTTCTCTAGGCTTTTACCCGGCATGGGCAGACTCCTCCTCTATAATTTCTGCAGCTGATACCATATTGTAGCGATACCCTCTACGTTTCCCCAAAATCGAAAGGCTTCCATGAATCCCAGGACTAAATCTCAGGACATTCGCGACTTGAGCCAAAACGATATTCGCGAGCTCGTGGCAGAACTCGGCCAGCCCGCCTTCCGCGCGAAGCAGCTCATCGAATGGGTCTTTGAGAAGAACGTTTGTTCGTTTGATGATATGACTAACCTTCCCAAGGCTTTCCGCGAGCAGCTTAAAGAGGCTTTTGCCTTTGACACGCCGACCGAGCTCACCAAGCAGGTTTCCAAAGATGGCTCTCGCAAGTATCTGCTCGAGTACCACGACGGCATTTCCGTCGAGACTGTCGGTATGCCCCGTCGTAACAAGCTTTCCGTCTGCGTTTCCACCCAGGCAGGCTGTGGCATGGGCTGTGCCTTTTGCGCCACCGGCCTTAACGGCCTCAAGCGCTCGCTGACAGCTCAGGAGATCGTCGACCAGGTGCTTCATGTATCCAACGACTTTGGCGAGCGTGCCACGAGCGTTGTGTTCATGGGCCAGGGCGAGCCGTTTGCCAACTACGACGAGGTTCTCAAGGCACTGCGTATCCTCAACGACCCCGATGGCATCGGTATCGGCGCCCGTCACCTCACCGTCTCTACCAGCGGCGTTATTCCTGGAATTCGCAAATTTGCCGACATCCCCGAGCAGTTCACGCTTGCCGTGTCGCTGCATTCCGCCATCCAGTCGACGCGCAATAAGCTTATGCCCGGTGTTAAGAAGTACACGCTGCTCCGCCTGCACGAGGCGCTTCAGCTCTACACCGAGAAGACTGGCCGCCGCCCGACCTATGAGTATGCCATGATCGAAGGCGTCAACGATACGAATCCCGAGATGCAGGCACTCTGCGACTTCTGCGAGGGAACGCTGTGCCACGTTAACCTGATTCAGCTTAACGACATCGAGGGCAGCCCGCTCAAGCCGTCTCCGATTCATAAGGTTGAGGATCTTCAGCGCCGCCTTGAGTCTCGTGGCATCGAGACCACGATCCGTAATTCTCGCGGCAATGATATTGATGCCGCCTGCGGTCAGCTGAAGCAGCGCTTCAAAGTTCAGAAGAGCGCATAGGGGAGTCGCACTCCAAAACGTTTCATGTGAAACATCGGACGGCCCCTGTTGCAGGATATGCAACAGGGGCCGTTTCATTTATTGACCTCAATTTTGGACCGCTGCTAGCTTCCCCATTGTTTACGGACAAAATAAGCAGCCCTTGTCTCATGAATCAGACAAGGGCCGCTCAAAATATGCAGGGTAATTGTTAGGTACCTAATAGCCTACATTTTCCCATTGGTTGCTAACCCAACCTTGATTAATCTTAGGATTTTTCGTTACCTGAGCAGTGCGCATGGCAACATCTTCTGTCATAACATCCATTTTCTTCTTGGAAGTATCGACAATATCTTGCGCACCACGAAGCAAACGACCTCGAAGTTCATCGTCTGTCGTGATCTTATAGCCAGCAAAGGCACCGGCCGCGACAGTCGTCACCAATGCAATCGCAGTTAAAATCTTATTCCTCATCTTGGCCTCCTTGATCAAACTGAATCATTTCACCAAGAATACGAGAGAGCTCTTCCTCGTCTTTAAACTCAATCTCAATCTTATTCTTTCCACGCGAGCTTTTCACGCGCACGTTGGTATTAAATACCTGACGAAGTACACGCGCAGCCTTTTTAAAAGACTGAGGCGTTGCAGGCCGCGGCGTCTTAGGTGTCTCTCCGGCAGAAAACAATGGAGCAAGATTTTCTGTCGCTCTTACAGAAAGGCCCTCCGCAACAACCTTCTCTGCAAGTCGAATTCGAGCATCCTCATAGGGAACTGCAAGAATCGCACGTGCGTGACCAGCAGTAAGTTTACCCTCAAAAATCATCTGCTGAACTACTTCGGGGAGATCGAGAAGGCGCAGCGAATTTGTAATTGCAGAGCGTGATTTGCTTACTGCCTTCGACAATGCCTCCTGGGTCATACCGCTGGCATCAATGAGCTGGCGATAGCCCTTAGCCTCTTCGACGGGATTCAGATCAGAACGCTGAAGGTTTTCGATAAGAGCAAGAGCCAGCATCTCTTCATCATTAACATCTTTAATGATGACAGGCAGCTCCTCAAGACCAGCAAGCTTTGACGCCTGGTAACGACGCTCACCAGCGATGATCTCATAGCCGTTTCCATGCTTGCGAACCAAAAGCGGCTGCAAAACGCCATGTTCTTGGATTGACTCGCTCAACTCGCGAAGTTCAGTTTCATTAAAGTGAATTCGCGGTTGATTAGGGTTGGGAACGATATCCTCAACCGGTAGTTTTGTTTCAGATGCTGTATTTGAAGCAGATGCAGCAGAACCACCGGTCTCATACTCAGCCTCTGAGACCAAAGCATTGAGTCCGCGTCCCAATCCACCGCGTTTCTTTGCACTAGGCACGCTTGATCACCTCTTTTGCAAGGTTCATATACGCTTTTGCACCCTTATTTTGAGGTGCATAGGTAATTACCGGTTCTCCAAAAGACGGAGCTTCAGAGATTTTAACAGTACGGGGAATCAGCGTCTTAAACGCCTTATCACCAAAGTACGATTGAACTTCCTCAACAACCTGATTCGACAAAGAAGTACGTGAGTCATACATGGTCATAAGCACGCCATAGGTGTCTAAGCCCTTGTTCAGACGTGATTTGACCATCTTCATTGACTCAAGCAGCTTCGTAACGCCCTCGAGTGCGTAATACTCACACTGGATTGGAATCAAAACGCTATCTGCTGCGGTCAAGGCATTGATTGTAAGCAGGCCGAGCGAAGGAGGACAGTCAATGAAAATAAAATCGAACTCGTCCTGAATCGGCTCAAGCAAGTCTTTGAGGCGGGTTTCACGAGCAATTGCGCTTACGAGCTCAATTTCAGCACCTGCAAGCTGAATCGTAGCTGGAATTACGAATACCTTTTTGCAATTTGTATCAAGAACAAGCGATTCTGCCGGCACATCATTCAACAATGCATCATAGATGCAGTGATCAAGGTCTTCTTTTTCAATTCCAAATCCACTGGTACTGTTTCCCTGCGGATCAAAATCGACAATCAGTGTCTTACGACCCTGCTCACCCAGTGCTGCTGCAAGGTTTACAGCCGTTGTTGACTTACCGACGCCGCCTTTTTGATTGATGATTGCAATGATACGCGTGTCTTTTGCGTTCTTAGAACGCTTAACGTCGCGAAATCCCACGGTCCCTCCTGGTGTGTATTAAAGCTGTCAAACGGAGGATGTTTCACGTGAAACATTCCGATTCGATATCAACTGCCATGTTTCACGTGAAACACTGCAAGTTGTTAGTATCCATTATGTTTCACGTGAAACATCTAGGCAAGCGGATTCTTCTTTGCCATGCCATTTGCACGAGGCAATGAAACAGATGCTGGATGACTCTTCTTAAGAACAATGAACTCCCTGTGGCCCAAGCCCTCAGGCAAATCGATTGCGTCATTCAGAAGCAAAGTGAAGCCACAAATCTTAGCTGCTGACATGCCAGAAGCAAGCTCCTCATCCGAAGGATTGCCCTTGGTGATAACAAATAGCCCTCCATCCTTGAGGAACGGAGCTGCATACTCAACAAGAATCGGTAGAGGAGCCAGTGCGCGGGCAGTTACGACAGAGAACTGCTTCTTATGGCTTCGAGCATATTCTTCAAGACGATCATGGACCGCATGAGCATGTTTCAACCCAAGAGCATGAACAAAAGAATTGACGGCATCAACCTTCTTACCAACAGAGTCAATATAAGTAGCTTTACGATGCGTGGTTATGGTTAACGGAATACCAGGGAAGCCCGCACCTGTACCCATATCGAGCAAAGCTCCCTCAGGAGCCTTATTGATATAGGGGAGTAAAACAAGTGAGTCGAGGATATGAAGTACTGCAGCATCTTCTACGTTGAGAATACGGGTGAGATTGGTTGTCTTATTTGTTTCCAAAACCAAATCCAAATGCTTGATACATTTCCTCAGCTCAACATCAGTTACGCTCGAGGAATACTCTTTGCAATAGGAAGTTAGGCAACTCAACATCTCGTCAGCTTGCTGCTCAGTAAGTACTAACAACGAAAGCTCCTTTCTGACAAAAATCAGTGTATCGAGAACTTTTGACAAAAAAAGGGGACGTGGAAACCACGTCCCCTTAGCATAAGCTCGAGTAGATTATCGAGCAACAATCACCACATGGCGATCGGGGTCAGAACCCTCAGAATGAGTATCGACGGCATCATTGCCACGAAGTGCAATGTGAACCAGTCGGCGCTCGTAGGCATTCATGGGCGGAAGCGAAACACTCTTATGAGTGCGGATGGCACGCTCGGCAGCAGACTGAGCCATGGAGGCAACCTTGTCCTGTCGGCGGCTCTTGTATCCCTCGACGTCCACTACAACCGGATACCTAAAGCCAAGCTTGCGGCTCACCAGCAAAGAGAACATAACCTGAAGGGCATCAAGGGTACGACCATGACGGCCAATGAGAACAGCAAGATCAGGAGCGGTAACATCCAAAATCAGCTCGCCCTCGTCACCCTCGTACTCATCAATAGGAGAGTTGGCGGCATCGAAGTGCGAAAGGATGGAACGCAGAATGGAAATCGCAACATCGGCGATGGTGTCGAGCTCCTCATCGGTCAGCTCTTCACCGGCCTTGTAGCGCTGTGCAATCTCGGGATAATCGCCCACAATCTGCGGGGCAACCTCCTCAAGCATATCCTCGATGATCTCTTCAGACATAACGTACTC
The DNA here is from genome assembly GCA_959600835.1 of uncultured Collinsella sp. Lineage (GTDB taxonomy): Bacteria > Actinomycetota > Coriobacteriia > Coriobacteriales > Coriobacteriaceae > Collinsella. Next base: position 17,983 of record CAUGNQ010000016.1, on the reverse strand, counting down.
CAAAAGTTAGGTACCTAAATAAGATTGATATCCCGACTACTTCTTCTTGTGCGGGCGCGGCTTCTTCTCGCGACGGGTAACCTCGACCTGCAGCGGAGCGTTCTTGAGGCGCTCCTCCTCATCGGCCTTAGCCTTGTCGATAACCTTCTGTGTCACGAAGATCTGCTGGATAACCTGCCAGGCAGAAGACACATCGTAGTACAGCAGAACACCAACGGGAAGGCTCCAGCCCATCCAAAGCATCATGACCGTCATGACAACGGCCATCATACGCATGCTCTGGGCCTGCTGGCCGGTCTGGTTGCGCGACATATAGAGCTGCGGAATCAGGGTCAGGACGGCAAACAGGATCAGGCAGACCAGCGCAGGCAGTGCAACCATAAAGCCATCGGCAAAGGAAGCGCTCGGCGTGGTGGTCAGGTCGGGCAGGATGTTGAAGAACGAGAACGTGCCCTCGTTAAAGTACTGCGGCAGGTTACGAAGCAGCGTAAACAGGGCAAACAGGATAGGCATCTGAATCAGAAGCGGCAGACAACCAGCCATGGGGTTGAACTTGTTCTCGCTGTAGAACTTCTGCATCTCCTCGGCCTGACGCTGGGGATCGTCGGCATAGCGCTCCTGGATCTCGAGCATCTTGGGCTGCAGCACCTGCATGCGAGCCGTCGACTTGGTCGACTTGAGCATAAGCGGCGTCAGCAGCAGACGGATGATGACCACCAGGATGATGATGGACAGGCCCCAGTCGACCGCAAAGGTCTGGATGAGCTTGAGCAGCTCGAAAAGGATGTTAACGATCCAATCCCACATGTAAGTTTTCCTCCGATAGCGAGTGCCCGCTAGGGCACAGGGTCATAACCGCCGACGTGCAGGGGATTGCAGCGAGCGATGCGCCTCACGGCAAGCCAGCAGCCTCTCAAAACACCGTACTTCTCAATCGCCTGGATGGCGTATTGCGAGCACGTTGGGTAATAAATGCAGGCGTCAGGCAATAAGGGCGAAATAACCTGTTGATATATGCGAATAGGAGCGATGGCAACACGTCGCAAAACGTGGTTGCTCATCGCTCCTCCCCGGCAACGCCGGCGCGTTTCATAAGCGAACGCAATGCCTTGTCCATCTCCTGCGGCGAGGAATCCCTCGTCTTGGGAGTTGCGAACAAGATGATGTCATAACCCGCAACGGGAAATCCGCAGCTGCGGGCGGCCTCGCGCATCACACGCTTAGAACGGTTGCGCACGACAGCACAACCGAGCCGTTTAGCACCAACGAAGGCGACCCTTCCGGAGTCGCCTTCGCCAACCGATTCACATATGGTCATTCGAATCAGAGGGTGATTGAAACGACGCCCCTGACTGAACACATGCTCGAAATCTTGCCGAGACTTAATAGTCTTCATGCGAGATGTGTGTATCGCTGCTAGACAGTGAGACGCTTGCGGCCCTTGGCGCGACGACGGGCGAGCACGGCACGACCACCCTTAGTGGCCATACGGGCACGGAAGCCATGGGTCTTGGCACGCTTACGCTTATTAGGCTGATACGTACGCTTCATCTTAAGTTCCTCCTGCTGCATTTCGAGTGTCCGCGGGGGCGCGGACGCAGATATAGACACGTGAGCTTGAAGATTGTAGGGAAATCAATGTTCAAATGTCAAGAAATCAAAGGTAAAAGGTTGCGCAGTTCACACGGTTCCCCCATAAGCCAAGCTCGATTTAGCGGTACATGGCAACTTTTCACGATATTTCATCCAGTTTTCAACAGGTCATGTTGGCAATGTTGAGAACTTTTCGCCCGTTTTCCAAAGTTTTCAACAGGTTTTGAAAAGTTGTCGAAAGATGAGAAACATTGCACAGTGAGCTACTATTTGTTCAAAACCTTTTGAAAGATTGCGAGCGGCATGTCTGACGACTTTTACACCATGGTCGATTCCGGAGACCCGGCACCCGACAACGAGCACATCACCGGCGTGCGCGAAGAGCGTGAGGAAGGCGAGCAGACGACCACGCAGGCGCCAAAAGCCATGTACGCCGCACGCATCGCCGTCTATGACGACATGCTGTCGACACCGCGTGTGATCGTCATTGAGCCGCAAGATGTCCGCACGTATTTGGAAGAGACGACCAACACCGTCTACCAGTGTATGAAAGAGCAAGGTGGCCATATCTCGCTCATGGTCATCCGCGAGATTGTCGAAAACTTTATCCACGCACACTTTGCCGAGCCCATCATCTCGATTCTGGACGGCGGAGACACCATCCGCTTTGCCGATCAAGGACCCGGCATCGACGACAAGGAACGCGCTTTCGACTTTGGCGTTACCAGCGCAAACAGCAAGATGAAGCGCTATATCCGTGGAACCGGAGCAGGGTTTCCCATGGTGCAGGAGTATTTGGAAAACGCCGGCGGTGCCGTATCCATCGAGGACAACATGGGCAACGGAACCGTGGTTACGGTAAGCCTGAACCCTAAACGCGTGCAGGAAATCGAGCGTGCCGGCGGACGCGGTGCTGCCGTGCGGCCCGAGACGGAGCAGCCCACATATCCCCTGCCGAGAGCTTTTGCGCAGCAGCCCATGGCAACGCAGCAGATGCAGCCCCCCGTGGGGCAGATGCAGCAGCCCGGAATGCTTCCTACACAAGAGCCCCAGGCGGCATCGATGTCGATGCCGCCAAGCATGCAAGAAGCCATGCCACTGGCGGCTCAGGACACAGCCGCAATGCAGCAGGCGACGGGGGCACCGGGTGGCCAGCAAATGGGCTATCAGCCGTACCAACAGGGATATCCATATCAGCAGATGCCACCACTGGGGTATAGCCAGCAGTTCCCGCAGCAGTACCAGCAGGGATATCAGCAGCCGTACCAGCAGATGCCGCAGCAGCAGTACAACCCCTGGGCCCAGCAGATGACTCCGCAGCCTTACCAACAGTGGCCTCAAAGTTTTCAACAGCAAATGCCGCCGATGCAGAGTTCTCAACAACCAGCAGCTCAAATGATGTATCCTAATGCAGCAAATCAGTATGCGCAGCCACAACCGGACGTGTTCGTAAGCGATCGCGGCAACGCCGCGCTGGGCTATCTGGCGCAAAATCAAGCGTGCGGTGCTACCGATCTGGCGAGGGCGTTTGGAAACTCGGCACCCACTTGGTCACGCACGCTCAATGACTTGGCGCAGGCCGGCTTGGTCATCAAGCATGGCCAGAAATACCATCTGACCGAACTCGGCGCCGCTCGCGTGCGAGCTCAGAGCTAAAGAACGGGAGAGACAGTGGACGAGGAAGCAAGCATCATCCTGGGGGATGCCATCGCCTTTTGCCAGCGCGACGGCCGAGATGCACGCCTCATCAACATGCTGGGGCAATCGCGCGCCATAAGCCTGACCGAAGATACGCTCACGATCGAGGCCCCCTCGCGCTTTGCCATCGCGCAGCTCAAAAAGCATCAGCCGACTATTGAGGCCTATCTGGAAGAAATCGCCTTTGCACCGATTGCGCTCGACATCGTGGCACCGCAAGGAGCCGTGGCGGAATCCGCTGCTGCGACGGCGCCCGCCGCGGCTCCCGCTGCCTCCCCGGCGGTGCCGGCCTCCGCAGGCGACGTGCCGACAATCGAGCACCAGCACGGCGATGTTTCCCGTGAAACCATGGCACCGTTGCCGACCGCGGCGGCGACGTCAACGAACGCACCCGTCACGCACATGCCTATCGCTCACGACGCAGCGGCGGGCGCGGATTCGGGCATTGCAATCAAGAACACGCTCTCGGCCGATGATTTTCGTCGCATGATGAACCAGATGAAGGGCGGAGCGCCGACTAAGTCCACGCAAGCTGCGACCCCCGCTTCACCCATGCCGGCACCGACCGTACCGGCCGAGCAGAATGCGGATGGAGCCCCGCTCGCCGCGAACTCAAAATTTACCTTTGAGAACTTTGTCTACGGCCCCGAGAACAGCCATGCCTATCGCTCGGCACTCAAGTTTGCCGCCCTCGCGGACGAGCGTGGCACGTGCACATCACTGTTCATCTACGGCAAATCGGGCCTGGGCAAGACGCACCTGCTGCTTGCCATCAAAAACGAGCTCGCCGAGAAGTCGCCCGAGATCAAGGTCAAGTATGCCAACTCCCAGGCATATCTGGACGACCTGATGACCGAGTTCGACCGCCAAAAGAAGAGCAACGCCCCTATCATGCAGGCATACCACGGCGTGGACGTGCTCATCATCGATGACATCCAAAACATCATCGGCAAGCGCGCGAGCGTGGACTACTTTTTCCAGCTCATGGACGAGTTCATCCGCAACAACAAGAAGGTCGTCATCGCGGCAGACCGCGCCCCCAAGGACCTGAGCATGGACGAGCGTCTGACCAGCCGCTTCAACGCCGGCATGCTCTGCCTGGTCGCAGAGCCCAGCTACGAGATGAAATACAAGATCTTGCAGCGCTATTACGAGAACACCATCGTCGCCGCTCCCGAGGCAGGCGACGACTCGCTGCTGGCGGCCTATGGGGGCGACAGCGGGCACCTGACCGACGACCACTTTAAACACATGGCCGAGGTCTCGGGCACCAACATCCGCGAACTCGAGAGCTTTTGCGAGCGCTGCGCCGGCGAGGCGGGCGACCGCGAGCGCGAGGGCGGGGAGCTCACCTTTGACGATATCGACGCCATCGCCAGCCAGTACTTCGACACATCGGCCAAAAAGATCAACGTCCAGACGGTTCAGTCCGTCATCGAAGAGCAGTACGGCGTGACGCACGAGGAGCTCATCGGCCCGCGTCGCAACGCCAATATCGCCAAAGCACGCCATATTGCCATCTATCTGGCCATCGAGATGTGCGAGATGACGACCACGGCGGTGGGCGCCGAATTTGGCAACCGCAACCACTCGACCGTCAGCACGAGCTACAAAAAGGTCCAGAAGATGATCCAGGAAGACCGCACCGTCACCGAAGACCTCAAGTCGCTGCGCGATAAAATTACACTGCGCTCGTAGGGAAATAGAGACACCTGTTGAAAACTTGTCGAAACCACGGGCATAAGGTGTCTAAAACCCAACCCGCGGTGATGAAAAGTTTTGCGCAGGTTTTGAACGTGGAAAACCACCCCTGTTGCACACAGGTTGCTGTCGATTCTCTTTCTGGGTCTGACCTGCGTCTTTGGGAGTAATCAACAGTTTCGTCAGTGCTATTACTATTATTAAGATATTTATATCTATAGAAAGGTATTAAAAGATGAAGTTCACCGTCAGCCAGAGCTCGCTTACACAAGCCATCGGCGTCGTTATGAAGGGTGTCGCTTCGGCATCCACCCTCCCCATCCTGTCGGGCGTGCTCGTTAAGGCCCAAGACGGCATCTTGGAATTCCAGACCTCTAACTACACCATCTCGATCCGTCATCGCATCGCGGCGCATGTCGAAGAAGAGGGCGAGATGGTTATTCCCTGTAAGATGCTCTCCAATATCACCAAGACCCTCCCCGATGCCCCGGTTACCTTTGAGCTGTCCGAGCGCCAGGTGCTGATTGGTTGCGAGAAGAGCTCTTTCCGCCTGAACACGCTCGATGCCAATGACTTCCCCGAGTTTCCGGCCTATGCCATCGAGAGTGCCGTGGAGCTGCCGACCGATGTCTTGTCCGAAATGGTCGGCCGCGTGTGGCGCGTCACCTCGACCGACAAGGCTCGCCCCATCCTGGGCGGCGTGCACATGAAGGTCGAGAACAACACCGTACGCCTGGTAGCGACCGATTCCTTCCGCTTGGCCGTGTGCGATACGCAGGTCGAGACCTCGACCCTCGAGGGCTCCTTTGAGCTCAACGTTCCGGCTGACGCCTTTAACGACGCGCTGAACATCATGGCCAGCCAAGCGACCATCATGATCGGGGCTACCGACACCCAGGTCGTCTTCGAGGCCGGCAACACCACCTACGTGTCGCGTCGCATCGAGGGCGTGTACCCCAACTACAAGCAGCTCATCCCCGATTCGTGCGTGACGAGCGTCAAGATCGACGTCGCCGCCTTTAACGCCGCCCTCAAGCGCGTGGCCGTTATCGCGAGCGCCAACCCCGCCGTCAAGTTCGAGATCGATGTCGAGAACGGGCAGATGGGCCTGTCCTCCATTTCCAATGACCAGGACCTTGCGCAGGAGACGATCGATGTCGAGGCCGAGGGCGAGTCGGGTACCATCGCCTTCAACTACCACTACATCTTCGGCTGCCTCAATGCCCTGTCCAAGGAGAAGGAGATCACGCTGGAGCTCAAGAGCTACTCGCAGGCGGGCATCTTTAAGTCCTACGACAAGATCAACTACCTGTACCTGGTCATGCCGGTCCGCATCTAGCGCTGCGCCATGACCATGTTCGCCCGCGATCTTTCCGTCGCGCACTACCGCAGCTTCGATAGCTATCACCTTGCCCTGGACGAGGGCGTGACGATACTTGCGGGACCCAACGCGGCGGGAAAGACCAATCTCATAGAGGCGCTGCAGCTGCTGACGAGTGGCGCCTCGTTTAGGCATCCGACCGCAGCCGAGCTCGTCCATGACGGCGTGGGCTCGTGCAAGATCGAGCTGAGGCTCGAGGGCGACGGCCGCGTGCTTGATATGGGATTGAGCGCGGAGGACGGTAAGCGCTCGTTTAGCCGCAACGGCAAGAGATGCTCTGCCGCCGGTGTGCGCGGGGTTCTTCCGAGCGTGCTGTTTTGCCCCGACCATCTGGACATGGTTAAGCGTGGCGCCAGTGTGCGCCGCGCCGCCCTCGATGACTTTGGCATGCAACTGAGCGCACGCTATGCCGATCTTGCGAGCACCTATGGGCGCTGCGTGACCCAGCGTAACGCCTTGCTCAAGGAGACCTGGTGCTGCCGCGAGATGCTCGGCGCGTGGAACGATTCGATTGCCCGCGCGGGCTCGGCCCTGCTCGTGCACCGGTTGGCCCTGCTCGACCGGCTGGCGGGCCATGTGCACACTGCCTACGGGCAAGTAGCGTCAGGTGAGGCCGCCAACGTGACCTATGCGTCCACGCTGGGGGCTTTGCCCCAGGTCGAGGATCGCGAAGAGCTGAAGGGTTGGGCGTACGAGCGCATGCTGGCCGCCCTTGACGAGCATGCCGACGAGGAAATTCGCCGCGGCGTGACGTTGGTGGGACCGCATCGCGACGAGATTGAGTTTACCGTGGCGGGTCGCTCCGCCCGTTCATTTGCCAGCCAAGGACAGCAGCGCACGCTGGTGCTGTCCTGGAAGGTGGCCGAGGTTGCCGTGGCTCGCGATGTCCTGGGCACCGCCCCACTGCTGCTTTTGGACGACGTGATGAGCGAGCTCGACGGCGAGCGTCGCGGCGCTTTCCTGCGGCTGATCGGCGATGATATCCAGACGGTCATAACCACGACCAACCTGGGGTACTTTACCGATGACCTGCTTGATCGAGCCAAGGTGGTGAGCATGGGTGAGACGTGCTAATTACGAGCGCGAGAGCGAGACAGTCGCCTTCAGCGGGTTTTTGAACGCAGAGCGCCAGCGCATCCTGGCGGCTGCAACGCCTAAGCGCCGTGCGCAGATGGAGGCCGCCGAGGAGTCGCGCACGGTCTATCGCGCATGGAACGCGGTGTGCTCGGGCACGCGCGAGGGGCGGCATGTGACGGGACTGCGCTACCTGCCCGAGTCCAATGAGCTGCTGGTGTATCTCGACTCGCCCTCGTGGACGCAGGAAATGACGCTGTTGCGCGAGATCATCCGCGCGCGCATGGAGCGCGCCGGTGCGCATGTGGACGGCCTGGTGTTCAAAACCACCGCGCCCGGTCACACGCCGCCCGCCGCCAAGGAGCGCCTGCGCCCGGCGACGACCGAGCGCCCGCCGGCCCCGCACGCCGACCTAAGTGAGGCCGAGTGCACCGAGATCGAGCGCCAGGTGGCGCCCATCGAAGACCAAAAACTGCGCGAGGCCCTCGAGAATGCCATGAGAGCCAGTGCCGAGTGGGCCAAGGGCGTGCAAAGCAAAAAAGAGCCTTAAATCGCATCTGGTGGCCTTGTAGAGCCAAATACCCTCGGTCCCGAGGGTATTTTTTTACGATAAACTAGTAAGGCTGTACACATTTTCTTGACTGAAGGAGGACGTGTGGCAAACGAAAACGATTACGATGGCGGCGAGATTAAGATTCTCGAAGGTCTCGAGGCCGTTCGTAAGCGCCCGGGCATGTATATCGGCTCGACGAGCGCCAGCGGTCTGCATCACCTGGTGTGGGAGATCGTTGACAACTCCGTCGACGAGGCCATGGCCGGTTTCTGCACCGAGATCCAGGTGACGGTCCACGCCGACAACTCCATCACGGTCGTCGACAACGGGCGCGGCATCCCCGTCGACGAGCACCCTGTTAAAAAGATCCCGACGCTCGAGGTCGTTATGACGATCTTGCACGCCGGCGGTAAGTTCGATAACTCGGCCTATAAGGTCTCGGGCGGCCTGCACGGCGTAGGCATCTCCGTCGTCAACGCACTGTCCAAGCGCGTGGTCGTTCAGGTTCGTCGCGATGGCAACACCTACGAGATGGAGTTCTCGCGCGGCAAGACCGTCAAGAAGATGGAGGTCGTGGGCACCTCGGATTCGACGGGTACCACCGTCACCTTCTGGCCCGACGACGAGATCTTCGAGACCTGCATCTACGATTTCGATACGCTGCACAACCGTCTGCAGGAGACGGCGTTCCTCAATAAGAACCTCAAGATCGTGCTGACCGACGAGCGCGAGGCGACTCCCCACGTGGAGGAGTTTTGCTACGAGGGCGGCATCATCGACTTCGTCAAGTTCCTCAACGAGGGCAAGGACGTCCCCGAGGCCTTTAAGGAGCCCATCTACATCGAGGGCAAATCGGACCCGGACGCTCCCGTGGCCAAGATGGGCGAGGTCGAGGTTTCCCTGCAGTGGAATAGCGGCTACGGCGAGAACGTCATGTCGTTTGCCAACGACATCTACACTCCCGAGGGCGGCATGCACCTTGAGGGCTTCCGCACCGCGCTCACCCGCGTGATCAACGACTACGCGCGCAAACAGAACCTGCTCAAGGAAAAAGACGCCAACCTGACCGGCGACGATGTGCGCGAGGGCCTTTCGGCCGTTATCTCGGTCAAGCTGCCCGATCCGCAGTTTGAGGGGCAGACCAAGGCCAAGCTCGGTAGCTCCTATATGCGCGCGCTCACGCTCAAGATCGTGACCGACGGCCTCGCCGATTACTTGGAGGAGCATCCCAAGCCCGCCCGCGAGATCGTCAAGAAGGCGCAACAGGCCTGCAAGGCGCGCAACGCCGCCCGCAAGGCGCGCGAGGCGACCCGCCGCAAGAGCCTGCTCGAGACGGCGTCCCTGCCCGGTAAGCTCGCTGACTGCTCGGTGCGCGATGCCGAGCTGACCGAGCTCTTCATCGTAGAGGGCGACTCGGCAGGCGGTTCGGCCAAGGACGGCCGTCGCCGAGACATCCAGGCGATTCTGCCCCTGCGCGGCAAGATTCTGAACGTCGAACGCGTTGGTGACCATCGCGCGTTCTCGAGTGACACCATCCAGTCGCTGATTACCGCGATCGGCTGCGGCGTCACGACGAGTGCCGGCGACGGCGGCGACTTCGATATCACCAAGGCGCGCTACCACAAGATCATCATCATGACCGATGCAGACGTCGACGGTGCGCATATCCGCATCCTGCTGCTGACGTTCTTCTACAAGTACATGCGTCCGCTGATCGATGCCGGCTACGTCTATGTTGCCTGCCCGCCCATCTTTGGCATTAAGGTGCGCAACAAGATCCACTACGTGTATCCCAACGGCCGCCAGCCCGAAGACGAGATCCTGCGCGACACCATCCAGAGTCTGGGCCTGAACCCCGACGACAACGACGAGGACGGCAAGGCCAAGGACGGCAAGATCACCAAGAAGCGGAAGGGCTATACCGTCCAGCGCTACAAGGGCCTGGGCGAGATGGACCCCAAGCAGCTCGCCTCGACGACGATGGATCCCAAGACCCGCATCCTGCAGCGCGTGTCGATCGAGGACGCCGTGGTGGCGGACCGCGCCGTGCGCGAGCTGATGGGTTCCGAGGTCGGCTATCGCCGCGAGTACATCGAGAAGCATGCACATGATGCACGATTCCTTGACGCTTAAGAGGAGGTAACGTGGCAGACGATATCAACAACAACGAGGGCATGGGCGAGGCCGGCGATGCCGGCATGCCCGACGATCTGAAGCGCCTGCTTGCCCGTGCTGAGCAGGGCGAGGACGGCGATCCTGACGCCTATAACCCCGATGCCGATGATGACGAGGAAGAGGACGACGGTGAGCTCGAGGAGAGCTTTGGCGAAGTCGACCGTGGCGCCTCGGCCGGCGAGGATATCAATGGCGGCCAGCTCCAGATTTCGGAGTTCGGTCGCGAGATGAAGCAGTCGTTTATCGAGTATTCGATGTCGGTCATCACGGCGCGCGCCCTGCCGGACGTGCGCGACGGCCTAAAGCCGGTGCACCGCCGCATCCTGTACGCGATGAACGAGAGCGGCATCTACCCCAACCGTCCGCACAAGAAGTCGGCCTGGACGGTCGGCGAAGTTATCGGTAAGTACCACCCGCATGGCGACTTCGCGGTCTACGAGGCCATGGTCCGCCTGGCGCAGTGGTTCTCCATGCGCACGCCGCTCATCGACGGTCACGGCAACTTCGGCAACATCGACGGCGACGGCGCGGCAGCCATGCGTTACACCGAGAGCCGTCTGGCAAAGCCCGCCATGGAGCTGCTGCGTGACCTGCAGAAGGATACCGTCGACTGGCAGCCCAACTACGACGAATCACTCGCCGAGCCCGTGGCGCTGCCTGCGCGCTTCCCCAACCTGCTGGTCAACGGCAGCCAGGGCATCGCCGTCGGCATGGCCACCAACATCGCCCCGCACAACCTCACCGAGGCGATCGAGGCCACCTGCTACCTGATCGACAACCCCGAAGCCACCGTCGACGAGCTCATGCAGATCATGCCCGGTCCGGACTTCCCCACCGGCGCCATCATCATGGGCAGCGCCGGCATTAAGCAGAGCTACGAGACCGGCCGCGGCTCCATTACCGTGCGCGCCAAGGCTCACGTGGAGTCCACCAAGACCGGCCGCAGCCGCCTGGTCTTTACCGAGATCCCCTACATGGTCAACAAGGGCACCCTGCAGGAGAAGATCGCCCAGCTCGTCAACGACAAGCGCATCGAGGGCATCTCGGATATGCGCGATGAGTCCAACCAGAAGGGTATCCGTCTGGTCATCGAACTCAAGAAGGGCGTCATCCCGCAGGTCGTGCTCAACAACCTGTACAAGTACACCTCGCTGCAGACGACCTTCGGCGCCAACAACCTGGCGCTCGTCAACGGCGTTCCCAAATGCCTGAGTCTGCGCGAGATGCTGCAGCACTACATCGACCACCAGGTCGACGTCGTCACCCGCCGCACCCGCTTCGACCTTAAGAAGGCCCAGGCTCGCGCGCATATCCTTGAGGGCTACCTGATGGCCCTTGACCATATCGACGAGGTCATCAGCATCATCCGCTCCTCGCAGACCGACTCCGAGGCCAGCAGCCGCCTGATCGAGCGCTTTGGCTTTACGCCCGAGCAGACCACGGCCATCCTCGAGATGAAGCTGCGCCGCCTGACCGGCCTGGAGCGCGACAAGATCCAGGAAGAGCTGGACGGCCTGCGCCGCGCCATCGCCTACTACGAGGACCTGCTGGCGCACGAGGAGAAGATCCTGGGCGTCATTAAGGAAGAGATGCGCGAGATCTCCAAGAAGTTCGGCGATAAGCGCCGCACCGAGATCAGCCATGTCGAGAAGGACCTGGACGTCGAGGACCTCATTGCCGATGAGGACATGGTCGTGACCATCACCCACACCGGCTATGTCAAGCGCATCCCGGTGGCCGCCTACCGCGCCCAGAAGCGCGGCGGCAAGGGCGTGTCGGGCGTCAACCTCAAAGAGGACGACGTCATCGACGAGATGTTCATCGCGTCCACGCACGAGTACGTGCTGTTCTTCTCGAGCAAGGGTAAGGTCTATCGCCTGAAGGTGCACGAGCTGCCGGTGGGTACGCGCCAGGCGCGCGGTACCGCAATCGTCAACCTGCTGCCCTTCGAGGAGGGCGAGAAGATCGCGAGCGTCATCAGCTGCCGCGAGTTCCCTGCCGACGAGTACCTGATGTTTGCCACCAAGAGCGGCATGGTCAAGAAGACCGTAATGAGCGCATATGACCGCAGCCGCCGCGACGGCCTGATCGCTATCAACCTGCGTGACGACGACGCGCTGCTGAACGTGCGCCGCGTGCGCGAGGGCGACAAGATTATCCTGGCCACCACCGCGGGCAAGGCGATCATGTTCTCCGAGGAGCAGGTGCGCGCCACCGGCCGCGATACCAGCGGCGTTCGCGGTATCGGTATGAAGGACGGCGTGAGCGTTCTGGGCATGGAAGTCACTAACGGCAACGGCGATCTATTCGTCATCACCGAGCGCGGCTACGGCAAGCGCACGCCGGTCGCGGACTACCCGGAGCAGAATCGCGGCGGCCAGGGCGTCTACACCATCCAAATGACCGAGCGTAAGGGCAACCTCGCGGCCATGAAGACGGTGGGCCCGCAGCACGAGTTGTTCATCGTGACGGAGGGCGCGACGGTCATTCGCGTCAAGACCGATGAGATTAGCCAGACTGGCCGCGCTACCCAGGGCGTCAAGATGATGACCGTCGACGACAACGACCGCATCTGCGCCGTAGCCCGCATGACGGCAGCCAAAGAGAAGCCCGAGGGCGGGGGCACAGAGGATTCGGGCGCAGTCGACACCCAGAACACCTCGGTCGACCTAGGCGACGGAGACGATATGCCAGAGGATCTCCTAGACGAGTAAGTAGCCCTCTCTGACAAAAAATATCAGACCCCTCATATTGGCGGTCGGCGCATTTGCGCGCCGACCGCTTTTTTGACAGCCTTGAAACTTGTGACTGACGGGTGCGCGAGATCGTGGGGTAAGTCTAGAAGAAGAATCAGGCAGAGCAATAATGCACCCAGAGAATGGCTCGTGGGATAGCAGCCACGCCGCTTATAATGGAAAGCTCAGTTGACCCCAAGAGGAGTAACTGAGTTTTAAAGAGCAAATCGCAGCTAAATGCAGCTGTTTGTCAGAATAGGTGGTGAGATCCGTGGCTGAAGAGGCAACACTCGTTGCGCTTCGCGAACTCGTGACAAAGTATGCGCAGAATCGCTCAGAGTACCTTAAGCCGTCTTACAACGAGACAGCTCTGCGAATCGAGTTTTTGAACCCACTGTTTACACTTCTAGGATGGGACGTTGACAATGAGCGGGGGCTCTCCATCTACGCCAGGGAAGTAATCCATGAATCAACGGTAGTGGTTGATGACGAAGACCCCGCTCATGCGACAAAGAAACCCGACTACGCGTTCAGGGTAGGCGGTGAGACGCAGTTCTTCTTGGAAGCCAAGAAGCCCAGCGTCAACATATCCGAGAATCGTAGTCCAGCCTTCCAGGCACGCCGCTATGGGTGGAACGGCAATCACCCCATTGTGGTTCTATCTAATTTTGAACACCTCTCAATCTACGACTGCGGTTTTCGCCCTCGCCCAGAAGACAGCGCGGCTTTTGCCCGTATCGCCCACCTTCGCTACGACGAACTCGAAGATAACTTTGATTACCTCATCTCACTTATCTCCAAAGATGCCGTACAGGCAGGCAGCCTACAAGAGTTCAGGCCGAGCGAATCAACGCAACATGAGCCTTTCGACGCTTTCTTCCTATCTCAAATCAGAGACTGGCGAGCTGCATTGGCTAGGGATATTGCGCAGAACAACACCGTGAAAGATAGCAATGCGCTAGACCTATTCACTCAAGCCCTGATAGATCGAATCGTCTTCCTTCGAGTCTGCGAAGACCGAGGATTTGCATCATATACGACACTGTCTGAGGTCAAAACCTATCGACAACTGGAAGACCTCTTCGAGGCCGCAGACGCCATCTATGACTCAGGTTTGTTCCAAGACCTGGAAGCCAACAATTTGGTAGTCTCCGACGAGGTCGTTGCATCAATTGTCGAACAACTTTACTACCCGGTGAGTCCCTACAGCTTCAACGTTGTACCTCCGCATGTCATCGGTCAGATTTATGAACAGTTTCTCGCCGAGCATATCCTCCTTGATGGGGATATGGTCATCTTTGCAAAAACAATCGACGCTGCCGACTCTGACGGCGTAGTGCCCACGCCGAAGGAGATCACTGATGCCATCGTTGCTAACACCCTTCAAGATCTGTCGTATCCGTGTAAGGTGGCAGACATTTGCTGTGGATCAGGAAACTTCCTCCTCTCCGTCTACGAATACTTAATATCGCGCGACCTTGACGGACAGATTGAACACACATCGCATTATTTCATCGAGCTTATAGACAGGGCTTCGGGACCTGATTTGCCTTTCTGGCGCAAGAGAGAGATTCTTATCGAAGCTATCTATGGCGTTGATATCAACCCGCTCGCTGCAGAAGTTGCCAAACTCAACCTCGTCCTCAAACTTCTCGAGGATTGCACAAAAGAGGAGCTGGATGAATACCGCGAGGAGACGGGAAACACGCTCCTTCCAGACCTTTCCGGTAACATTAAATGCGGAAATAGTCTCGTTGGCTACAGTTACTACGACTTCGACCCCGAGGCCACATCGAGCATTAAAACACTACGCAACATTCGTCCATTCGAATGGGCGAATGAGTTCGATTTCGAGGGATTCGATGCAATCGTAGGAAATCCCCCTTATATACGCGTGCAGAACCTTGCTCGACTCACGCCCAAGGAGTACGACTTCTACAAGAGCCCGTACTGTGATCTCACGCTTGCCTCTACAAGCGCTCTGGACAAGTACCAGCTCTTTATCGAGCGGGCTCTTGGACTCCTGAACTCCGCCGGAAGACTTGGCGTTATTGTCCCAAACAAGTTCATGACCATACAGACAGGCAAGAAACTTAGGAGACTTCTTTCGGGGAAGTACCACATCAGCCGAATTGTTGACTTCGGTGCCATCCAGGTATTCCCAAATCGAAGTACGTACACCTGCATAATCGTTGCCTCACCGGAAGCATATGCAGAGTTCTCAAGAATCAGAATTACCGACCTCACTGAGTTCCTGTTGTCTCCGTGCGACGGGTTCAGATCGTACCCGGAAACAATGCTGACCGCTGAGCCCTGGGCGTTCCAGCCCGAAGCTATAGAAGATCACCTCTCGAAGATTGCCGCCAAATGCTCGCCGTTGTCATCTTTGGCAAAAGTATTCGTCGGACTTCAAACTAGCAACGACGGGGCCTATATCATCAAGCCTGAGCGAGTTGAGAACGGACTCGTTTATTTCAAAGACTACCTAGGGTATGACTCCATTGTCGAGGAAAGCATCTGCCATCCATGCCTGCTGGACGTAGTGCTTGAACCACTGGGAGAGATACGGGCCAATCGCCTCATCATCTTCCCTTATTCATTCGAGAGTGGCTCCGCCAAGCTGATACCTTTAAGCCAAATCGCAAAAGAGTACCCGAAAGCATTTGAGTACCTGTCGCACCTGGAACCGCTTCTTAAGCAGAGGGCGTTTTCTCCCCGCTTGCAAGGAGGCGACTGGCATCGTTTTGGCCGCTCGCAGAGCATTAACAGATTTTCTGGCAAGGAACACCTTATCTGGTCCGTTCTTTCTCTTGGCCCTAAATACTCACTCGACACAACAGGGTCGGTCATGTTCACGGGAGGCGGGAACGGACCATACTACGGACTTGAGATGCTGGACGATGCGCCTGAAAGTATCGAGTATGTTCAGGCCGTCCTCTGTCACTGGTTTGTAGAATCTATTGTCCGCCATAGGACAAGCTTGTTTGGTGGCGAGTACTATTCACACGGCAAACAGTTCATTGAAGATGTCCCGATTAGGAGAATCGATTTTTCCGACCCTGAGGAGGTGGCAGCGCATGAGAGAATAACGTGCTTGGTGAAGCAAGCGCGCTCTTTCATTGCGAAGCGAGATGAAGCCATACTTCCCGGCGACAAAGAGCTTTACTCCAGGTCGATTGAGGCCGCGAAGAACTCGCTTGAGCGGCTTGTCGATGAACTTTACGAGTTGGATAACCAGTTAAAGGAGCGGGCTGAGGGATGACCGGCAACGACGACAAGCTCAGGGGTGGCTACTATACGCCTATTAATGTCGCCAAGTTTCTATGCGATTGGGCGATAACATCCCCTAAGGCTACAGTCCTTGAGCCCAGCTGTGGTGACGGGGCAATTTCGTCATGCGCCGTAAAAAGGTTGCAAGCCCTTGGAGCGTCTAGCAACGAGGCTTGCAACCAAGTAACTGGAGTTGAACTCTATCGGAAAGAAGCCTCAAAGGCAGCTTCTCGGGGCGGGACAATCATAACCGGGGATTTCTTTGGACTCTGCAAGGAGGACGACGCGCTAAGCGGTCCCTTTGATGTCGTGGTGGGCAATCCTCCATTCATCCGCTATCAAGATTTCTCCGAGGAATATCGCGAGGTTGCTTTTGAGCTTATGCGTTCATACGGGTTCAACCCCAACCGCCTCACCAACATATGGCTCCCCTTCCTGGTCGTATGCTGTCACCTGCTTGCCGAAAATGGCAGGCTCGCTATGGTAATTCCCGCCGAGCTCTTTCAAGTTAAGTATGCGGCTGAGACCCGGTCGTTCCTCATGCAGCGTTTTGAGCGAATTACGGTCATCACGTTTAAAAAGCTCATCTTCGAGGGCATCCAACAGGAAGTAATCCTCCTGCTTGCCGAGCGCACCTCAAATGAAAAGGGCGTCATAAGGGTAATCGAAACCGAGGACGCGGAAGCGCTCAGATCCTTAACGCAGAAATCTCTCGAGGAGGAACCTGCAAAAAGGAAGTTGCCGGGTTCTATGAAGTGGCAGGGATATTTCCTGTCCGAAAACGCCCTTGACCTGCTTCAAGATATCAAGAAGTTGCCCAGCGTTTCCCAAGCGTCTGATCTCTTTGACGTTAACGTTGGACTAGTCAGTGGACAAAATTCTTTCTTCCTCCAAAGCAACGATAAGGCTCATGCACGGCGAATTGAGCAGTCTTGCATTGGGATTATCAGTCGTTCTTTCCAACTCGACGGTCTCTCGTTGACGGGCAAAGACTTCAATCGTCAGCTTGAATTGCAGCGAAACGTACTTTTGTTCCTACCAGACGAGAACGACTTGACACCCGCTGACACAAAGTACATCAAACAGGGAGAAGAAGCCGGCGTTGATCAGAACTACAAATGTCGCGTTCGCAAGCCTTGGTGGCGCGTGCCGACGTCATGGAAACCAGACGCTTTCTTCTACCGACAGGTCGGCTCATATCCGAGAATTGTCCTTAACGAGGCCGATGTCCATACTACGGACACGCTACACAAGGTGCGCTTTGCAGAGAACGTAGACGGAAGGTCAGTTGCAGTATCCTTCAACAACTCTTACACGTTTCTTTGCAGCGAACTAATGGGGAGGAGCTATGGCGGAGGCGTGCTCACGTTCGAACCGAGTGAGGCCAGAGATCTTCCGATTCCGTTCAAAGCTTCAATCAAATGGGACTTTGAGAAAGCTGATAGACTAGCTCGCGCTGGGGAAGTTGAGCGTCTTCTAGACTATGTAGATGCCAAACTACTTGTGGAAGGGCTAGGCTTATCAGAAAGCGATGTGAAAACGCTGCGCCAAGCTTGGCACGCGCTCAAGGATAGAAGACTCAGCCGCAAAGTTGGCTAGCTATTATATTTGCGGGAGCCCAGCTAACCAAACCGCGCTCTCGCGCAGCCGCACCATCCTTGCAGCGTTTAAGATTTTCAGCCGCCCCGCGGCCGGTGGCCGGCCAGCCTTGGCGCTGTGCACCGAGGGTTGTTCGCGGGTAGTGTCGCGAGTTCCGCACGCAAAGAAGGCCACTTAATGTGGCCTTCGTCTTGCGCAGGACTG